>ASZI01000334.1 GCA_000416315.1 Osedax symbiont Rs2 | reverse complement strand
ATTCTTTTATTCTTTTCCAGGAAAATAGGACACGAATAGAACCAAGAAATACTCCTTAAAATGGTTCGAATGTTTAGACAAAGCCTGGGGCTACAAATTTGAAAACTTTTTGCGCCACTTAATACAACGCAACTCATCACGTTCTTCGTAAAGACGGATCGCTGACGGTATGTCTAGTGTGAAGTTGCTCTCATTGTCATTGCCGAGAGCTGTTAGCAGTGTTGTATACCAAGCAGCTACTCCGCCAAGAGGTGGAGATTCAAATCTTGGAAAATCTGGATCACCGCCAGTTTCAGCCAGCCAACTATTCGCAAGCGCAGGGTTTAATATCATAGCGCGTGCCACTCCAACCATATCGACAGCACCGCTGCTCAGTGAGCTTAGTGCCTCAGCACGTGTTTTGAATCCCCCTGTCGCCACTAAAGGTACATTAGTGACGTGCTGCGCTCTTTGCGAAAAATCAACAAAATATGCCCCACCACCTGGGCTCCCAGAACTGGGTTGTACGCCAGGGAAATAGGTACCTCCACTGATCTCGACCAAGTCAATTGAGGTTCGGTCCAGAATTCGAATTGCCTCCAAAGCATCTGCTTGTGTCAATCCTCCTTCTAATTGATCAGATGAATTAATCTTAATGCCGATAGGAAATGAATGGCCCACCGCGCGCCGTGCTTTATCTATAATTTCGATAAGAATCTGACCACGCGCTTCAATTGAACCGCCATACTGGTCATTACGACGATTAAATAATGGCGACAAAAACTGGCTCAGTAAAAAGCCATGCCCCGCATGAATTTGAACCCCCGTAAAGCCTACATCTTTGGCAAGTTTTGCAGCTTTAGCATAGATATCTGGTAATTGTTCGATCTCAGCTATCGACATACCCGCACATTGAAAACTACCAATCTCAAGAGCTGAAGGGCCTTTAGGTCGGCTGATAGGTATGTGGGACAACGCTCCTGCGTGTCCTATCTGAGGCCATATATGTGCACCATTGATCGAAGCTCGACTGGCCAATGCATGCAGATTTTCATGATTGGAACTTACCCCCAAAACCAGGTTGCCAGGCTTTTCAGGAAAGCGTGCATCCCCTTGTACTTCGCCAATAATCGAGAGTGCTACCCCACCCTCTGCCCATCTTTCATAGAGTCGGATCTGTGCTTGTGTTGGGTTTCCTTTTCCATCAGCCAGAGAATCTGACATGGCAGATTTTACAAGCCTGTTTTTTAGCACAGCGCCACAAGGAAGCTCCAGGGGTCGATTGAGAATATGGTGTGTGCTTTCTGCTTTAATCATTATTGATTCCCTAGCTTGTATTAAACATAATTGATATATATATGTAGATATCTTAACTCCACTGGATGTTTCTATGACAAGCTCCTCCTCAACAACCTTTACCAAAACGATAATTATACTCGCGGTTATAGCTACTGTGGTTTCTATTATGGCGACCGCCAGTCTCATAGTTCAATTATATTTTGATAAAGAGAATCTTGATAAAAAAATCTTAGGCCTCAACGGAACGAAAAGCATTCAAGCCATCGAAATAAAAGAGCTTAAAGAAGAAATAGTGATCCTTAATAATCAGATAACAGTCCTTAAAAATCAAGAGGGGTAAGCACAAGAACAGATCCCTATATTCTCGGGTATGTATCAATCATAATTTGCCATATTCCTGGCTACTATGGAAGGAGCGTTAGCCGTCATTTTGCTACGTTTGTACTCACTCAGTGATATTTGTCCAAAGGATTGTTCCATGATCACTAGAACAGTTACGGTCTGCACTTTAATTCATTGTTTAATTGCTGTTACGATGTGGTTTTATCTATTAGTTTGCTATGGGGGCCTGCGGATTTTAGCATTGTCGATAATGTTTATGCTTTTACTGTGCTGGGGGATTAAATATCCTAATGACAAGGAAGCGCTACTAGAGATGTATAGAGTTCTGTACAAAACAGACTTCAATACTCCTGAAGAACTTAGAGCAGTTTATTCAACTGCTGATAACTTCAAATATAAAGATAAATGGTGGGTATTGAATGTTGGAGGCAACAACCTGCGCCTCCTCGCCTTCATTCAGTTTGTTAACAAGCGGATGTATATCAAACATATTGTTAACCATGCCGATTATGACAAGTTGACAGAAAAATATAGAAGCAATAAATAGGTGGATATTATGGCTAACTCAGCATTGCTTGAATCATACGAAACGTTTATGACAACAGCTCTTCCCTACGTAACTATTACAAATGAAGAACAATACATTGCAACACTTGCTGAAATTGAAGTTGCTCTAGAAGCAGCAGGCGATACAGTGCACGACCCACTGAATCCTCTTATTGATATGTTGAGCCATGCAATAGAAGAGTATGAAAATAATGATTCCGAATTATCCATTTTTATTCAAGAAGCTGAAGGGGTACCTGTCGATATAGCAATGATTAAAGCATTAATGCAGAGTCATAGCTTAACAGGCAGCGATTTACCTGAAATAGGTGATAAAACATTAGTTTCTAGAGTGTTGAACGGGAAGAGGCCGTTAACCCGGTTAGCGATAGAAAGACTGTCTAAGCGTTTTGGATTACGTCCTAGTATGTTTTTTGACTGATCAAATATCAGTTAGCGTGTAAAATCCATGGAATCTAGCTGTAGCAGAAAGTAAACAAAAGCTCTGATAAATCCCTCGCTTTCTAGACTCATATTTGGTTCTCAATGTGCCAAGTTTTGCGGTTATCTAGGCTGACTTGCAAGCACTTAATTTTCGATTAGCCATGACGGTATCGGCCATTTGCAGACATTTCACTTCTGCTTTTGACTTCGGTTAAGTAAGGGGATATTACCAAGAAGCAGATTGCTATTGGTCAGACCACCAATTCTATGGGGAGCTTTACATGGATGATCATGTGGTGACGGCTATCAATAATCCAGCTGATCCGATCATTTTCTTTGAGTCGCGTTGTCAAACCACGCGCAGTGGCTTCTTGAAAGACTACTGTTAACGGAGCATCAGGGGGGAGTACATCTCTTTTTGATGCGTATATTTGGATCGCATCAGAGCCATTGCCTCCCGTTCGAATGGAACAACTGGTGACGAGGTCACCATCATCCGAGGAATAGGCCTGTATTGAAGCTTCCCAGCCTTGATATGTCTCAAGGAGATCTTTGTCTAATTGGGGTGTAGGGATAGGGTCATTGTTCAACCATTTGAACATAAGTCGATGAAGGGGCTACTTTAAGCACACTATCGGCGGAAAAATCGCACCAATCAGCTGCTTTAAGGTAAGCGGCTGAAAAACCACTTAAAGATGCAGTATGTAATTCGACGCCTGAATATCTATCAGACAGCGCTAGCGTATTTCCTTTGGCAAATGCTCGCAGTAGCTGTAAGGATTTCTTTGCGTCTAAGTTATTCAGTATCTTACTGTCTACGTAGTGGTTTCCGGAGCTGTCGATACCGGCGAATGCATGAGTTTGGAAACTATAATCATCTCTTTTGGAGTATATACGCCATTCAACTTCTTGCTTATGCTTAAAGATAGTGCTTTGATTGGCTTGTACCGTTTCAAAGTAAACGACCTCTGGCATTGTAGTTGGGGCGATACTCCCCCAAGGTATTTCAATATTGATTCCTTTGTTTCCCAAAGCACCTGTACTCAAAGAACAGATAGTTGTCCATTTGCCTTGCATTTTAAAAGTAGCAATACTGGTTGACCAGTCTTTATAGCTTACCCAATCGTGATGCTCTTCATTCGGACGCTTTCGTTTAGCCTGACTGACGTTTGATTTGGCAGGTGCTTTGTTAACGGTGGTTTTAGTAGCTTTAACTTCTTTAGGCGTATATGTGCTTTTTTTGTCGATACTATTAATCACTTCTTTAGAAATATTATCAATGGCGGTTTCTAATAGATCATCAAATAGGCCTGCAGAAAACACGATACTGCTATAGCTTAAAGCCATTAGCATGAAAACTGTTGACAGTATGGTTCCAGATGTCGAATTTGAACGATACATAAATAATTATTCCCTTAATAATTCAATGACACACTAATGTGTATTTGGTGGAGACGATTACCACTTAAGATTGGCATTAATAGCTGAAAAAGCGCAGAACGAAGCTGATGAATCTAAAATATAAAAACTTATATTGAAAGCAGGGATACTTGCTGAATCTATAATTGAAAACAACATTTGTGCTATTCACTATCAAAGCACCCGCTTTCTAGAACTAATAAATTAACGATATAAAAGCTCATTATCTACTAAATTTTATTTAGCTAACATGTCTGCAATGTGTCAGGTTTCCCGTTACCCAGGCTGGCTAGCCCCAGTGAATCTTCGGTTAACGATGACAGTTGTCGGCCATTAGTGACAGACAGCTGAGTAGATGTCAGCAGCTTTTTCCAGCTTCTGAACATATAGCATCGTGCTTTTGTCTTGGGGGCTCTCCAGGGCTTGTTTTAATTGTTCAACTTCGCCATACATCTGATTTTTGGTATCAGAATCAGAAGAGTGGCGAGCGATAAGCCGGATTACCGAATCCAGAGAGAACATCAAAAAGTCGATTTGTGCTTTTTCTGCATCGTGTTGGTAGCTGCTTGGGATATTCAGGTTTTTATTTTTTACCAATGATAAATACTGGTTGAAGATCAGGCCTGATTCTTTCAGTTGCTCATTAAGTTCGCTATTGATCATGACAAATATCCCTAAATTTTAGTTTGGTTCTGCTCAGGATAGTCGAGGAATTTTAATTAATATCTAAGTGTAATGTAATTAAGAATTTTTCTACTGGAATGTTGTGATGCGCAAATACACAAAAATAGCGTTATAGTTGAGGTGGTAGGCTCCTAGTTTGCTAGACGCAAATTAGCGTTCCCAGAGTGCCTTCATAAGGTCTGTTTGAATGGCAGCTATGTGTCAGGTTCCAACTATTTTCGCTGAAGGGGCATAGGTGGCTTACGGCCAAAAGCGGTGATTTTTTAATGTCAAAATTTAAACTATGTTTTCTGTATGTGCACAATGTATATCTGCGAGGCTATATTGTGAGTTTGTTTTTTGTACGATCATGGCGCATTTTTACACAAAGTGATATTCTCGAATTCTCTTAGATTCAGTCAATTAGATAAGTATTGCTTAATCATCTGCGCTCTTTATTTGTAGAAAGTGAGCCTGCTCAAAAACTACAGCTTGCAATATATAAAGTACTTTTAAATTAAAGTGCTGGTGTGGATTTAGTGAATATCACTTTCACGTAAATGCCCGCACACTATTAAGCTGTTAAGATACTGGAATCACATTATGCGCAAATTCAAAAATCTAGAAAAATATAGACAAAAAGAACTTACGTTACAGTTTCCGGATTTGTATAAGCTCTGTTGCGCAGAAGAAACGCCTCATTACAAATATCTAGCTATTTCTGTGTTTGATCATTGGCTGGGCTGTGAAGAAGCTATGACACTAATAGATAACGTTCCTATGAAAGAACAATTAAAAAGGAATGAGGCGCTGTATTTATTCAGCCAAAAACTTGCTTCTGAAACTGAAATTATCAACTTTAAATTTTGCGGCACCCGCAACAAAGTATCACCTTTATTCAGAGAGTTTACTTCTGAAAAAGCGAAGGTTAATTATTTATATCCGACTCTTTCAGACCCAAATAAACCGTTTTTTCAAATGGTCTTACCTGAACTAAGCATGGTGTTTTACGAAAGCTGGGATGATACAAATGTTCTTTATCTACGAGATAAATCTGTAGAAGATAGTATTAAAAAATGGGCAAGCGAATGCGGTGTGTATTGCTTAGAACAGTAACTTAACAAGGCGCTGTTGTCGGATAATTTTTCCGGCACTTGGTGCCTCCAAAATCACCTCAAAGTGCGACGTTAGCTTCTTCCTGAAACGGCTGCTTTGTGTCAGGGGGCTAAACCGCTATCGCGG
>ASZI01000333.1 GCA_000416315.1 Osedax symbiont Rs2 | reverse complement strand
GTGTGAGGTGTGAGGTGTGACAATGTTAGAATTAAAAGTTGCCATGCCAAGCTACATAATCCATCAGATTAGCATAACATTCACTGGCCACATCTCTTAGATTGTGGCCAGTGAATGTTAGTGCAACGTTAGACTATCCCTGAACCACTGCGTCCGGCATCAACCGGGCGCTGCTCGGCACAAGCCGCCCGATAGCCACTTTGACGGTAAGTAGCTATAGGGTCAACCCCCCCGCCACTGCGCAGCCTAGCCATTTGCAAGATAGGTTCCACATCTAAGTTATAGGCACTTTTTAAGGTTGCCTGTGCCATCATTGCATCGTTGCCATCTTGATAGCCGCTTAAGCTCTGGCGATTAACTAACAGCGCTTTAACATAAGAGCGCTGTACTTCTGCCGCAGAATAGATCAGGCTTTCGATCGGATCTGTAACATTATGCGACTGATCTAGCATATAAAAAGGTGCAAATTCTGGCGCGTTGTTTTTTATGTCCACTAACTCATTAAATACTAAGAACAACTGATAGGGGTTGATGGAACCTGAGTCCAAGTCATCATCGCCGTATTTGCTGTCATTGAAGTGAAAACCGCCGAGTTTGCCAAACTGCGCCAGTCGCGAGACTATCATCTCGATGTTTACATTCGGTGCATGATGCCCTAAATCAACTAAGCATTTACAGCGCTCACCGGTCTCTTTAGCTGCCAGGTAGCTGCTGCCCCAATCTTGTATCACTGTTGAATAAAAAGCAGGCTCAAAAATTTTGTGCTCCAGCAACATGCTCCAGTCATCCGGCAGCGCCGTATAAATGTCTTTGGCACAATCTAAATAACGTCCGAAAGCCTTGGAAAAATGCTGCTGTCCCGGGAAATTTGATCCATCCCCTACCCACACCGTCAATGCTTTAGAGCCGAGTTTCTTACCTAGCTCTATCACCTCGATATTGTGTGCCACCGCCTGTTCGCGCATCGCACTCTGACTGTGAGCCATACTCCCATACTTGTAAGAATGAGGCTGTCCCTGCTGGTCTTGAAAGGTGTTGGAATTCATGGCATCAAAACTCAAGCCTAATGCCTGTGTGTATTGCAGCAATTCACTGGGGTCAGAGGGGGTATCCCATGGAATATGCAACGAGACACTCGGCGTCGCTCTACCGAGCTGTTGAACAACCGCACAATCGGCCACTTTTTCATAGATATTTCGCGGCTCTCCTAAACCCGGAAACCTTGCAAATCGTGTACCGCCAGTGCCCAGCCCCCATGAAGGCAGAGCAACTGCAAACTCGCTCGCCCGGGCGGTTAGTTGTTCAATATCACAATCATTGCGCGCCAGTTTTTCGCCCAGTGCCTGATAATCACTCTCAAGTGCCGCTATCTTTTCAGCATTGCTATCGCTGATTATTTGCTGGTCAATTGTCTGTGTTTTTGTTGATGTCATTATTTTTACTCTCAGGTTATCGGGTGAAAGAAGGCGCGTGCCCAGCATCCACATTTAATACATTGCCGGTAGATTTCGAAGATAAGTCGGCGACAAAGAAATACACCCCCTCTGCGATATCTTCTGGGAACACATTGCGCTTTAACAAACTGCGCTGACGGTAGTGTTCTTCTAAATCATCGGTGGACATATTATAGGCACTGGCGCGCTCTTCTTTCCACTTGCCGCTCCAGATTTTAGAGCCGCGCAGCACCGCATCTGGGTTGACTACGTTGACGCGAATTCCATGAGCTGCACCCTCCAGCGCAACACAACGCGCCAACTGGATTTCAGCAGCCTTGGCGGTGCAGTAAGCCGAGGCATTGGCCGAGGCAACCAGACCATTCTTACTGGCTACAAAGACGATAGAACCGCCCATCCCCTGCGCTTTCATCATAGTGTAAGCCGAGCGCGACACCAAAAAATAACCCGTAGATAGAATGCTCTGATTGAAATTCCAATCCGCTAAGGTAGTTTCATCCAGTGGCGCCGAGGAGGCTATTCCGGCGTTGGAGACTAAAATATCCAGACCACCAAAACTCAGTGCTGCAAAGTCAAAGGCCTGCTGCACTTGTTGCTCCTGGGTAACATCCATATCAATAGATGTCACTACATCGGGCCCATAGATTTTACTAAAGTGCTGCACACTGTTTTGCAGACCTTGCTTATCTATGTCAGTCAGAACCACACAAGCACCTTCTGCAAGTAATTTATCGGCACTCGCACGGCCTATGCCACCGGCACCTCCGGTAATTAAGGCGATGCGCCCAGCAAGGCTCTTGGGCTTTGCCATGCGCTGTAACTTCGCCTCTTCCAACAGCCAGTACTCGATATTAAAAGCTTCTTGCTCTGGCAGACCGCAATACTGATCTACGGCACTAGCATCACGCATCACGTTAATTGCATTGAGGTAAAATTCCCCGGCAATGCGGGCGGTGGCTTTGTCTTTGGCAAAGGTTAACATACCGACCCCGGGGATCAAATAAACCACCGGGTTGGCATCGCGAATCGCTGGGCTATCCGCTTGCTTACAGCGCTGGTAGTAAGCCCCATAGTCGGCTCGATAGTCACTCAATTTTTGTTCTAGCGTCTCAATCACTTGCGCTAAATTGCCCTTTTGCGGATTATAATCAAGCACTATGGGCTTAATTTTAGTACGTAGGAAATGATCAGGGCAAGAAGTTCCCAGTGCCGCCAGCTGATCTAACTGCCGGCTATTAACAAACTCCATAACTTGTGCGGCATCGTTGAAGTGACCGATTTGACGTTGCACTGCACTACTCTTACCACGAATCAACGGCATTAGCTGCGCGGCGACTTCACGACGTTCATCAACCCCCAGCGATACAACACAAGCACCACCAAATGGCTCCTGTCCCTGAGTTTCTTGGTCCAGCCAGGTCTGAGCTTTATTGATGATAGCAACGGAGAGTTCATAGCAGCTCTTGGCATCATTCGCCCAGGTAAACAACCCGTGTGCCTCCAGTACTACTCCTTTTAAATGCGGATTATTGTTGGCGATCTCTGAGAGCTCAAGCCCCAGTTCAAAACCGGGCTTGCGCCACCCCAACCAACCTATTTCAGAACCAAACACTTGCTCGGTGATCGCGCGTGAATTTTTGCAGGCGGCAATCGCAATCACTGCATCTGGATGCAAGTGATCAACGTGCCGGTAAGGAACATAAGCGTGCAATGGTGTATCTATACTGGCGGCTCTAGTATTGAGATTAAAGGTGCAGTGCGGTAGATAAGCGACCATCTCATCCTCAAAGGAATCGCCGCGATATAGCTCTTTAAGTTTCTCCAGTTTGTCCATATAAAGGGTCGAAAACCCGCCCAAATCTATACTGCCTATATCGCCTCCGGACCCCTTAACCCAAAGCACTTCTACAGACTCACCTGAAATGGGGTCACTACTGATCACTTTAGCCGAAGTATTTCCCCCACCATAGTTAGTGACTTTAGGGTCAGAACCTAACAGGTTTGATCGATATTTAAGCAGCTCAGGTTCGCTCATGTTGGCCGCTGTGTTGTCATCCCACACAGGGACAATTTGTTGGTTAGATATAGGATCCGACATTAATACAACCTCGTTGACTAATCATTATTAAAATACAGTTATAGCGAGTAACAGTGTATTGGGCCTTTAATTAGCTACATTCATCTGCTGCCAATAGTCATTTGATAAATAACCCTCGCCGACTTTGAGTGATTGGATTAATGGCTTGCTGTTACTTTTACTATATCAATAATTGTAGATAAAAAAGAAAAACTATAAAATCTACGACAATGAAGCAAAAGCAGTCAACTTAAATCAAAATCAGTCAAACTCAATCACTGAAATGTACATTAACCGACACATTCAGTCAACTTCATTCAAATTATTTCATAAATTGCTTGATAATGATTTTTTATTCAGTCATATTTGATCAAAGGAGAAGTTATGCACGAACGTGAACGACATAGAATTATTCTGGCAGAGACCGCGGCAAAACCGGTAGTGACTATTAGTTACCTGGTTGAGTTACTGGATGCTTCAGAGGCAACCATTCGCCGCGATGTTAATTCTTTGCACGCTGAAGACAAACTTAGAAAGGTGCGTGGTGGAGCAGAATCGTTGCACCCCCCCACCTCAACCGGGTTGGCGGGACGACCTTTTGCCATCAGCCAGTCTATAAATGCCAAAGCGAAAAAAAGCATCGCCTTAGCAGCTGCGGCACTTTGCAAAGAGGGCGAGTCAATCATCATTGGTGGCGGCTCTACTGCCTTTATGATGGCTGAGCATATAAAACATTTGCAGCTAGACGTGATGACTAACTCTTTTATGATTGCCGACTTCCTACTAAAGGAGGGAAAATGTAGCGTGACAGTACCCAGCGGTAAAATTTATCGCGAGCAAAATTTAATTTTAAGTCCCTACCCAGAGGATGGCACTAGCCGCTTCTATGCCAGCAAAATGTTCTTTGGCGCACAGGGACTTGGAAATCTGGGGGTGATGGAAACAGATCCGCAGATAGTGCAGGGAACTTCACGTCTGTTAAGACAAACGGAACAGCGAATATTACTGGTAGACAGCAGTAAATTCACATTGAGCAGTAGCATGATCATCTGCTCTCTTAACGAGTTGGACACTGTGATCACCGATCAGGGTGTCAGCAACAAAAGTGTCAAAATGATAGAAGCTTCAGGCTGTCGACTCATTATTGCAGGAGAGTCGTCAAGTTAAAATCCGATGGCGTCTGGTACGCGATCAACAACAATAAATAGAACGGAGACGGACCATGACTTTTAAGAAAGTATTAGCCACCACCGCTGTGGCACTCGCCATGATGTCGAGTACTGTAAGTGCAGATGAAATAAAAATTGGCCTGGTAGTAAAAGCACTGGGCATAGGCTTTTTTGAAGCCGCTAATGAGGGTGCTCAAGAGGCAGCCAAAGAGTTAGGCAATGTCAAAGTTATTTACACAGGGCCTACCAGCACTACAGCTGAGGGACAAATTGAAGTCATCAGTGCGCTTATTGCACAAAAAGTTGATGCGATTGCAGTATCAGCCAACGACACTGATGCTTTAGTGCCTATTCTTAAAAAAGCACAACAGCGTGGAATCAAGGTAATCTCCTGGGATTCAGGTGTATCGGCAGCGGGCCGAAAAATGCACTTAAATCCATCCAGCAACCAGCTTATAGGCGAGATGAATATTAAACTGGCTGCCGACGCACTCAAAGCTGCAGATATTGCCAGTGGTGATGTCGCTATCCTAAGCGCCACACCCACTTCGACTAACCAGAACATCTGGATAGAAGAGATGAAAAAGGTGCTACCTAATTACAGTAATTTAAATCTAGTGGCGACCGTTTACGGAGATGATTTAGCCGATAAGAGTTACCGTGAGACTCTGGCGTTACTAAAAACTTACCCTGATCTTAAAGCGATTATCGCACCTACAACTGTGGGTATTTTAGCGGCGGCGCAAGCGGGTAAGGACCAGGGGAAAATAGGGAAAGTCTTTGTCACAGGGTTAGGTCTTCCCTCTGAACTAGCTGGTCACGTTGACTCAGGCGCGGTTCACTCTTTTGCGATTTGGAATCCGATCGATTTGGGCTACGCCGCAACTATGATTTCTTACAACTTAGTTAAAGGTAATGGCAGCGACAGTGAAATTGGCATGGGTCGCCTGGGTGCCGCGCAATTAGATAATAATGGTGAAGCCGCGATGAGCGAACCTTTTATCTACAACGCTTCAAATGTACACAAGTTTGCTGATATATTCTAAATATTAGCGCTGCCTTTGTCTGTAATAAGCGACAGGGCAGCGCCTTGATGATAAGAGTACGCTTTGTATATAAAAAACAACTATAAGAATAAACACTATGCCTCAAGTCGCACCTTTTTATTCCCTGCGCGGAATAAGCAAAGCATTTCCCGGGGTTAAAGCCTTAGATAAAGTGCAGCTGGATCTCTATCCCGGCGAAGTGATGGCCCTGATTGGTGAAAATGGAGCGGGGAAATCGACCTTAGTTAAAACCATGACCGGGATATCCCAACCCGACTCAGGAGAGCTCAGTCTTCAGGGACAGGCTGTATCGCTAGCCACTCCTGATGCTGCCAGAAGTTTAGGTATCACCGCCATTCACCAAGAGACAGTGTTATTTGATGAACTGAGTGTAACCGAAAATATTTTTACCGGGCACTATCTGACCCGTGGTCCGTTTAAAACCCTGGACTGGAAAGAGATGCGCCGTCAGACTCTGCAAATCTTAGCGGATATAGAGGCTCCTATCGATCCGGATATCTTGCTTAAGCATCTAAGTATCGGCCAGCGACACATGGTTGCTATCGCCAGGGCATTGTCCTTCGATGCAAAAGTGGTGATTCTAGACGAGCCCACTGCAGCACTATCGATACACGAGACCCAAGAGTTGTATAAAATCGTCAAAAAACTGAAAAATTCCGGTTGTGCGATTATGTTTATCAGTCATAAATTCGATGAGATTTTTGCCATTGCCGATCGCTATACAGTGTTCCGCGACGGCTGCTTTATCGGTCAGGGAAAGATTGATCAGATAGACGAGGCGCAATTAGTGACTATGATGGTGGGTAGAGCTGTCGATCAGGTTTATCCGAAAGTTGAGCAACCCTTGGGAGAGACCGTCCTAAAAGCACAGCATTTTTCCCATCCCACTGAATTTAACGACATCAACTTTGAGCTGCGCAGCGGCGAAATTCTTGGTTTTTACGGCTTTGTTGGCGCCGGACGAACTGAGCTTATGCAGGCTATATACGGTGTCTCTGAAAACATCACTGGCAGCTTAGAGTTGCAGGGGCAGCCTCTGTTGATTCGTTCACCCGCAGATGCGATCAAGGCCGGTATTGTCTATGTCCCAGAGGAGCGTCAGAGCCAGGGTGTAGTACTAGATTTACCGATATATCAAAACATCGGTTTGCCGCAGCTCAATCAGATAAATAAAAACGGCCTGTTAAATCAACGCAGTGAATATGCGCTGGCCGATGCTTACGCCCGCCGACTGTTAGTCAAAGCCCCGAACTGGCACGAGCATGTCGGTAATTTATCCGGGGGTAACCAGCAAAAAGTCGTTATTGCCAAGTGGCTGGCGACCAAACCCAAATTGATCATTTTAGATGAGCCCACTAAGGGAATAGACATTAGCTCCAAAGCGGCGGTACACAGTTTTATGTCTGAATTAGTCGAGCAGGGACTGGCCGTGATCATGATATCCTCCGAGCTTCCCGAGGTAATGGGTATGTCAGATCGTATTATTGTGATGAGCGAGGGTTTGCAAGTCGCCCAGTGGCAAAGAGCAGATTTTAATGCAGAAAAAATTGTCAGTGCGGCCAGTGGAGGTCTCAATGAAAATACTATTCACTAGTCGCGAAGCACTGTTATGCATGCTGATCTTAGCCATGTTGCTATCAGTGGGCGCTGTCGCTAAAGATTTTTTGAACTTAAGTAATTTACTCTCGGTATATAACGATACATCTATCCTGATTATCTTAGCGCTGGGGCAGATGCTGGTTATAATCACCCGCTGTATAGATTTATCAGTGGCAGCCAACTTAGCCTTAACCGGTATGGCCGTGGCTATGTTGAACGGTAGCTACCCAGACTTTCCGGTGCCTTTGTTGATGCTATTTGGCATGCTCTTAGGTCTCTCGATGGGCATGATCAACGGATTGCTAGTATGGAAATTACAGATACCTGCCATCGTGGTTACACTAGGTACTATGAGTATTTATCGGGGCATTGTTTTCCTGCTTAGTGAAGGCGCCTGGGTCAATGCTCATGAGATGTCAGAAACTTTTATGCATATTCCTCGCAGTTTACATTTAGGGGTGGCACTGCTCTCCTGGCTATCGATTATGGTGATAGTGATTTTTTACTATTTCTGTCGCAGCAGCCGCTCAGGTAGAGAAATTTACGCCTCTGGCAACAGCCCAACTGCAGCTTTCTACACAGGTATTGACGTGGGTCGCAACCAATTTATCGCGTTTTCAATTTCAGGGTTGCTGGCGGGTCTGTGCGGCTATTTGTGGGTCTCCCGCTACGCGGTTGCCTATGTAGATGTCGCTGCGGGCTTTGAGCTACAAGTAATCTCCGCATGTGTGATCGGTGGTATCAGTATCATGGGCGGCAGGGGAACAGTGGTGGGCTGCGTACTCGGGGCAATGTTTATCGGAGTGATCAATAACGCACTGCCGGTAATCGGCGTCTCCCCTTTCTGGCAGATGGCGATCTCTGGCTCTGTGATTGTACTGGCGGTTATCGCCAGCTCTAAAGCCGAAAAAAAATCCGGGCGCATCATATTAAAGAGCGCCGCTATTGTGCCATCGCGTTAACAGTGGAAACAGATTCATGGAAAAAATAACAGAGCAAAAATGGCAATTACCAAAGGGCTGGTTGAAGGTAAATAAACTACCCTGGGAGTTTTTTTTAGTATTGATTACGGTGTTAGTCTTTGCTGTAAACAGCTTCGCATCTCCGTACTTTTTAGATGTTTGGAATTTATCAGATGCGACTTTTAATTTTGTCGAAAAGGCCATAGTAGCGCTACCCCTGGCAATGTTAATCATCTGTAGGGACATCGACCTGTCTATTGCCTCAATCATCGCACTGTCCTCAGTAGCGATGGGATTCGCCGCTCAATACGGTCTGGGACTGGAGTTGATTGTGATTATCGGCATCAGCGTCGGCATACTCTGCGGCTTATTCAACGGCTGGGTTGTGACCCATTTCGATATTCCGGCGATCGTCGTCACTATCGGTACTATGAGTTTATTTCGCGGTATTAGCTATATCTTGTTGGGAGACCAGGTGCTCAAAGATTATCCCGATGGTTTTGAATATTTTGGTCAAGGTTACCTTTACTGGGTGTTCAGTTTTGAGTTTGGACTGTTTCTGCTAGCCACAGTGTTTTTCTACGTCCTGCTGCACAAGACCAATTTTGGCCGACGCTGCTACGCCATTGGCAATAACCCAACCGCGGCTTTTTACTCCGGCATTAATGTTAAACGTCACCGCTTGATGCTATTTGTCATAGTCGGTGCACTTGCGGGGGTTGCCGCGGTGTTACTTACCTCTCGCCTGGGTAGCACCAGACCAACCATAGCCCTTGGTTGGGAGTTAAGTATCATCACTATGGTGGTATTGGGTGGGGTCAATATCATGGGAGGTTCCGGGACTATACCCGGAGTTTTCATTGCAGTATTTTTAATGGGAATAGTCACCTTTGGTTTAGGTTTACTGAATGTCCCGGGGATAGTAATGTCGATTATCATAGGTGGCATGTTAATTTCTGTGATTGCCACTCCCATATTGATCACAAAGTTTAGCCGCAGGGAGACTTAGCCATGCGTTACGCTTTTAGCATGCAATTAAAAGTTGGCTGTAAAGAGAAATACCTACAGCGCCATCAGCAAATCTGGCCCGAACTGACAGAGTTGTTAAAGAGTTACGGCATCGCTAATTACCAAATATATTTACAGCCTCAAAGCTTACAACTATTTGCCTCGTTTGAGGCGCCAGCCGACCTTGATCAGGAAGGGCTTAAGCAGGAGCATTTAATGCAAAAATGGTGGACCAGCATGGCCCCCTATATGCTGACAAAAGCAGACAGCGATGAGCCCCAGAGTAGCGAACTCAGTGAAATGTTCTTTCTTAATTAGTCACTTATTTCATATCAGCATAAGACCCAAATATAATGAGCAAAACCAATGTCATTGTCGTTTTAGATATAGGCAAAACTAACTTAAAAATCTGCGCTCTAGCGCTGAGCGATGCCACACAGCTGGCGGTACTAAAACGACCGAATGGTGTCTTGCAACAAGCGCCTTATCCTCAATTAGACATCGAGGGAATTTGGCATTGGTACTGCGAAAACATTAAGGACTTAGCTCAGCGCTTTGCTATCAGCAAACTCGCTTTCACCACGCACGGGGCCACCGCCGTCTGTTTAAGCGGTAATGAGCTGGCTCTGGAAGTACTGGATTACGAGTCTGACTTATGCTGCAAAGCCGATCAGCAATACAACCTTCAGCGCCCCTCTTATGCGCAGAGCCTAAGCCCTGCCCTGGGTGCAGGACTTAACCTTGGCAGACAACTACATTGGCAGCAACAACAGTTCAGCGATCAATTTTCTACTGTTGATTGCATTTTAATGTATCCGCAGTACTGGGGCTGGCGCATGAGCGGTATAAAAGCCAGCGAAGTGACCTCTCTGGGATGCCACACTGATTTATGGAACCCACAACAACAGATTTTTTCATCGCTGGTCGATAATATGGGCTGGCGAAAACTCTTCCCTGCGCTCCTGCCGACCGGCCAGTCCCTGGGTCCGGTTTTGCCTGCGCTGGCCAAGCAATTAGGCCTAAGTCCTGACTGCCAGGTCATTAACGGTATCCACGATAGCAACGCTTCCCTGGTTCCCTATATAAAACAGGCTCCCTCCCCCTGCACTGTAATATCTACAGGTACTTGGGTGGTAATAGCTGCAATAGGATCACCTTTAACAGCCTTACTAGAGTCACAAGATATGTTGGCAAACGTCAGCGCCTTCGGTGAATCCGTTCCCTGCATCAGGTTTATGGGCGGTCGTGAATGGCAAGTGCTGTCTACCGAGAGCCCGGCCAGTCTTGACGATCTGAATCTGATTATGCAATCAGGCATCCAGGCGCTGCCCTGTTTTAGCGAACAAGGAGGACCCTTTAGCCGGCTTAAGGGTGAGTTTATAGGCCCTACAGAGCAATTAAATGATAATCAACGAAGCGCACTGGCTTCACTCTACTGTGCTTTTGTCACTCATTATTGCCTTGATTTAGTACAAGGAAAACAACCTGGCAACATTTATATTGAGGGAAGCTTTGCAAGAAACAGCATCTACCTCAACCTATTACAACAACTCAACCCACAACAAAAAGTACTGGTAAGCGAGGATAGCACTGGCACTACCCTAGGTACCGGTCTCTGTGTAGGTGATTGCGAATGGCAAGTTAAATTGCCCAACACTGGGGTGCCTGTATTGCAGCTAGAGACTCAGCCACTTGAGTATTACCAAATTTGGCTAAACTTAGTGTTAACACACAGGGATGGATCTAAGTCGGAAGATATTAGGCGATAGTTGGTAGTTGGTAGTTGGTAGTTGGTAGGATTAAATCAGGTCATAAAAAAACCCGCTGATGCGGGTTTTATTTTAGACTAAATCTATTAGATATCGATCACATCGAAGGGAACCAGAGTTTCTACGTCTTGCTCGTAGTCGATGCCCTCGATAGCAAATCCAAACAGTTTTAGGAACTCGGATTTGTAGTAGGCGTAGTCGGTAGTGTCAAAGACATTTTCATCGCTCACCTGCTCCCAGATAGCTTTGCAGCGCGCCTGGATATCTGCGCGTAATTCCCAGTCATCCATACGGTATCTGTTGCCTTCATCGTACTCAACTGCTGCGCTGTATAAGCCTGTGCGGAACAAACGATCAATCTGCTCGATACAGCCCTCGTGAACGTTGCTCTCTTTCATCACTTTGAAGACCATTGACAAGTATAGTGGCATCACTGGGATAGCTGAGCTGGCCTGAGTAACCACAGACTTTAAAACTGCGACATTGGCCTGGCCACCGATCTTTTGCATCTTAGTATTAAGTACTGCAGCAATTTCATCGACGTGCTGCTTAGCGCGACCAATAGTACCGTGCCAGTAGATAGGCCAGGTAATATCAGAGCCCATGTAGCTATAGGCAACAGTTTTACAGCCATCGGCCAATACACCGGCATCGCTTAGTGCATCGATCCACAACTGCCAGTCATCACCACCCATCACTGTCACTGTGTCGGCAATTTCCTGCTCGGTTGCCGGCTCAACTTCTGCACTGAACAAAGTGTCTTTGTTAGTGTTGATCGCCGTAGATTGGTAGGCTTCGCCAATTGGCTTTAAGGTAGAGCGTACCAATTCGCCAGTTTCAGGCAATTTACGTACTGGGGATGCAAGCGAATAGATCACTAAGTCGATCTGACCCAGATCTTCTTTAATCAGATCAATGGTTTTTTGCTTCGCTTCATTGCTGAATGCATCACCGTTTAAACTTTTAGCATATAGCCCGGCTTTAGTCGCCTCTGCAGTAAATGCGGCGCTGTTGTGCCAACCGGCTGTGCCCGGCTTTTTATCAGTGGCGGG
>ASZI01000332.1 GCA_000416315.1 Osedax symbiont Rs2 | reverse complement strand
CGCTACGATTCATCTCTATATTGATCCTTAGCGCTGTCTGCTAGCCTTGAATGACTGTGATTTTGCGTTCTACTATCGTCAAGTATCGGCAAGTTAAAGCGGCCCTGAAATAGATCGTTTTACGACTAAAGAACTATGTATTGTCGACAATTCATTGTCTATGATGGAGAAGTTGTTATTTGTAAGCAGGATATTCATCAATCTGTTAACAATCTATCTAAAGACAAGGGCTGGATGGCTAATTTAGTCTGTAGCAGATCCAAGATAACAACCAATTACAAAAATAACAGTGGAGTTTTTATGGATTCCCCGAGCCAATATCATGATTCTTTGCACAATAGCGGCAGCTTCTGGCTGCAACAAGCAGAGAATATCAACTGGTATAAAAGACCTTCAATCGGCTTGCGCCATGACGCTGATAGCAGCTACAGCTGGTTCGATGATGGGCAGCTTAACACCTGCTATTTGGCCGTTGATCGTCATGTCGAGCAAGGGCGCGGTGAGAAAATCGCCTTTTATTATGATTCTCCTGCAGCTGGGGTAAAACAAAAAATCAGTTACGCGCAATTACAACAGCAGGTCAGTGTTTTTGCCGGGGCCATGTCACAGATGGGAGTTGTCAAAGGTGATCGGGTAATCATCTATATGCCAATGATCCCGCAAGCTGCTGTTGCTATGCTAGCCTGTGCGCGTATTGGTGCAGTGCACTCTGTGGTATTTGGCGGTTTTGCCGCTAACGAGTTGGCAACACGTATAGATGATGCGCAGGCCAAGCTAATCATTACCGCATCTTGCGGTATTGAATTTGAAAAAATAATTGCCTATAAACCGCTGGTGGATAAAGCCATCTCTCTGGCAGAGCACAAACCGACGAAAACCGTGGTAATGCAGCGCGAAATGCTAATCGCAAGCTTAGATTGTGATGCAGATGTAAGCTGGCAAGAGTTTATTGAAAATGCTCGCCCGGTGCCTTGCGTAGCGCTGGACAGTAATGATCCACTGTATATTTTGTACACATCCGGTACCACAGGAAAGCCCAAAGGCATAGTGCGAGATAATGGTGGGCACGCCGTTGCATTGAAATTGGCCTTCAACGGGATCTATGGCATGGATGAAAATGATGTCTGGTGGGCCGCCTCTGATATTGGCTGGGTAGTAGGGCACTCATTTATTGTCTATGGGCCTTTGATTTGCGGTGCCAGTAGTGTCTTTTATGAAGGAAAGCCAATCAGGTCTCCGGACGCGGGTGCTTTTTGGCGAGTGATCAGTGAGTACCAAGTTAACTCAATGATGTGTGCACCTACGGCTTTTCGGGCAATACGTAAAGAAGACTCTAAGGGCTCATTGGCCGCTAAATACGATCTTAAAAGTTTGCGCTGGGTATTTGTCGCCGGAGAGAAACTAGACTCTTCTACTTATCAGTGGCTCAAAGATTTGCTGCAAGTGCCCATTTTAGATCACTGGTGGCAAACCGAAACGGGCTGGCCGATGACCTCACCGATGATGGGTTGGGATAACCCATGTGCCGCCAGGCTCGGCTCAACTAACAAATGCACACCGGGTTATGATATTCGAGTTCTGGCTGAAGACGGCAGCGAAGTCGGCAGTAATCAGGTGGGCAATATCTGTCTTAAACTACCTTTGCCTCCCGGGGTTTCCACCAGTATCTGGAATCAGCCCGAGCGCTACCAGCAGGCATATCTGGCGGCCTTTAGTGGTTACTATCACACTGGCGATGGCGGTTACAAAGATGAAGATGGTTATATTTATATTACCGGGCGAACCGATGATGTAATCAATGTTTCAGGACATAGACTCTCCACCGGCGAGATGGAAGAGGTTGTCTCTTGTCACAGCGAGGTCGCAGAATGCGCGGTGATAGCGGTTAATTGCAGCCTTAAAGGACAAATACCTGTTGGCCTGGTAGTACTTAAAACAAGTGCAGATATCAGTGATAAGCAACTACAGGAGGAGCTAGTGGCCAAAGTACGGGCACAAATAGGTGCACTGGCGTGTTTTAAAGACGTTTTTGTGGTGCAGCGTTTACCAAAAACTCGCTCCGGAAAAATATTGCGCGCAGTACTGCGAAAAATTGCTGCTCATCAGCCCTATCAAGTGCCGGCTACTATTGACGATCCTGAAATACTTGAGGAAATAGAAGCGCTGTTAGCCCAGTACCATACTGACTAGGATGGATTGCGAATGCTCATGAATGAGCATTCACAACCGAGCTGTCACTATTTATACCGTTATCTAAATAATAAAAGGCCGCCTGATAATCCATGGTAAGCAGAGGCTGCCAGACCCGAAGGGTCACTGCCGTTCCCGGATGAGAGCGAGTAGCTGTACTTTAAACCACCATGTCCACTTGTTGAATATAGCCAGCTTCTCCCGCTTCTGTCAGGTAGAAACTAGAGGCTTTGAGCTGTCCATTAAATTGATTATCAGCCCCTTTGAGATCAAAAGAGGTCTCAGCAGCGCCTAAGTAGATAGCTCCTATATCCATGCTCTCCAGACCCAGCAAAGTGTCTACACTGTCTGTTTTGGTCCAGAGCTTTAAATCTTTAAAAATACTGTCAGCTTCATCAATGTAGTTATTACCGTCTTCATCATAAGCAGCTAAATCTGCAAAGCCATTGCCGGATAGGGCGCCAAACAATTCAGATCCATCGTTGATTATGCCATCGGCGTTTTTATCCAGTGCCAGCATCGCTCCATTGCTGAAAAAGCTGATCATCTCTTCGTTGCCGTCTGCATCAATATCAAAGCTGTACTTCTGATCGGCGAGCTCTGCTGCTGTGCCCGGATAATTGACGATTAGCGGATCCTTGAATTCAATCTGCTGCGAGAACTCGCTGCTTGACTGGTAATTATATTCTCTCTGCATTTTCATTTCTAAGGCAAAAGAAAAATCCAAGCCATCTTTGGTAGTGACAGTGCCGCTGGAACTGAACTCCATACTTTCGTGTTCAGTGACCGTTTCAGTCGTTTTAAAGCTCAGTTCAATACTGATGCTCCCAGGCTGCAGCGGCGGGGGGTCATCCACTGAACCCTGATGCTGACAACAGAGATGGTCGTCTATCTGTGTTGCTTGTGCCAAATCAGAATTATCTATCGCGGTTGCTTTTCCCTGTCCGGTAATGGCCTGTAGTAAGCTGCGGAACAATTTTATCTGAGTCATCAGCTGCTGATCTTGAAAGTCCTGACGATTCTCAGAAGTGCGAAATTGTAAGCCCTCCTTAGTCATTACCAGGATAGAATTATTACCATTCCCATCGTCCTCAGCGGGTGTGTCAGTAGTCTGATTCGACTGCTGCAATAGCGCGGCGAAGCGCTGTCCCAAATCGCCATGTGCTGTTGTGCTAAAGCTCTCAGAGCCAGCGCCCAAATACCCGGAGGTGAGGGTAGAGAAAGTTCTGCTCTCACTTTTTTCGTGTTTGGAACTCATGTTTATATCACTTGTTTGAATAATCATTGCACATCTCCAATTAATAATTAAGACAGAGAAACTGTTGCGTTATTTAATACTCCACAGTAATTACTTTGAATAATAATCAAATGGACACAAACCGATATATACATTAATTTGCGACAGTATTTTTGTTCAAATAATAATTTATATTATGCTTATTGCCGCGATCGAATATATATACTTTTTATTAAAAATGTATATATATCCGAGACCGAAGCTAGCTGACACTAGTGACCAACAAAAAGTCAAAGAGAAAATTGCCTGTGCCTAAGCCACTGCAAAACCTTTAACAAATAGTTGTCACTGTCTTCTTCAGGGTGCGATCCCCACGACGACAGCGGGTCCTATAGCCAAGCGATTGAACAAACGGTATATGTTACTTAAGAGACATAAAATCAATCAGTTAATTAGTACTCTTAAGGCCGATCTGATTAAAATTACCTGTTATTCGTCTCCTCTGGTCTGCTGGATGAGTCCACTGCTAAAAATGCAGTACTCTCAATCTTACACAGCAATTATTATGCCACTTGATGATGTGCTGCAGATATAAATAAGAATTGAAGAACCTAAGCATTATATTGTTGCGGGGCAGGAGCTGTAGGGCTATATGTATATAGATTGTAATAGTATAAATTTATATAGTCAGGAAAAGGATAATAATATTATTAATAATAAAAGAACAACTGAAATTTTATTATAATATTTCAAGAAGAGGAGTGCCGGCAATATTAATTTGCCGGCGGGGATTTTTTTGAAGTAAAACGGCAAGTTCTAGCCGTTTTTTTATTTAGACCACGCCTTGTCCGCTACTTTTTGGTAGCTTTTCCAGTCACCTTTGAGCCAGCGTTGGCGTCCTGCCTCCGCGTAAAACAAATGCAGCTGGTCACCAAAAAATTCCCAAATTTTACCGTTAGTAGGTACCAGACCTTCACCTAAACTAAGCGCGTTAGCACAGTGTCCATTGTATAGAGGGCGGTATTTTTCGGGTTGGGCAGAAAACTTATCAGCCGAGGCCTGGCTGGCAAAATACCAGTTAGCATTCAGGTAGTTAACGATAAAGGTCTTCTTGCCTTGCACTTGTTGGTGAGTTTGTCTTACCTGAGGGTCGTGATAGGCAACAGTGTCGTGACTGCCTATGGCCTTGTCTCCCCAATAACTTTTACTGACGACTTCTGTTGCAGAGGCGGCCGATGCCATTGCCAAAGCAAAAATAAAGCTGCAGATGCTGATAACTTGCTTCATTGCTAAATCCTTTTGTATGTTAGGTCTAGACTAGACCTGTCATACAAGGGCAAGTTCCTTAAACTGCTTTTTGGCCGTCTAAGGTGTTGAAAGCTCGATGAAAGCATTTTTTTGATTTGCTGGGATCATTGATCGCAGCTTCCAACTAAACAAATTTAATAATCACTGCAGCAGCATTGGCGAGCATCAGTTACTGCTCGTCCTGATCGTCGATTTTTTTGTGCCGGGCGATTTCACTGCTAAGTACCGCGGACATGGCTGCTGCAGATACAGCACCAGCTACAGCAGCTTTTTCTGCTGAAGGTGCCCCCTGATCCTCTGGCGGCTTTGCATTGTTATCTGAAGACAATTGTAGTTTGTGTTGGTAGTCGAGTTTCTGCAACTGCTCCATTTCATCGGACAGGCGCACTTTAACTTCCCGGTGTGCAAATTCGATACCAGCAGCTGCCAGTGCATCGCGTACTCTGGTGTAGGCTACCCGGCGAACCACCCATTGCTCGCCTGGCTTAGCGGTGAATTTCATGCGGATAATCAACGCTGATTCTTCTACTCGCATCACTCCTTGTGACTTTAATGGCTGCAGCATGTTAGGGCCAATTTCGGGGTCATCAAGCATTTTTTGGCCAATCTTTTTAATGATCTTGCGGACCTTTTCAATATCAACGTCATAGGGCAGGCGCAGTTCCAGTTTCATAGTTACCCAGTCGCGACTCAGATTTTTGACGGTGTTAATTTCACCGTAGGGAACAGTCTGTACTGCACCTAAGTGATGGCGCAAGCGCATAGAGCGAACAGAGAGCTTTTCAACGGTCCCTTTCATTCCCGCGACTTCAACGTATTCTCCTTTGCGAAAAGCATCGTCTATCAGAAAAAACATGCCTGAGATGATATCTTGGACTAACTTTTGCGATCCAAAACCAATGGCGATGCCAATAACACTGGCACCGGCCAATAGTGGTCCAATTTGCACCCCCAGAGAGTACAGTACCGACATGACGACTATTAGTAATAGCAGTATCAGCAAAATAGTGCGAAACAGAGGCAGCAACGTCTCACTGCGACTGGCGGTTGCGCTGGCGCCTTCGCCATCCATCTCGGCGCTTTCGCTGCTGTCATCGGGTAATAATCGCTCCATCCATAGCTGAATTGCCTCCCAGATAACAAAGCCCAGCAGGATAGTCACACCGATATCCATGGTAGAAGATAAAATGCTGCTGCCGCTTGATGAGCTGAGCATTTTTAGTGGCTGAAAGCCCCAAGCTTCCAAGAAGCTCATTGCCAACATCGCCAGTAATAAAAGGCGCACTAGGGATCGAATCAGAAAGATGAAGCGCTGCTTGCGCTTTTGAAACCCAGGGGTTTGAAATACATTCAGAGCTACTAACTTAAGCAACAGCGATGAGACTAATAAGTCCAGGATGGGGAACAGCAAAGTGATCCACCAGGCTAATTGTATCGCTTGCTGGCGCTTTAAATCTCCGCTTAAGGCGTGGATCTGCCAGTTTAAAAAAGCCATGCTAATGACAAAAGTGACAATGGAGGGCCAGATTAATGCCCTGTTAGCATAAGGGTATTTACCTGAACTATCGGTGCTCTCGGTGCTGTCAAATAAGACCCTGTCAATGTCGTAGCGCTGACTCCAGACAAACCAAAAAACGATTGGATTTATGATGAAATTAAACAGTACCGACATCGCCAGCAAGAAATGCTCATCGCTGAGGCCGTTGCTGTAAAACATAAAAAGGGCTTCAGTTCCCACTATATAGGCGAAAGCGAAGGCCGCCATGCAGCGATAGACCGCTTGATTGTTAATAGTGTCAGAAATTAGTCCCAACCCTTTGGGAGCCGGATAGATAATCAACTTAAACAGTAAAG
>ASZI01000331.1 GCA_000416315.1 Osedax symbiont Rs2 | reverse complement strand
GCTCCACCCCGCATCAAAAAACTCTTAATCTTACTTAAACTCTTGATTTGTTTAAATATTTATTTGATTAAGTGTTTCCTCTCAAACTGTGGAGCGAAGTATACAGCCTTCTGACAGGCCTGCAACTAGTTTTTCTATTTTTTGCCAATATGCAGCTATACATACAACAGATAACCGCAGTTGGGCAATGATTAAGCAGTCCCGCTGCGGATTGCGCGCTTTTGGCTACTGATAATGAACTGACCGATTAACTTCGAATCCAGCGCAGAGAGGTCAATTAATACACCACTGTATATAGGGGCCGCCTGGCGTAACACTTTGATCGCGCATTCAATGCAGTGCTTTTCGCTGTTGCCTATCTCAAGGGTGACCTTATAAGTCGCCATTTTGACATTACCAACAAATTTAAAGGCGATTCCATTGGCAGAAATATTCTCTACTTCAACTGTCTTCCCGGCAATGATCAGCTTTATATGATCATTTTCTGACGGGGTTACTCGATATTCGCCACGATTAGTATCGTCTAAATCTTCGATTTCAAAGAGAGGTTTTTTCATAGGGGGTCTCGTTCCAGTACAAATTCTATTCGTCGGTTTTGATTGCGTTGCTGTTCAGTCTCATTACCAGTTACGGGAATAGATTCACCGTAACCTGTTGCTGTTACCCGATCCGCACTCATACCGCCGCGGACAAAATAGCGTAAAACAGTTGTTGCTCTGATTGCTGATAGCTCCCAGTTAGAGGGGTATCTGTTGGTGCTAATAGGTACATTGTCCGTGTGGCCACCAATCGCTAAATTAAAATTTGTATTTTTGCGTAATATATTGCCGATGCCATCCATGATAGGCATAGCTTCACGGTTGAATTGTGCAGAGGCGGCGGCAAAAAATAAATCACCGCGCACACTGATAATTATTTTTCCATCTGTTTCTTGATAGGTTTTAGCTACCCCTTTACTGGTAGAGCTTTTCATTAACTGGGAAACGGATTGCGAGACCCGAGCTAGGTCTTGACTCTTTTGTCGGTCCTCTCTGCTGGTCTGTGGCAGAGGTGGATTCGGGTTAAAAGGCGTAATGATTACCGGCAGCTCCTCTTCACTGGGGGCTTGTTGTTTATCGCCGGTTTCCACTGAGGGGTCTTGCGAATCAGTGGCTACTTTTCCTGTTTCGGTCAATTTTGACACAGGGTCTGCAACTGTGCCGGCACCGGTACCTTTTAATGCAGTTTTAACCGACTCAATAGTCTTTACATAGATGTCCTCTTCCAGTGTAGATATGGAAAATAACAGTACAAAAAATACCAATAGCAAGGTCATCAGATCGGCAAAAGTAACAATCCAGGCATTTTGTTGCGGCTCTTCATGGATATCAATGGCGCTTTTCATTATATATTAACCACCGCTTGGGAAAATAGAGGCGCGTTTGTTTTCTGGGAGGGAAGCAGACAACTGCTCGTAGACATGCGCCCATTGATCGTTAGTTAAAATACTGATACTACCCTCGCGGATGATTTCTAAATTAGTCACTTCACTCAGTGTTCTCGCTCTGAGCTTGCCGGCGATAGGCAAAAAAACCATCGTGGCTAAGAGTGATCCGTAAAAAGTAGTTAGTAAAGCAACTGCCATCGCCGGTCCTATGGTTTCCGGATTGTCAAGTTCGCTGAGCATTTGTATTAAACCGATCAAGGTTCCCAGCATGCCAAAGGCGGGGGCATAGCCAGCCATTTTCTTAAAGACGTCCTGAACGGCAAAATGTCGGGCAATCAGTGAATCTATTTCGTTTTGCAGGGTGTTGCGAATTACTTGTTCAGATGCAGCCTCGGCTAATAAATTGCAGGCGCGCTTAAGCACTTTAGAGTCTGTTTTAATATGAGTCATTTTTAATAGGCCGTGACGGTGACTTATTTTACTTAACTCAATCATGGTATCTATCATATCTGATGCGTTGGTCTTGTCTCTGGAAAATACAAAGTAGGCAGCTTTGAATCCGTTGAGCACATCTTTAAAAGGCACTGTCAGTAGAGTCGCGGCAAGGGTGCCTCCGGCAACTATCATGATTCCGGGGATGTTAAGAAATACATCTGGGCTACCGCCTAAGAAAATTGCCGATACTATTAAGGCTATTCCCGATACAATGCCAATCAGAGAAGCGAAATCCATACTGCAGTAAACCCTTTTATGTTGTTTGTTTTTTAATTGTTTTTGTTTAAAAATATCAATTCTAGTTAAGTTTAGCCTGAAAACAGAGCGCTGTCGCCTGTCATAAAAATATTGCTTTGGCAAAGCCAGTTAAAGGTAAACATATTGATATGTCAAAGGAAATATATTTCGGCCTGGCTCAATGGCATCACAGCAAATGGTACACAAGGAGTTCTCCCTCAAACGCTTCTTTAGCGCAGTATTGCAACAGCTTTTCCAGCGTAGAAGGCAATAGCTCTTTCTATGCACTGCCGAGCGAAAAGAGCCTAGATCTGTGGTATCAAACTAGCCCTGATTATTTTAAATTTTGTTTTAAATTTCCCCAGGAAATATCACATAAACAAGTGCTTACTCATTGTTCACGGCAGGGTTGCGATTTTTTTTACCGCATATCTCTATTAAAAGATAAATTAGGTTTGCTCTGGCTACAGCTGGATGCCAGATTTAGTGTGCTTGAGCTGCAAAAACTTGAGCGCTTTATATCCGCATTACCGACACAGTTCAATTATGCGGTAGAAGTCAGGCATCTGGATTTCTTCAACAAAGATCAATCGGAGCGACGCTTTAACCAATTGCTGAAGAGTCATAATATCAATAGAGTGATTTTTGATACCCGTAGTTTATTTGCTAATTCTCAGCTTACTGATTTGGCAACCAGTGAGGCGCTGCAAGCTAAACCTAAGGTTCCGACGCATGTGATCGCCACTGACAGTAGCCCACTGGTCAGAATTATCGTGCCTATGGACAGCAAGCTGGGTGAACAAGTATTACAACAGTGGGCTCGAAAGGCAGCGCAGTGGCTGGATCAGGGTTTAACTCCTTATTTCTTCTTGCACACTCCGGATAATGCCCGGGCGCCTGAGTTGGCCAGGTACTTCAGCCAGCTAATTAATAGACATAGAACACAGGTAGATGTCATTAAACTCTGGGGACAACAGCAGAACCAGCAGTTATTATTTTAAATGCTAAGCAGTTAGCTAAGTTATCTAGGGACTTTAGTTATTAAGCGATTGTAGAGGGGGCGTAAGGGCTAGAAAAATGAGGAAAACTGCGGATGCTGCTCCGCAGTTTTAAGCTTTAGCGTTATTAAACGCGAAGTATAGAGACGTCTTCGGCCTGTAGGCCTTTATCGCTATCTCGGGTATGAAACTTAACTTGTTGCCCTTCGCTTAGAGAGCGATGGCCACGGCCGCGGATGTTACGAAAATGAACAAAAACATCATCGCCATTTTCACGGGTAATAAAGCCAAAGCCTTTAGAGACGTTGAACCATTTTACCGTACCGTTTTCGCGATCATCATCTTCAAATTCTTCATCGTCATACTCGGCACCATTTTCTCTCTGGGCGGAATAATCAGAGTCGGAATTCGCCGATGCACCAAATGCACTAAGTGCACAAGCCGCCAGAGAGACTACGAAAATTATACTTAACACAGAAGCTTCTAAAAGAAGACTTGCCCCTGCAAACTTGTTTAACAAAAAAGGGATTAATACCGCGGCTATAACACTGGCGATGACGCTGCGGATAAGTTGATTACCACTCATCTAATATTCTCTTATATAGTTATAAATTAATTAATGAATTTTTAAAAAAACTGCCGGCTGAATAAGCCCATATAATAACAGAGTGCTCTAAGGCCTAATTCAATTTGCTGACGGTGATCAGATATACAGAATTTTTAACTAAACTTCAATTTAATTATGGATAACCGCTATTGTTTTGTGCAAAGCGCATTATTAAGTGCAAAACTAGCCAATAATTTTTTTAAATGCACCGGTAAATGTTGATAAATAACAATGATATTCATTACCGTTATTGGCTATTGTGGTTTATGGTCGAATATATATTTACCTTGTTGGTAGGTGCAGATATCCTTGTTCGCCCTTACCGGCAGTCTAATAGTTGTGCTAACTAAAAATAGCAGGGTTGAAATTGTCAAAAGTAGATTTAAGGTGTGAGATGCAAGATAGAATTAGTGAATTGGAATCCAGGGTTGCCTTCCAGGAAGAAATGATTGACCAGTTGAATGATGTAGTAGCTAAACAAGATAAAGTACTAATGGACCTGTCTCGGGTGGTAACAATGCTCAATCACAAAGTCAATCTCGGTGGCCAGGGAGAAGGTGGTATAGAGGCAAATGAGCCGCCGCCACCGCATTACTGAGCCCCGGCTAAATTAGTTGATTCAGATTTTTTCAGAACACGGCGCATAAGTAGTCGGCATTTATACTTCAGTCTAAATACTCCTGAAACTAGATCTGATTCACTGCAGGTGGGGTATCAGAGGTCTGTGTATCAAGTACAAATATTAACTTTAGGTGATAATGGTTTTATGGGTTTGATCGGGAAGCTCCTCAATAAGTTGTTTGTCAGTGCCAAAATTTTAGGTGATGAACAGCTGCGTATCAGTACAGAAGTTATCTATGTATTAGAAACCTCACGCTCTGAGCACTTGGCGTTGCTGGACTTGTCGCTGCGCGAGAAAGGAGCCAAAGTCGCCCACCGCTGCCTGTTATCAGCCGATCCAAAAGTTGAAAAAGCATTGATCTATCGGCTGGAATCGCTGATTGAAAAATTAGAGTTTTCGGAACAAAGCATTGATGTGAAAATTGTCCCGGTCACTATCTATCACGGGCATTTTCCAAATCGGGAGTCGTCCTGGTGGCGAATCGTGTTTTCAGAACGCTGGGGGCCGAAAGGTTGGTGGAGCCGGTTAGTGCATTTAGTGATCAATGGTCGAAAAACGTTACTGCAACTAGAGTCTCCACTGTCGTTGAAGGCTTTAATGCAAGAGGATGCTTTACAGCCATCGGGTGCGGGAGCTGCAAAGATTGTCAAGAGGTTGCAACAGCATTTTGATCAGCGAAGGGTGGCGACATTTGGACCCGATCTCTTAGATAGAAAACGTACCCTGGGAATAATTCTCAATCAAGAAGATATTCAAAGCGCAATAGTAACCCACGGTGAGCAGCAGCAACTAAGTTTTGCTCAGAGCGAAAAGCATGCGCGCCAGCAGTTAAGTGGTATTGCGACAAATTTGAGCCCTAGTTTTGTGCGATTGTTCAGTAGTGTACTGGGTTGGTTTTTTAGGCGTACTTATCGACAGATAAAAGTTCAAGGTGTAGACGCTGTGCGCCAGATTGCTAAAGACCACCAAGTTGTTTTTCTTCCCTGTCATCGCAGTCACATGGATTACGTCATCTTGTCATGGAATTTACACCAGCAGGGGTTGATGATACCGCATGTAGTCGCTGGAGATAATCTAAACGCCCCTGTTCTGGGTAGGGCGCTTAAACTAGGCGGTGCAGTGTTTATGCGGCGTTCTTTCTATGACGACCCGCTGTATGGGGCTCTGTTTAAAAGCTATATTAAACAATTGCATGCCAGTGGCCATGCGCTTGAGTATTTTATTGAGGGTGGTCGCTCGAGAACTGGTCGTTTGCTGCCTGCCAAAAGCGGGGTGCTGGCCATGACTTTGGAGGCTTCTCTGCAGGAGAATGCTAAACCTATCGCAATAGTGCCGGTTTGGATTAGCTATGACAAACTTGTCGAATCCCGGGCTTATGCTCAGCAGTTGGCAGACGGCGAGAAGGCAGCAGAATCCCTTGGTGGATTACTGCAGAGTTTGAAATTGTTTAAGGGTAAATTTGGTGATGCAGTTATTAGTTATGCTCAGCCAATTATTATCAACGATCGTCTCTCTAAATTTGATAATCTCAAAGCTAGTAGTGATCTCCTGGCCGAGCAGGTTATGCAAGGTATTAACGGTGCTTGTTATGTCAATGAGACGGCCTTGTTGGCGACAGTGTTGTTGGCTCAGCGTCGTTTGCGCCTAACCAGAGAGCAATTGATTGAACGGGTTAATCACTTATCCTCAGTGCTGGTTAAAATGCCAAACGCACCGGCGGGGATTGCCAAGGGTAGTGTCGGGGGCTGGATCGATATGGCACATGCTCGCGGGCAATTGTCGATCAGCAGTGCCGATGTCTATTTGGATGTCGAGCAAGCCTGTGAAATGACCTTTTATCGCAATCAAATTCATCATTTAACGCTGCTAGTGGGATTATATTTGCTGGTCGCCAAGCGTTACCCTAAGCCATTGATGCAAACTATTCCAAAGTTAATTAAAGGGGTTTACCCGCACTTGGCAAAAGAATTGTATTGGCCATGGCAGGGTGCCCAGATAACTAAGGCGCTGCGAGAGATTAAGGAGCTGCTGGTTTCGCAACAATTGGTCATCGAAGAGAATAAATGTCTGAAAGTTCGAAATACTGCTGTATCTGTGGCGCTAATGCAGACGGTTGAGCCGTATTTGCTGCGCTATTATATTGTCTTTAGGTTGTTGCAAGAGTACCAAGAATTGGCGGTTTCAGATCTTATTGACGAGACAGTGCGGCTGGCTTCTTTACTGCACACAGAGTTTGGTTTTCATTCACCTGAGTATACCGATGGGAAGAGTATTGGTAGCTTTATTAAAGCAATGCAAGAGCAGCAAGTGCTGGCGGTTAAAGAAGGTGGTTCTGTGCATGCCAGTGTTGATACTAGTATTCTGATGGTGCGCTCTAAGCAGATATTGTTAGGTCATTATCTGGATACCATTGAGGCAAATATCCGGCCCAAGTAAGAGTTTCTGTGCGCTGCTAATGATATACAGCTATTAGGTCTCTATGCATGAGTTGCTCGGGCACTACTATAGTGTCATCGAGAATGTCAGTGAGAT
>ASZI01000330.1 GCA_000416315.1 Osedax symbiont Rs2 | reverse complement strand
CTAACAGCGGACATGAAGCTGGGAAATATTTATTCTAAGTACAAGCTGTTGATCGTAGAGCGCCAGTATTTAGGTTATGTATTGGGAACCTCTTTCGGCTCGGCGGGATTTTTTGCCTTCATTGCCGGGGCGCCTTTTTACGCCACTAAAGTACTAAACTTGCTCCCCAGTGAATACGGGTTCTACTTTATTATGGTTTCTCTGGGTTATATGTCCGGTAATTTTATCTCCGGGCGTTATGCTTCGCGTTTGTCAGAGCGGCAGATGCTGGATATGTCCTCGATTGTATTGGCATTTGGCATCAGTGTGCTGATCTTTTTTAGTTTCACCTCTTTTGATCATCCCGCCTACTTATTTATGCCGATGGCACTGGTAGCTTGTTCCAATGGCATCGCCATCCCCAACGGTATGTCCGGGGCGCTCAGTGTCAATCCAAAATTGGCGGGTACCGCCTCTGGACTGGCGGGCTTTTTTCAAATATCACTGGGTGCAGCGGCAACTTTTGTGGTAGGTTTTTTCCACGACGGCAGCGCCATGCCAATGGTCATATGTATGGTGGTATCGGCCGTATTGTCTATCGTCAGTTTTAAGTTGATAGTGCAACAAGAGCAAGATAGTGCTATAGAAGTGTTGGATGAGAAGTAAGCTGTAAGCCTGTGTCCCGTGCGCCTGAGACGGCCTATTAAGATAAAATAAAAGTTAAAACAAAAGGATTCGTTTGTCATGAAAATTTTATCTGCACTTTCTGCTGCGTTCGTGGTGTGTGCGACACTGCTAATTAGCCCCCTGTCGATCACGCCGGCTGTGGCGCAATCGGCTACTGTTGAAGCTCCCAGAGTATTAGACATTTCAGTGCAGAGCATGGATGGGCGCATTGCTGCAGCGGTGACTTTTTCCACTAAAGTGCAAGGCAGTGTCGATCTAGATAAGTGGCTGAACATTGAAACCCTCGCCGGTGAGAGAATTGACGGCAGCTGGATCTTAAATGAGAAAGCGAAAACCTTGTATTTCACTAATATCGAGCCCGAGCAGAGTTATTTAGTCTCAGTTGAATCGGGGTTGCCACTGGCTAATCAGCAGATACTAGAGAGCGGCAGTTCAGCGCAAGTGGATGTACAGGCGATTAGCCCGATGCTGGGGTTTGCTGGAAATGGCAATTTGCTGGCCGGATCTCTCAGTGACGGACTGCCGGTAATCGCCGTCAATGTACCGCAAGTAGATGTGGATTTTTACCGCATTCCTCAGAGCCAGCTAGTGGCTTTTTTGTCTGAGAATAGCCGCAGAGGACAGCTGGATTTTTGGCAAGTTGAAGGTTACATAGATAGTCTCGAGTTAACTTATAGCGCCAGATTCGATTTGCAGTTAGCGCGCAATCAGACCGCCACTAGTTATTTACCGATTAAAAGCATCCCAGCACTGCAACCTCAAGGTGTGTATCTAGCGGTGATGCGAAAATCGGGTCAATACCGCTATTCATATCCATCGACCTGGTTTGCGATCAGCGATTTAGGTGTGCATATGCGTATCTATGCTGATAGTGCAGACGTTACCGTCAGTAGCTTAGCCAGTGCAGAACCGATCGAAAAAGTGCAGTTAACACTGTTGGATGCCAATGGTAAGCAAATAGCACAGCGCAGTAGCAACAAAACTGGATTTGCCAGCTTCAGTCAGTCACAACTTGATAAAGCACATTTGCTAATGGCCATCAAAGGCCAACAGACCTCTATTGTCAGGTTGTTTGGTCCGGTACTGGATTTGTCTGAATTCCCGGTGGCCGGCATCATGGACAGCCCCCGGCAGTTGTTTTTTTACGCAGAACGAGATCTTTACCGTCCCGGTGAAGCGCTGACTGTCAGTGCGTTGTTGCGCGACAGCGACGGTAAATTGCTACCCCCGCATGTGCTGACTTTTAAGTTAAAGCGCCCGGATGGTCGTATCGCTAGTGAACAGCGACTGTCAGCCAATGTCTTGGGCTACTACGCAAGTCACTGGCAGCTACCCAAAGATGCACCGACCGGAGCCTGGTCAGTGACAGCGCAACTTGCCGGACAAGCGGCAACTAGCTATGCACTGCAAGTTGAAGAGTTTCTTCCCGAGCGTATGGAGTTGATTTTGCAGGCGCCGGAGTTTGTCGCCACCGATGCACTTTATCAAGTATCAGCGACAGGTAAATATTTATACGGTGCTCCCGCCAGTAGTAATATCTTGCAGAGCGAGTTAGTGACTAAATTAGCGGCTCACCCCTTTAAAGACTTTAGCGAATATCACTTTGCAAACCCGCAGATCGCCGATTTTAATCGGCGTATTAGCTTGGAAGATAGCCAATTAGATGCACTGGGAGAGCTGAAAATCGCTCCGCAATCTTTCTGGGGGAAAGCCAAAACGCCGCTGCGGTTAAAGATGTACACCAGTTTGCTGGATTCAGGTGGGCGACCGGTGAAGCGCATTGCCAATAGTTTTGCGCTACCGGCTGAGCAATTGCTAGGTATCCGGCCGATGTTTGCAGACGATACTGCGCCCTATGACAGCAACGCCAGTTTTCAGCTATTGCTCACCGACGGTAAGGCTAAACTGGCTGTGGATAACCTCAGCGTAAAATTGATCCGAGAACAGCGAAATTACCATTGGCTGTACACCCAAGCAGAAGGCTGGACTTCTGATTACACTGAACGTCACTACACCGTCTCTAATACTCAGCTGAATATCAGCGCCGGGCAAGTTGCAACAGTCTCACTGCCGGTTGACTGGGGGTACTACCGTCTGGAGGTAACAAATCCTGCGACTAAAATAGTCACTGGCTACAAATTTCGGGCCGGTTGGAGCGCCGATGAGACAGTATTGGCGGGACGTCCGGATAGAATTGGTCTGGCCCTGAATAAACAAAAGTATGCCGTGGGTGATTTGGTCGAGGTAGAAATTAAGGCGCCCGCCGCCGGCCGCGGTTATCTATTAGTGGAATCCGATCAGGCATTGCATCGCCAGTTGATTGATGTCCCCGCAGAGGGAACAAAGGCCTCTTTCATAGTACAGCCGGGCTGGGATACTCATAATTTATATATCTCAGTGCTATTGATTCAACCGGGGTCGCAGCGACAGCAAAAACTGCCGAGAAGGATGATGGGTATTGCCCCTCTAAGCTTGGACAGGGAGCAGCGCAAGCTAACGCTGAAGCTGACTGCCCCGACTAAAATTCTGCCCAATACCCAGTTATCGGTACCGATAAAAGTCGCTGTTGCCTCGGCAAACACTGCAGCAAATAAACTCAGAGGGCCGGTACAGCTGACCTTGGCAGCGGTTGATGTCGGGGTGTTGAATATCTCCAAATTTGAGTCTCCCGACCCCTTTAGTGGCTTTTTCCAGCAGCGAGCCTACGGGGTTAACGCCAGAGATAGTTATGCCGATTTAATCAATGCCGATGCCGGCGTGATGGCACAGCTGAAGTTCGGTGGTGACGGCGATCTAGTACAGGGGGGAGAGGCAGACCCGGATGTGCAGATTGTCTCATTGTTTTCTGGGTTGGTTGATGTCGACGCCAGCGGCGAGGCGACTGTGCAGATGAATATTCCGAATTTTAATGGTCGCCTGCGCTTAATGGCGCTGGCTTTTTCCGCTGATAGCTTTGGTAGTACAGAACAAGAGTTGGAAGTGGCGGCGCCTATTGTCGCTCAATTGAGTAAGCCGCGTTTTCTCAGAGGTGGCGATGAGAGTCAGCTGGCATTAGATTTAAATAACTTATCCGGGATGCCGCAACAGTTAGAGTTGCAGTTGGACTTAGGTCAGGGACTGTCGTTCAGCGCTGCTAGCGAGGAATCCAAACAGCGCCAGAGTTTGTCTGTGAGCTTGGCCGTCGGTGAAAAGCGGGTTCTGTATTTTCCGTTGCAAGCGGCAATGGATTATCGGTCGGTGGAGATCGATTTAAGTTTGGCCAACATAGCACTGACAGATTCCAGAGCAAAAATGGATCTGACCAGACACTGGCAGTTATCGGTGCGACCGGCATGGGCTATCAGCAACCGACAATGGCAGAAAGTGCTGTCTGCGAAACAAAGTTTTAAATTAGATAAGCAGCAACTAAGTGACATGTTAGCGCAGGGGTTAAGCGGGCAGTTGAATGTTTCATCGAAACCGCCACTGGATATCGCCAGTCATTTTTCGGCACTAAAAGCCTATCCCTACGGCTGTTTGGAGCAAACCACCAGCGGGGTTTTTCCACAGCTTTATGTGGACGATCAGCTGTTAGCAGAATTGGGTATCAGTGGCTCCCAGGGAGAGGCCAGGAGCAGTGCGATTAAATTAGCTATTGCCAGATTGCAGGGAATGCAGCGTTCCAGCGGCGGCTTTGGCCTCTGGTCCGAGCAAAGCCCTGAGGAGCACTGGTTGAGCGTCTATGTTCTGGATTTTCTATTGCGGGCCACGGCTGCGGGTTATCAAGTTCCCGAGCAAAATTTGCAGAAGTTACTGCAGCGGGTCTCTACTTACCTGCGTAATCCGGGGAAAATACGCAGTTACTACGAAAATATCAACAGTGAAACTAAGTTTGCTATTCGCGCATATGCGGGGCAGGTATTGGCGCGCCACAAAGCGGCACCGCTGTCGATATTGCGACAAATCTACCAGCGCAGAAGCGCCAATGAAACGCCAATGGCACTGTTGCAGTTGGGTCTGGCGTTGCAATCAGCTGGGGACAACACAAGAGCCACCCAGGCGATTGACGAAGCGTTATCGCGAGTTGATGATTTTGGCTCCGAAGATATTTACTACTCCAGTAAAGTGCGAGATTTAGCCCTGGGCAGCTTTTGGCTACTGGAGAGCGATGCAGCGAGCAGCAGCTGGCAACCGCTGTTACTGCGCTTAGTGCAGCAGCTTGGAGAGCGCCAATGGTTGAGCACACAAGAGCGCAATGCGCTGTTTTTGTTGGGAAAAGAGCTAAGGAAAACGGCCAGTTCAGAAATGAGTTTGGCCTGGCAACTGGCGGGAAAGAAAATCCAACAGCAACTGCAGCGGCTGCAAGTTCCCTTGAACAGTACACAACTGCAGCAAGCTATCGAGTTACAAAATTTAGGGTCTGGCAGTGTCTACCTGAATCTGCGTGCATCGGGTTATCAGCGCAGTGCCCCAAAGCCATTAGATAGAGGGCTGCGCTTGCAGCGCAAATTCTATCAGTTAAACGGTGAGCCTTTTAACGCACAGAGCATCCGCAGCGGCGATAAGCTAATAGTCGAACTTACTGTCAGTGCCGATCGACGGCTGCGCCACGCGTTGATTGTCGACCAGCTGCCCGCTGGATTGGAAATAGAGAACCAAAATTTAGCCGACAGTTACGATCAAAGTGACTTGCAATTACACGGTGAGTCTATCTCTGTTTTGATGGAAGATTTGCAAATAAACTATCAGGAGTATCGCGATGATAGGTTTGTGATGGCTCTGGATCTGCCCAGAGGAGCAGAGCAGCGGCTATACTATTTAGTGCGAGCTGTAACCCCGGGCCGCTTCAATATACCAGCGACTTTTGCAGAAGATATGTACCGGCCGGAAATTCGCCATCAGGGTGCGTCGGCTGGAACCATTATGGTAACCCCTAGATAACATGCAGTGACAGGTAAATAGCAGCAGGTGAGAGTCTTTAAAGCCATCGCGAAGGTTGGCAGTCTTTTGGCAGTACTGGTTTTAGCCCTGTTGTTGCTGTTGGATCACTTCTATCCTATGCCCCGGCAACAGTCTTTCAGTAGCGTAGTGCTGGCCAGCAACGCACAGGTGCTGCGTGCCTTCAGCAACGATCGGCAGCAGTGGCGCTATCCTATCGACAATGATCAGGTACCAGAGCATTATCTGAGTTTACTGTTGGGTTATGAAGATCGCTGGTTTTACCAGCACTTTGGGGTCAACCCGCTGTCGATGCTGCGCGCTGCCTGGCAAAATTTTCGCGCCGCTCGCATCGTCTCTGGCGGCTCTACCTTGACCATGCAAGTGGCGCGCTTAATAGATCCCCATCAGCGTAGCTATCGCGGTAAGCTAAAGCAATTGCTACGGGCACTGCAATTGGAATGGCACTTAGACAAAGCACAGATTCTTAATTTATATCTGAATTTAGCCCCATATGGCGGTACTTTAATAGGAGTGCAAGCTGCCAGTAGCAGTTATTTTTCCAAGGGACTGGATCAATTGACTGATGCTGAGGCGGCGCTGTTGGCGGTGTTGCCACAAGCGCCTAGCAGATTGCGTCCCGACCGGCATCTGCAGGCGGCGCAACAGGCGAGAGATAAAGTGCTCAGGCGTATGTCCAAGCTCAATATCTGGTCGCAGCAGCGGGTTGCCGATGCCCTGCAGGAGCCGCTGTTTGCCTATAATCAACGGGCGCCGTTAATTGCCCCGCTGCTGGCCAGACGCTTGAAGAAACAGTGCCCGGACTGTGAAAAGATTTATACTAACATCGATATTGAAATGCAGCAGCAATTGGAAATGTTGGTCTCCGACTATGTCGCAACTACCCCACAGGGGCTATCTGCCGCGCTGCTGGTGATGGAAAACGCCAGCGGCGCAGTGCGCAGCTATATCGGCTCCGCAGATTTTTTTAACGCGAAGCGCTTTGGCCACGTTGATATGGTGCAGGCGGTGCGCTCACCAGGCTCAACCTTAAAGCCTTTTCTCTATGCCCTAGCGATCGACCGTGGCCTGATTCACTCGCAATCATTGCTGCAAGACACCCCCAGGTATAAAAAAGCCTATCGACCACGCAATTTCAGCGGCGGATTTAACGGCCCTGTCAGTGTCACGCAATCGCTACAGCGCTCACTGAATATACCGGCAGTACAAGTATTAGAGCAGCTAGGGGCAGACTATTTTGCCTCCAAGCTGCAGTTTGCAGGACTAAAGCTGAAAGGGCCTGGTGCGGATAAGCCAAATGTATCGATGATCTTAGGGGGGGTGGGCACTAAGTTGGAAAGCTTAGTGGGCGCTTACTCTGCACTGGCCAGGTCCGGATTGACAATTAAACCAAAGTTATTAGCAGGTGAGGCCAGTGTCGAACGCTATTTGTTGAGTCCGGGAGCCGCCTGGATAAGCTGGAAAATGTTGGCTATCAACCCGGCACAAAGTAGCCGTCACAGCTCCATTGACAGCGATTGGCGTCTCGCCTGGAAGACCGGTACTAGCTATGGTCACCGAGAGGCCTGGGCGATGGGGGTGAGTAAAAAATGGACTATCGGTGTCTGGGTTGGGCGACCGGATGCCAGTTCCTCCCCGGGGATCTCAGGTCGAAAAACGGCGGCGCCGCTGCTGTTTAAAGCGTATCGGGCACTAGGTATTGATAAGCTCCTGAAAAAACCGGACACAGTCAGCCAACAGCAGATTTGCTGGCCGCTAGGTACTAGTGTCAACGCATTGCAAAACACCGCAAATAACTGCCTGCAAAAAAAGCAGGCCTGGATATTAGATGACACTATCCCTCCAACCTTGTCCGAAACTGATACCTTGGTGCATCTGTGGCGCAATCTCAACGGTGAGCGGGCTGAGCCTGCCTGTGATTTTGGCCCACTGCAAAGCAGCAGTATCTCCCTTTGGCCGGTAACATTGGAGCCTTGGCTAAGTAGTAACTGGCGCAGAGCTGCCAGATTACCTGCTAGCAGTGCAGAGTGCTCACAGCTGCTCGCTGAGCAGCAGTCGATCAAAATTACCTCTGTCGCCGGGCAGAGCTTGTATCAATTTAAGGCGCCTTCTCTACAGCTACAGTTGCTTGCCGAGGGTGGTAGTGGTTCGTTTCAATGGTATTTAAACGGTATATATCAAGGAGTTAGTCGTGCCGGAAAAGCCTTAACAGTGTCGCTGAAAGGACGAGGGAAATATCAGCTATCCGTGGTTGACCTACAGGGGAATAGCGATTTAGTAAATTTTTTAGTAGAGTGATTTTTGTTGTTAAATGAACCCAAAATTAATAATTGGATATTTGTGTCGTAATTTGGCATAATGATTTGCCCTTTTAAGTATTGATTGTGCTCGGTTTTCCCATTTTCTCTGGCGGTTGATGGACGTATAGGACGACGTCTTGGCATTTAATGCTCAAGGTACTAAGGATAGAGTCAATGAAAAAAAAAATACCCTTTAAGCTTTCGTTCAAGTTATTTGAATGCATGTTAGCCCTGATCATCGCCTTTAGTACCTATCTTGGATTTCACTTCTATCAGATCACCCTTAAAGCACAAACCATTGAAAATCAACGTTTTGATATAGTTTCATCACTGAATGATTTTCGTGGTCGCACTGATAATTTGTCTTATTTATCCCGCCATTTCATGTTCACCTTGGATATAGAGTTCTTAGAAAAATATCGAAAAATCAGTAGCTCAAAAAATAATTTAATCTACGGCGGAGCGCGTATCAGGAAGTCTCCGGCAGACGACAATGACAGTGATAACAGAATTCAGGAGTTTTCGGACGATGACAGAGTGCTGTTTAATCGAGTGATAGCAAATGATGCCAGGCTCAGAATGATGGAGCAGCGCGCGCTTGCGCATGTAGTTAGGGCGAATGCCAGCCCCTTGAAAAACGTTGAACTATCAGCCAGCGAGCTGCAATCGGAAAGGTATTTGCGCTTAAATCTGGAAATGATGAGTTTGCTGAATAAATTATTAGAGTCAATCAACCATAGATTTCAAAAACAGATAGGTGAAGTTGTGGTTGAGAGTACCGGCATGATCTACACTATCCCGGCGATTTTAATTGTCAATTTACTGCTGCTATTGATCTCTTTTGTTTTTATCAATAATAAAATGCAGGACTACCATACTGAATTAGAAGGTATGAGTTTTAAAGACTTTTTGACTGGGGTGCACAACCGTAAGTATCTGATGGAAGCTGGCCCCTTTTTGTTGTCGTTAAATCGTCGTGAGAAAACCCAGGTAGCGGTATTAATGGTGGATATCGATAAGTTTAAAGCAGTTAATGATCAATATGGACATGATGCCGGTGATGAAGTGCTGGTCGCTTTTAGTAAAACAATCAGTAAGAGGATGCGCAAGGGGGATATTTTTTCGCGCTTTGGCGGTGAGGAATTCGTGTTAATGCTCAATAACGTTCGCTCAGTAGGTGCCGAGCACTTTGCCAACGAATTGCGCATCCAGTTATCGCGACAGAGCCTGCAGTGCAGTAATGGTGCTATATGTTACACCGTCAGTATCGGCATGGTGATCAGCGACGAAGATTCAGATCTGAACCAGTTGATCAGCCGTGCAGATGAGGCATTGTACCAAGCCAAAAACTCCGGGCGCAACCGGGTGGTGATGGCGGAGTACCGGCAGATGGCGGCGACAGCATAAGTAAGCCCCCTGGAAAAGATACTCTAAAGCAGAGACACGGAGCTGATAATTTAGCTCTCTTTCACGCTATAATGCGCACCATATGCTCTTTCTACTTTGACCGGGTCAGCCATGCTAAAAAAACAACGCGCTCAATACATTGATCAACAGCTGCAAAAACTCTCCCCAACCCCACCGATACCTTTAGACCACACCGACTCGTATTCGCTGCTGGTGGCGGTCTTGCTGTCAGCACAATGTACCGATGCACGGGTAAATACGGTGACGCCGGCGCTGTTCGAATTAGCTGATAATCCCTTTGCTATGGCTGATGTGGCAGTAGATGACATTAAAGCTATCATCAGGCCCTGTGGTCTGTCACCGCAAAAATCTAAAGCTATCAGTGTTTTGTCGCAAATGTTAGTAGCAGACCACGGCGGAGAAGTGCCGGACAATTTTGTCGATTTAGAAAAACTCCCCGGGGTGGGGCATAAAACAGCCTCGGTGGTGATGAGCCAGGCATTTGGTCATCCGGCATTTGCCGTCGATACCCATATTCATCGACTGGCGCAGCGCTGGGGCCTGAGCAAGGGCAAAAATGTTCAGCAGACCGAAATTGATCTAAAAAAACTCTTCCCCAGGGATCGCTGGAATCACATTCATCTGCAAATTATTTACTACGCCCGCGAACACTGCCAGGCGCGCAATTGCTTTGGCTTAAGCTGTGAAATATGCCGCACTTGCTATCCCAACCGTAAAAACAAAAAAGTTGCCTTAAAGCCTTAGGGGCAGTCGTAAGTCGGAAGTCGTTAGTTACACGCTTCCGACTTCCGCCTCACGCCTTCCGCCCTAATTGCGGATACTTTTTCAAATAGGCGCGCATCTGATGGTATGTGATCCCCAGGGCATCGGCGCTATTGTTCTGGTGATACCGCTGCTGCTGCAGTGCCCGCTGGATCAATTGTATTTCAAAAGCGCTGATTTTCTGTTTTAGATTTAGCTGTTGATCATCCGCGATCTTGTGCTCATCTTCTGCTGGCATATGCTGATCAGAATTTTTTTCTGTTGCGACACTGGCGGGCTCCTCGCTGGCTAATGCTGCCCAGGGAGTGCTGAAAGGGTCGAGGATTATCTGCTGCACGGCTGTCGACCCATCAGACTGTCGGTAGACACTGCGCTGCACTACGTTCTTCAACTCGCGAATGTTTCCCGGCCACTGATAGCTGAGCAAAGTAGCAGTGGCGTTGTGGCTAAAACCCATAAACACATCGCGTTGCAACTCACGGCTCATGGCAATGGCGAAATGCTCCGCCAGTATTGGTATATCTTCCGGGCGATAGCGCAGTGGCGGTAAGTTAATAACATCAAAAGCTAGTCGGTCTAATAAGTCTGCTCTGAATTTTTCCGCTTGCGCCATTTGCACTAAATCGGCGTTAGTGGCACCGATGATTCGCACATCGACATTAATACTTTGTTGGCCGCCTAGGCGTTCAAACTCACCGTATTCTATAACCCTTAACAGTTTTTCTTGTACTCGGGTGGAGACTGTTGCCAGTTCGTCTAAAAATAATGTACCTTCGTTGGCGCGCTCAAAATAACCTTTGCTGGCTTTAGTGGCGCCGGTAAATGCACCGACCTCATGACCGAATAAGGTTGAGTCTAATAAACTGTCATTCATCGCCGCGCAATTAATTTTTAAATAAGGTTTTTGCCAGCGACTGGATAAAAAGTGCAGCCGCTCAGCCACTAGTTCTTTGCCGGTGCCTCGCTCACCGACAATTAAAACCGGTTTATTTAAAGGAGCAATGACACTTAACTGCTCTAAGGCCTGTGTGAGAAGTGTAGATTCGCCGAGAATTATTTGTTTTTCCATTGGTCAAATAAACCATAAATAAAT
>ASZI01000329.1 GCA_000416315.1 Osedax symbiont Rs2 | reverse complement strand
GCTGATGGGCATTACTGAGTACAAATCAGCAACTTTCAGCATTGGCTGGTTAATGTTTGGCTACTGTGCAGCGCTACTGCCACTGTTTGAGTTTCTGCCTGTTTGGATGTTGGGGTTGGCGGTTTTGACACTCTGTTGGCAGCTGCAAATCTATCGAAATAAAATCACCGCCCCCACTAAGATACTAAAATTCTTGCTGGTAATTAGCAGTGTCGGGATGCTCTTTTACAGTTTAGGTAACCTGTTTTCTCTGCGCGGATTTGTCGGGCTATTGTGTTTGGCTTTTTGTCTTAAATTACTCGAGTTACAAGCAAAAAAAGATTTGTATTTGCTGGTGTTTTTGGGAAGTTTTGTCAGTGCCTGTCAGCTGTTGTTTTCCAGCAGTATGTCTGCTTTTTTCTATGCATTAATTTGCATCTTAATTTTTCATGGCTGTTTAATCACTTCTCAGTTGCAAACGGCTAGTCTCCAACCGCAAAAAAAAATATCAGCAGCCGTAAAATCCCCTCTGGCTAGCCGCCACTGGAGAACTGCCAAAAGTGTATTGATTATTTTTATCCAAGCCCTGCCGGTAGCCGCAGTGTTATTTATTGTGATGCCTAGAATTGGTAGCCTATGGCAAGTGCCGATTAATTCCAGTGTCGCCAAAACAGGTGTTTCCGAGCATTTATCGCTCGGTGACATTAGCCGTCTTAACCAAGATCATTCCCCGGCAATGCGGGTGACTTTCAATACTAAAAATGTACCTGACAATTCTCAACTTTACTGGCGCGGTATAGTTCTGGCAGATTTTGACGGCAAAACATGGCGCCGTGCCGCTAAGGTAAGTTCCACTGCTCTATCGACAACTCAGCGCAGTCAGCTGCATCAATATGCCAGAAGCCCAACTGCACAGACCTATAGCTACCAGATAATGCTGGAGGCCAGCGGTCAAAACTGGTTGTATGCGCTTAATACTGCCCAAGCAGGGGATCGACAAATTAAACAGTGGCAGGATTATAGTTTAACCCGCAGTACCGTACTGAACAGCCGTTTCCAATATGAGCTGCGCTCACACTTAAGTTTTAAAGCTAACCTTGAGCCACTGTCTGCACAGCAGTTTCAACTTTACCCTGCCCTCCCAAAAAACAGCAACCCCGCCAGTCGTGCTCTGGCGGAGAAGCTATCCGCAGAATATAGCGACAGCAGACAATTGATTGATGCATTGATGCGCATGTTTCAAAGTGAGTTCAGTTACACCTTAGAGCCTGGAGCCATGGCGACAAAAAATCCCATCGATGATTTTTTGTTTAGTGCTAAGCGCGGTTACTGTGAGCACTTTGCCAGCAGTGCGGCGTTTGTCTTCAGGGCGGCTGGCATTCCCGCCAGAATTGCCACAGGTTACCAGGGCGGACAGTGGAGCAGTGATGCCAGCTATCTGTTGGTCACTCAAGCGGCTGCTCATGCATGGGTCGAAGTCTGGCTAGCTAACCGGGGTTGGGTGAGAATTGACCCGACTACAGCGGTTGCACCACAGAGAATTGAGCAGGGAGCTAGCGGTTATTTAGCCCAGCTGCAGTCTTCGACAGGTCTTAGTACAAGTTTCAGGCAATGGGGTTTTCTCACCCAGCTGAGACTGCGTTTGGATAATATTAACTATCAGTGGCATCGCTGGGTTTTAGGCTATGATAATCAACTGCAATACAATTTTCTGAAGCAGTTGTTAGGCGCGGTGGACGCATGGAGAATCGGTCTGTTATTGTTACTGGCCGGGGCCGTCACGGTCTTTCCTATCGCGCTATTGAAGTGGTGGCGCTCGCGGATGGTGACACCCGATAAGAACCTGGAGAGTATCGCCAGGCTAGAGAAACAACTGAAAAAACTGGGATTGCTTCGGGCCAGAGGCGAAACTTTGGCCTGTTTTTTGCGGCGTTCAGCCCGCCAAAATTTTGAAAATAAACAAGTATTAAGCCAGCTGTTGGCCCCCTCTAATATGTTGTTATCCGGCCCGCCACAGCAAGCTGATGAAGTTGCCAGAGAGCGAATTCAGCAGTTGCTGAAAAAGCTTAAATACTAGCGGATTATTGCAGGGCATTATCAAGGCGCAAGGTGCCGAGATTAGTTTTGTAGCGCTGCATTAGCTGGGGTGTGCTTTGGTAGCTGAGCGTGGTGATAGCGCCTTGTTATAAAGGTGTTTTTCGGTAGCTGAGCGTTGTGATAACTCCTTATTCTTAAGGTGTTTATCAGTAACTAAGCGGAGTTATACCGCCTTATTCTAAAGGTGCTTCTCAGTAGCTGAGCGGAGTTATACCGCCATATTCTAAAGGTGCTTTTCAGTGGCTGAGCGGGGTGATATCGCCATATTCTAAAGGTGTTTCTCAGTGGCTGAGCGGGGTGATACCGCCATATTCTAAAGGTGTTTCTCAGTAACTGAGCGGAGTTGTACCGCCATATTCTAAAGATGCTTTTCAGTGGCTGAGCGGGGTGATGCCGCCTTATTCTAAAGCTACTTTTCAGTAGCTGACTCGGGTAGTACCGCCTTGTTCTAAGAGTCTGACCCGATCGTTGACTGAGAAGAAACTGCCCTGATTAACTTGCTGTACTATAGAGACGCTCTCTCCACTATCTAATCTGACAGTAATTTCTTGTCCTTGCTTTTTGGTGGCGCTCTCCTCGATTTTTTGTCCGATCACGGCCCCTGCCACTGCGCCTAGTGCGGTAGCCAGATCGCGGCCACTACCCCCGCCCACTTTGTTGCCCAATACCCCACCAACAGCTGCGCCGCCGACGCTACCGACTATGCCGTGTTGACGCCCATCAATAATAACTGCGCGGGCGGAAGTGACTACTCCATAGCTGACAGATTGTACTTTTCTAGCCTCCTGGGATGAATAGTTTTCTCCGGTTAGATTACTGGCGCAACCACTCAGAAAAATGAAGACGCCGAGAAACAGATATAGTTTGTTGATAAATTTCATAAGTCACCTTTTCTATTGGCTGTTCGATAACATCTAGGTTAAAGACAATTATAGACGCTGTGAAATACTATTTGCTGATGGATAGCTGGCTTTATATAGCAGTTATGTACAGGTGCTCAACTAGTACTACTGTTTTTACCGCCAAAGCTATGATTAATATACAGTGACGGTGCTCAGGTTGTTTTTGTCAGCTTATCTAAGAAAAATATCTAAAACTGTGCTTTCGCCAGCCAATCGCTGCTTGTTACTCTCTCTCGTATTTGATTAGCAGCAAACTGAGTTGCAATCTATGTGCGCTAATGGTTATTTTCAGTGTCTGCAAAAGTTTCTAACTAAGGCGGCAGTCCCATAGATTAGTCTCAGCGGATTCGGACAATCGAGAGAATTGAATTGTCGCTATCCTGAAAAGGAGAAAGCCATGTCATTGGCAAGAGTATTTACCCGGGCACAATTGGGTGTCAGCGCTCCTGTGGTAGAAGTCGAAGTGCATCTGTCCGGTGGTCTGCCCGCTTTTCAATTAGTGGGGTTACCGGAGGCGGCAGTGCGAGAATCTAAAGAGCGGGTACGAAGTGCCTTAATCAATTTAGGTTTTGACTTTCCGCAGCGGCGGATCACTGTCAACTTGGCTCCGGCGGATTTGCCTAAGGAGGGTGGTCGCTACGACCTGGCGATAGCCGTAGGGATATTAGCCGCATCCAAACAAATTCCCGATGATTTACTGAGCCAATGGGAGTTTATCGGTGAATTGGCCCTCTCTGGTGAGCTGCGTCGAGTAACTGGTGTATTGCCGGTAGCGGTTGGCTGTCAGGAAAATCAACGCAAGCTCTGTCTGCCCAAATGCAACCAAGACGAGGCGTTATTAATCAGTAGGCTGGAAATCGCCCCCGCGGAAAATCTTTTGCAAGTTTGTCATCTGTTGTGCGGACAGCTACCTCTGCCAGTCCAAAGGAGTGTGGCTGAAGGGAATCCCAATGGTGCAAGAATATTGGACCTGGCAGATGTGAAAGGCCAGTTTCACGCCAAGAGAGCACTGGAGATTGCGGCGGCCGGTGGTCATCATCTATTAATGAGTGGTAGCCCGGGTAGCGGCAAAAGTATGCTGGCGGCCAGGCTTGCCAGCTTATTGCCTGAATTAACTGAGGTTGAGCGGATCGAGTCTGCAGCTGTGTATTCAGTTTCTGGATTAGAAACTAGCACCATTTGCGCAGGTATCAGACCTTTTCGTTGTCCCCACCACACAGCATCAGCAGTTTCTCTGGTGGGCGGAGGCAGTTATCCACAACCTGGTGAAATATCCCTGGCACACAACGGAGTGCTGTTTTTAGATGAAGTGGTAGAGTTTCCCAGAAAAGTACTGGAAGTACTCAGAGAGCCTCTGGAGGCCGGCAGTATCCACATATCCAGGGCGGCACAGAAAATTTCTTTTCCGGCGCGCTTCCAATTAGTGGCGGCGATGAATCCCTGTCCCTGCGGTTATGCGCAAGATGCCAGTGGCCGCTGTCACTGCAGTCCAGAACAAGTAAAACGCTATCAAGCTAAGCTGTCGGGCCCGCTATTGGATCGCATTGATTTACATATTCAGGTGCAACCAGTAGCAGCCGAGGATCTGTTGGACATTGCGAAAATGACTGGCAGTGAAAACTCGGCCCAAGTCGCCAGTAGGGTAAAACACAGTGTGCAGCGACAAATTGCGCGACAGAGCTGTCGCAATAGCCATTTACAAGGTGCACAGTTACAACAAGTCTGTTTTTTAGAGCGCCAGTTACGCGAGCTATTAGTGCGTGCCGCTACAAAGTTGCAGTTGTCGGCGCGCGCCTGTACCAGGGTACTAAAGGTGAGTCGCTCAATTGCTGATTTAGAGGGCTGTAAGCAAATACAGCGCAAGCATTTATTGGAGGCATTAAGTTATCGTCGTCAGGAGTTGCCTAGTGTCTGAAATGTTTGCTCAAGCTTTGTCGTCATCTTTTTTTAACAGATCTTCAACTTTGGCATGGGTCCACTTTCCCTCGGCCTTATCGATATACTGAAAGTGTTCGTTAGTGAAGCTGCCTTGAACACAAGTGTAACGATAAAACCGGGAGTTGGGGCTTAATGGCCGCAACACACGATCGAAAGCATCTGGGCCGGTTAGGTCATAGACAGAAGTGTGCTCTTTTTTGTCAATATTATCTAAGATCACTTGGATGACTTCATCGATAATAGGATTTTGCGGACTGCTGGCAATAAAATAATTGGTAAAGCGATCACCTTTAATGCGCACGTAAAGGTCCCGGTAATCATCTTTAATTAACAGTGCGGCTGGCCAGACAAAATGCGCGTCAATATCCATGTAGATACCACCGTGTTTCTTTAGCGTCAATAGTCGCCACAAGTCAGCCTGGGATGCACCTACTGTCAGTTGTTGGTAGTAGTCATTGATTTTCCCAGGGAAATTTTCTGCAATAAAATCCGCTCTGTCCTGGGTGGTTAGGAACCGATATTCGTAACTTAAAGACATCAGACGGTTAAACAGAAAGTTAAGATAGACCGGTAGTGTTGCCTTATCTGTGAAGTTGGTCTGCCAGATGATCCGCGGAATCTTTTTATTGTTTCGAGATGGCCAGATCGGGTCTTGTTGTTTGGGGATGGTAAAGCGCTTGTTCGGCCAGAAGTAGTGAAAAATGTAACTGAGTCCCTTGGTGATATGACCTAATAATTTACTTAATCGATTGCATAAAAGAATTAATATGTTCATAAAAAATGGCTTATCCAAAGTAAGTTAACAGCTATGCAGCGGATTATATAGGTTGCGCAGGCAATCACCAACAATTAGACGGATTTCCAATAATTCAGCTTGCCAAGGGCTGGGTATTCAGAACATCTGCTGTTCTTATTGATCGGCAACCGATGGATCTGATTAGTGCATATCCAATATTGCAGTTTGCAGGGGCTTGAAGAGCAGTTCATCAGCTCTGCATATTACAGGACAACAGGCTGGGCCTAGCTGGATTGTGCTACAGCGCAGGCAACTGGCAAACTGTTGTTTTAAGATTTTATTGCAGACAATTATATTCAGGGTCAGGCATGTGGCATAATGCGCTGATCTATTACAAGTGCTATTTCTAGCAATCTATTCCAGCCATGCGGTGATATTAAAGTCTAATGAGTAAGTTAAACCCCAGACAACGTGATGCGGTCAATTACATTAGTGGCCCTATGTTGGTGCTAGCCGGTGCCGGTTCCGGAAAAACCAGTGTGATTACCCGAAAAATAGCTTACTTAGTGAAAAGTTGCGGTATTGAAGCGCGGCATATTGCGGCTCTGACTTTTACTAATAAATCCGCCAGAGAAATGAAAGAGCGGGTGATGGGCTTGCTGGAAAATGGTAAAGGTCGCGGATTAACGGTTTCTACTTTCCATAACTTAGGCATGAACATTATTCGTAAAGAGCACAAAACGCTTAAGTTAAAATCGACTTTTTCGATTTTTGACGACTCCGACAGTCGCTCATTGATTAAAGATTTGCTGCTCAATAATGATGAAGATTCCGATAGTGTTGATATGGTGCGCAATAAAATATCCTATTGGAAAAATGAAATGATCGAATCGCAGCAGGCATTGCTGCAAGCTGACGGACCTGATGATGTGTTGGCTGCCAGAGTGTATGAGCTGTATCAGACCACTTTACAGGCCTACAATGCGGTGGATTTTGATGATTTGATTTGGACCCCGGTGAAGCTCTTTAGTGAACATCCACAGATTCTGGAAAAGTGGCAGAATAAAATTCGCTACTTGCTGGTGGACGAATATCAAGATACCAACATGAGCCAATATAAATTGGTCAAACAAATCGTTGGCAGTCGCGGTGCCCTGACAGTGGTGGGTGATGATGATCAATCTATCTATTCCTGGCGTGGCGCGCGCCCGGAAAACTTAGCCCTGCTGCAACAAGATTACCCGAGTCTTAAACTGATAAAATTAGAGCAAAATTATCGCTCAACTCGGTTAATACTCAACGCTGCAAACACTGTGATATCCAATAATCCACATGAATTTACCAAGACATTATGGTCGGATATGGCACCGGGGGATCCAATTAGAGTGATCCATACCCGCAATGAAGATGCCGAATGTGAACGTGTAGCTACAGAAATTTTGGATCGCCATCTACGCAATAAACTAGATTTTAAAGATTTTGCGGTGCTCTACCGGGGCAATCATCAGGCGCGGTTACTGGAATTGAAATTACAGGCGTACCAAGTGCCCTATAAACTGTCAGGGGGCACCTCATTTTTTGCCCGCGCCGAAATTAAAGATCTGATGTGCTATCTGAAAGTGCTGATCAATACCGACGATGACAATGCCTTTTTACGGGTGATTAACTTGCCCAGGCGCGAAATAGGTCCCAGCACCCTAAAAAAACTAGGCGAGTACGCATCCGAGCGTGAAATAAGCATGTTTGATGCCTGTAACGAATTGGGCTTAGAGCAAGTGATGAAGCCGGCGCAAGTAGAAAAGCTGCGTCGCTTTACCACTTGGCTAAGTGCAAAATATCAGCAGTGTGTACAAGGTGATCCCATTCAGGCCATTCGCGAGCTGATCTTTGATATTGATTACGAGGGCTGGGTACACCAAAATTGCTCCAGTGATGCAGTCGCCGAAAAAAGAATGCAGAATGTGTTTTTTCTGGTCGATTCGATTCGCAACACTATGGAGCGGTTACAGGAGGAAGACCCTGAAGCCGGGGTTGAAGAGGCGATCAACAGGCTGATACTAATAGATTTAATGGATAGGCAAGAACAGGAAGAAGACGAGAATAAAGTGCAGTTGATGACCTTGCACGCCTCTAAGGGACTAGAATTTCCGCACGTGTTCTTAATTGGCATGGAAGAGGAAATTTTGCCCCATCGCAACAGTATTGAGAACGGCGACATAGAAGAGGAGCGGCGCTTAATGTACGTGGGGATAACCCGCGCCAAAGTGACCTTGACTATAACCTTGGCCAGAGCGCGTAAACAGTTTGGTGAAGTACTGGACTGTATCCCCAGTCGTTTTTTGGATGAGCTCCCCGCCGATGATCTGTTAGTGGAAGGCAATGGTGAGAAAAACCCAGAAGTGAACAAAGCTAGAGGCAAGGCGACCTTAAACAGTTTGCGCAGCATGTTTGATGACTTGTGACTGAGATAAAATGCGAAAGGTCCGCTACATCACAAGCTTATCCACAGCAGAGGCTGAGCGCCGGGCTGTGGATGAAATTAGCTACTGTTGAGATAAAAAATATCTGGCCATATACAGACCGGCTATCGCTCTACCTTCAGTAAATTCCGGGTTTAACACTAAATTATCCAGGTCAGATAGTGGCCACTTTACCACTTCCAGAGGCTCGGGCTCATCTCCCTCCCGTCGGCAAGGGGAGAGGTCTCTGGCAATAATAGTCTGCAGTTTATGGCCCATATAATTTGGCGCAGTGGTCATCTCTTTAAGGAAATCTAATTGCCTGGCACCAAAACCAATTTCCTCTTTTAGCTCTCGGTTTGCCGCCTCATAGATAGTTTCTCCGGGATCGACAGCCCCTTTTGCCAGAGTTAGCGTGTATTCGTCAATACCGCCGGCGTATTCTCGCACCAGCAGTACGTTGTCTTCACTGTCTATCGGCACCATCATCACGGCGCCGTTGCCTCTGCTGGCCAAGCGCTCATAAATTCGCTGCTCGCCGTTACTAAAGCGTAGTGCCAACTCTTCAACCAGGAATAAGCGACTCTTGGCAGCTTGTTTTATCTTCAAAATTTCCGGTTTAAAGGGCATACTTATCTCTCTTTCAACAGCTGAATAGGTAATATATCTTGTCGCAAACGCAGCCACCGTTGTGGTCAGAAATAGATACGGTTTTGTTGGACATGGACGGTACGCTATTAGACCTTCACTATGACAGCCATTTCTGGTTGCAACATCTCCCCGTAAGGTACGCGCAAATACATCAATTAGATATAGATTTCTCGCGCCAATATTTAGAGACACAACTGCAAAAAAGTAGAGGTACTATTGATTGGTACTGCGTAGATTATTGGAGCGCTAAGCTAAAAGTTGATATTGCAGCTTTAAGGGCTGAAGTTACTTCACGGGTTGCATTCAGACCCTATGCACAGGAGTTTTTGCAAGCGTTAAATGACTCCGGGAAAAAAGTACTTTTAGTGACCAATGATCATCGC
>ASZI01000328.1 GCA_000416315.1 Osedax symbiont Rs2 | reverse complement strand
GTACAAGAACGGGCTTCCGGTAACTTTACCGCCAGTGTTGGCTATTCGCAAACCGATAATATAATCCTCAATTTTGGCCTAAGCCAAGATAACTTTCTGGGCTCTGGCAACCGGGTGGGTATAGATGTGACTAAGTCCAGCTCCAAAAAAGAGGTCAGGTTTGATTATTTGAATCCGTTCTACACTGTAGATGGGGTCAGCAGGGGCTTTGATGTCTATTTTCGAAATGAAGATTTTGAGGAAAACTCATCCAGTAAATACAAAATTGACGACTACGGTGTCGGCGTGACCTTTGGCTACCCTATCAACGAGTACCAACGTCTGTCGGTAAGGTTTGGTGCCGAAAAAATAAAAATTGATCCAAACGATACTACCAGTACCGAAGTCACACAATATATCACCGATAACGGCTCCAAGTTCACAAATACTAACACTACTTTGAGCTGGTCTGAAAACCGTATGAATCGCAGACTTTTTCCGACCAAGGGGCGTGATCAAAGGGTGAGTTTCGAAGTCTCTATTCCGGGCAGTGATTTGAGCTATTATCGATTAACCTATAATGGCACTTGGATTAAGCCACTGACTGAAAATGAGAAGTGGCTGGTAGGTGCTAGAGGTAATATCGGCTATGCAGAAAAACTCGGTGACAAAGATTACCCTTTCTTTAAAAACTATTTTGCCGGTGGTATAGGCTCTATGCGCGGTGTATCAGCGAACTCGCTTGGGCCTCGGGATAGCTTAGAAGACCCGATTGGTGGAAATGTGTTAGTCACTGGTGGAGCCGATTTAATATTCCCAATGATAGGTGTGAGTGATGATAAAAAATATCGTACTTCACTGTTCGTCGATTTTGGTGGGGTCTACGCCACAAACTGTATTGTCACTGGAACAAACTGTAATTCAGGTGTTCATCTCGATGACCTTAAATACTCAGCAGGACTCGGTTTTACTTGGTTAACTCCCTTGGGACCGCTAACTTTCTCTTACGCTAAACTTTTAAATAAGAAGACAGGCGACGATCCTAAAGCGTTCGATTTCACCTTAGGTGGAACCTTTTAATAGCGGCTTTAGCTGAGCTCAAGAGGTATCAAGTGTTTAGTGTTGCGCAAATAGCAGAATATTTACAAGGGCAAATTATCGGTGATGCTGAGCTAGAAATAGTTCGGTTGTCACCGCTTGTCTCGGCAGACACTGGCTGTGTCAGTTTTTGTGCACACACTAAGTCGCAGCAAGATCTTCGCTGTTGTAATGCATCAGTCGTGTTGGTGCAAGAAATTGATAAACACTTAGTTAAACACACCGCCATAGTAGTCGCAGACCCCTATCTGGCCTTCGCCAAAATAAGCCAATGGTTTGATTGGCGCGCTGCTATACGTCCAGGTATGGCTGAAAATGCAGTAATAGCAGAATCCGCAACAGTCTCTGAACAGGCGCAGGTTTGTAGCTTCGCAGTAATAGGTGAAAATGTCGATATCGGTGCCGGTTGTTACATAGGTGCCAACACTGTTATTGGCGATGACTGTTCAATAAGTGCAAATAGTAGAATAGAAGCCAATGTCACTTTATACGCAAACGTGCATCTCGGTGAGAGATGTATAGTGCACTCTAGTGCGGTTTTGGGTGCTGATGGATTTGGCTTTGCTAAAAGTGCCAGTGGTTGGCAGAAAATATATCAGCTCGGCGGTGTGCGTATAGGCAATGATGTGGAAATCGGTGCATCAACCACAGTAGATCGTGGCGCTCTCTGCGATACTGTTATCGGCGATGGGGTAAAACTAGATAACCAAGTTCAGATTGCCCACAATGTTAGATTGGGCAAACACACGGCAATTGCCGGTTGTACTGCCATTGCTGGCAGTACGCACATTGGTGATAACTGTACCATCGCAGGTTTGTCCGGGGTCACTGGGCATCTGCAAATTGCCGCCGATACACATATCACCGCAATGAGCTTAGTGAGTCATTCAATTAAAAAAGCGGGCATCTATTCATCGGGTACTGCAATCGAACCACACCCGAGCTGGAAACGTAATGTGGTAAGATTTCGCAGTTTGGATCAGATGGCTAAGCGCTTAAAAAATTTAGAAAACGAAATGCAGCAGCTTGCACAAAAGGTTAAGAAAGATGATGGATATTAATGAAATACGCCGATATTTACCCCATAGGTACCCTTTTTTATTGGTAGATAGGGTAGAGGAACTGGTGCTTGGTGAGTCGATAGTTGCCTATAAAAACGTCACAGTTAATGAACCGTTTTTCAATGGTCACTTCCCTGAACAACCCATTATGCCGGGTGTTTTGATTGTTGAGGCTATGGCCCAGGCATCGGGTATTTTAGGTTTTAAAAGCATGGGTAAAACACCAGAAGATGGCTCCATGTATTATTTCGTTGGCTCTGATAAATTGCGTTTTAAAAAACCAGTAGTGCCCGGGGATAAACTGGATTTATTTTCCACTGTGCTATCTGAAAAGCGCGGAATTTGGAAATTTGAAGTCAGAGCTGAAGTGGCTGGTAAAATTGTCAGTTCGGCAACAATTTTGTGTGCGGATCGCTAGGTAGGTATCTTGAAAGAATCCAAATCACTGATCCATCCCAGTGCCATCATTGACCCCTCAGCAGTTTTAGCGGCAGGGGTTAGTGTCGGTCCCTGGACCATAATAGGTCCTGGGGTAGAGATTGGCGAAAATAGCACAATTGCCTCGCACGTGGTTATTAAAGGCCCCTGTAAAATGGGTAGAAATAACCAGATATTTCAGTTTTGTAGTATTGGCGAAGATTGTCAGGACAAAAAGTATAATGGCGAGCGCACTTATCTACACATAGGTGATGATAACGTCTTTCGCGAGAGCTGCACTATACATCGCGGTACAGTACAAGATAAATCACTGACCCAAATAGGCAACAGAAATTTGTTTATGGTGAATGTACATGTGGCACATGACTGTGTGATCGGCGACGATGTGATTATGGCAAATAACTGCGCCGCAGCGGGGCACGTGAAAATCTCAGATAGGGCTATATTAGGCGGGTTTACCGCTGTGCATCAGTTCTGCCACATAGGCACTTCTGTGATGTGTGCAGCGGGGACTGTGATATTTAAAGATATTCCAGCCTTTGTAATGAGTGCTGGTAATCCTGCTAAACCTCATGGCATTAATGCTGAAGGCTTGAGGCGCAATGGTTTTACCCCTGAGTCAATTGCTCAAATCAAACGCGCTTACAAAATTATATATCGCCAACAGCTGTCCAGCGAAGTTGCCATTGATAAAGTCGCTGATATGGTTGTGGACACCCCACAGCTTGAGCCTTTATTACTTTCGCTGCAGCTGTCGACCAGGGGCATTATTCGCTAGTGGCGAAACTTAAGATTGCGATCATTGCCGGTGAAGCCTCCGGGGATATTTTGGGCGGCGGTCTTATAGAAGCGCTAAAAGTTCGCTACCCGGATGCGCAATTCTACGGCATAGGCGGGGAGTTGATGATCGCACAAGGCTTGACCTCGCTCGCAGCGATGGAACAGCTCTCGGTTATGGGCTTGTTTGAAGTTTTGGCCAGGTTACCATCGCTACTCAAGTTACGAAAAAAATTGATTGCCGATTTTATCAGTTCGCCACCGGATTTGTTTATCGGTATCGATGCCCCCGATTTTAACTTAAATATCGAACTGGCACTCAAACAGGCCGGGATATTAACAGTTCACTACGTCAGTCCATCGGTCTGGGCCTGGAAACACAAACGCATCTACAAGATCAAACAGGCCGTAGATTTACTCTTAACACTGTTTCCCTTCGAGGCGCAGCACTATGCTGCGACCGGGCAAAAAATTGCTTTTGTCGGTCACCCGCTGGCAAAGCTCATCCCGCAACAATACTCGCAGTGCCAACACAAAAAACAATTAGGTTTTGCTGCAGATGATAGCATTGTTGCACTGTTGCCCGGCAGCAGAAGCAGTGAAACAAAGTATCTCACACCGGTCTTTTTGCGCAGTGCGCTACTGCTGTGGGAAAAGCATCCGCAACTGAAGTTTGTATTGCCAGCAGCCAGTCAATATAGATACGATGAGATTGCATTGTTGTTAAAGCAGTACCCTCAATTGCCGGTTAAATTAATTTTGCAACAATCCAGAACTGCAATGGCTGCAGCTGATGCCATTTTGATAGCGTCCGGTACAGCGACCTTGGAGGCGGCTCTTTTAGCTAAGCCGATGGTGGTCGCCTATAAAATGGCTGCTCTGACTTACGCCATTTACTCGCGGATGCTCAGGGTCAAATATGTATCACTACCCAATTTATTAGCCGATGAAATGTTGGTGCCTGAACGACTGCAAAATGATGCAAGTCCTGAAACTTTATGTTGGGAGTTAGAACAGGCACTGTTTAATCAGCAGCGCCGCGAACAGCAAATCGACAGGCTTAAACAAATACATCAGCAGTTAGATTTACCCGCAAATGAGCGTGCAGCTGATGCAATCGTGCAATTGTTAAACCACAGCCTAGCTGAATTCAGAGAGTTAAATGGAAAATCTTGAACAGTACAAATCTATCATTAACTTGGCGGGATGCGACGAAGTTGGCAGAGGACCGCTGATCGGAGACGTTGTTGCAGCCTGTGTTATCTTAGATCCCTGCAGACCCATTTCAGGTTTGGCTGACTCCAAAAAGCTCAGTGAAAAAAAACGCGAATATCTCTATCAACAAATTGTCGAAAATGCACTTTGTTATGCACTCGGCAGAGCGTCTCCTGAAGAAATTGACCAGCTTAATATATTGCATGCCAGTATGCTGGCAATGCAACGTAGCATCTTAGGGTTGACGATTATTCCACAGATGGTTTTAGTGGATGGCAATCGCTGTCCCGATATCGATTACCCCTGCGCGGCGATAGTCAAAGGAGACGCTAAGGTACAAGCGATCAGCGCCGCTTCAATAGTGGCTAAAGTAATACGCGATAGGGAGATGCAACAGATGCATATCCAGCATCCAGAATATGGTTTTGACCGCCATAAAGGTTACCCTACGAAAGAGCATATGGCTGCACTCGTAAAGTATGGGCCCCTGCCTTGCCACCGCAAAAGTTTCAACCCCGTGAAAATATTATTAGCCGCAATTTAAGCGCAGGATATCTATGTCTGATTCATTCGTCCATCTTCGTACCCATACTGAATACTCGGTAGTAGACGGGCTCTGTCGTATTAAAGCACTAGTAGCTGCAGCTAAAGATAGTGCAATGCCTGCGGTAGCTGTCACCGATCATATTAACTTATTTGGCTTAGTTAAATTTTTCAAAGCAGCCACTAGTGCCGGTGTGAAACCTATCTGTGGTGCAGACTTGTTAGTTCTCAGTGATGATGACATGGAGTCTGAACCCTTCGTTATTACTTTATTGGCACAAGATGCTTTAGGTTATCGCAATCTGATGGAGTTAATCTCCAGGGGATATGAGCAGGGACAAAATTTTGTCCTCGACAAAGTATTGATTAAAAAAAGTTGGTTACTGGAAAAAACCGACGGTCTAATTGCGCTGTCAGCGGCGGGGAAAGGGGGAGTTGGAAAAGCCCTGTTAGCTGACAATGGTACCGCTGAAGCATTGTTAGAGCAGTGGATGGCGTCCTTCGGAGATAGGTTCTATTTGGAGTTACAGCGCACGGGGCGAGCCGCTGAAAACGAACTGGTAGAATCTAGTGTAGCCCTGGCTGCCAAGACGGGATGTCCGGTGGTCGCCACCAATGATGTAATGTTTGTCAAGACGGAAGATTTTGATGCCCATGAAGCCAGAGTTTGCATCAATCAGAGCCGAGTTTTGGATGATCCAAAACGGCCCAGGGATTACAGCGAACAACAATATTTTCGCAGTAGCGAAGAGATGGTGGCACTGTTTTCAGACATTCCCTCAGCGATAGAAAACAGTGTGCAAATAGCTAAGCGCTGTAACATTGAATTAGATTTAGGCACATACTACCTACCCAAATATCCCATCCCTGAAGGGATGACGATGGACGAGTTCTTTCGCGATGTCTCAGAGAAGGGATTGGAAGAAAGGCTGGCAATAATCCTCGATAAAGAAGATCCGCAATATCAGGACAAGCGCAAAGTATATTATGACCGGCTTGAGTTTGAGTTAGAAATTATTATTCAAATGGGTTTCCCCGGTTATTTTTTAATCGTGATGGACTTTATCAAATGGGGCAAAGATAACGATATTCCGGTGGGACCAGGTCGTGGATCGGGAGCGGGTTCGCTGATTGCCTACGCGCAGAAAATTACCGACTTAGATCCGCTGGAGTACGATTTACTGTTCGAGAGATTCCTCAACCCTGAACGTGTCTCTATGCCAGATTTTGATATCGATTTCTGCATGGATAACCGCGATAAAGTAATAGACTACGTTGCCAGAACTTACGGCCGTGATGCTGTATCGCAAATAGTTACTTTTGGAACTATGGCGGCTAAAGCTGTGGTTCGCGATGTGGCCAGGGTACAGGGAAAGCCTTTTGGTCTCGCAGACAAACTGTCTAAACTTATTCCTTTTGAGGTCGGGATAACGTTAAGCAAAGCCCTGGAGATTGAGCCGGCACTGGCGGAATTTGTCAAGGGCAGTGAAGAAGCTCAAGAGATTATGGATATGGCCCTTAAGCTTGAGGGGACGGTCCGTGGTACAGGTAAACATGCCGGTGGGGTGGTGATAGCTCCAACCAAATTGACTGACTTTGCCGCCACACTTTGTGATGCTGAAGGCAAGGGGTTAGTGACTCAATTTGATAAAAATGATGTTGAAGAAGCCGGTCTGGTCAAGTTCGATTTCCTCGGCTTACGTACTTTAACCATCATTGATTGGGCACTGAAAACCATTAATAAAGAGCGTCGTCAAACAGGTGCACAAGACCTGGATATAGCGCTCATCGATCTGGATGATCAGCCGACTTTCGACCTGCTCAAATCCTCTGAGACGACAGCTGTGTTTCAGCTCGAATCCAGTGGTATGAAAGATCTGGTGAAAAAATTACAGCCGAGTAGGTTTGAAGATATCATCGCACTGGTGGCTCTGTTCAGGCCGGGGCCGCTGCAATCGGGAATGGTAGACGATTTCATCAACCGCAAACACGGCAGAGCCGAGATGGCCTGGCCACATGCGGATTATCAGCTGGATATTTTGCAACCGATATTAGAGCCGACATACGGCATTATCTTGTATCAAGAGCAGATCATGCAGATAGCCCAGGTAATGGCTGGCTTTACCTTGGGTGGGGCCGACATGTTACGTCGTGCTATGGGTAAAAAGAAACCTGAGGAGATGGCTAAACAGCGCAGTGGTTTTCTTGCAGGCTGTGAGAGCAATGACATAGATCGAGATCTAGCTGGAAATATTTTTGACTTGGTTGAGAAATTTGCCGGCTACGGCTTTAACAAGTCCCACTCTGCCGCTTATGCGTTAGTGTCATATCAAACTGCCTGGCTTAAGACCCATTACCCAGCGCCTTTCATGGCGGCGGTGATGTCTGCCGATATGCAGACTACAGAGAAAGTCGTCATCTTTGTGGAAGAGTGTCGAAAAATGGGCATTGCTCCAGCACTGCCAAGTGTGCAAAACGGAGATTATAAGTTCACAGTTGACGAGTCGGGAACCATTATATACGGGCTTGGAGCTATCAAAGGTGTCGGTGAGGGGCCTATTGAAGCAATTATCGAAGCGCGCAACGACGGGGCTGGGAAGTTTGAAGATATGTACCAGTTTTGTGAAAGAGTCGGGGCGAAGAAACTCAATAAAAGAGTGCTGGAAGGGTTGATTCGCTGTGGTGCAATGGATGATTTGGGGCCCAGCAGAGCGGTGATGATGGCATCTATCAGCGATGCGCTCAAAGCTGCCGATCAAAGTGCCCACAATCAGAGCGCCGGGATGTTTGATCTTTTTGGCAACGATGACCATGAGCAGGCACGAAATCCTTTCGAAGAAAATCTGCATGTTCGCAATTGGACTGACAGAGAGCGTTTGAACGGCGAACTGGATACCTTAGGGTTGTATTTAACAGGACACCCGATAGACGAATATGAAGCTGAATTGACTAATTTCATCAGCAAGAAGATCAGCGAAGTTGCGCCCGCGCGTGGCACTGTGCAAAAAATTGCCGGACTGATTGTCGACCAGCGAGTAATGAGGACTAAAAAAGGCGATAACCTCTGTTTTATCACTTTAGACGATAGGACGGCGCGTATTGAGGTGACCTTATTTGGCGATGTCTACGAGCAGTACCGAGAGATAATTAAAAAAGAT
>ASZI01000327.1 GCA_000416315.1 Osedax symbiont Rs2 | reverse complement strand
GGAAATTTCTCAATTAAACGCCGGGTAGTGCTGTCGATGACAGTGTTAGTATTGGCCAAATTAGTGGCAGTGGCAACGCCGTTTTTTTATAAAGCAGTGGTTGATTTACTCAGCGCTGATCAAGAGTCAGCTAGTTGGTTGTTAGCTATAGGTACTATAGGTTTAACAGTGGCTTACGGTGTCGCCAGGTTGATGAATGTACTGTTTCAAGAGCTGCGCGACGTAATATTTTCTAAGGTTGGCCAGCGTGCGCTGCGCGCTCTGGCACTGCAAACTATCACCCATATTCATCAGTTATCGATGCGCTATCACATTGGCAGAAAAACCGGGGGGCTGAGCAGAATCATAGAGCGTGGAGTTAAAGGCATTGCTTTCTTACTGCGCTTTTTATTGTTTAATATCGGGCCGTTGTTACTCGAGTTGAGCATGATCGCAGTGATTTTAGTGATCATGTTTGATCTGTGGTACTTGCTGGTGGTCAGTGTCACTGTGATTAGCTATATCACCTTCACAACGAGGGTGACTCAGTGGCGTCTGAAAATTCGCAAGAAGATGAACGATCATGACCGCGATGCCAACCAAAAAGCTATAGACGGCATGTTAAATTTTGAAACCGTGAAGTACTTTAATGCCCAAAGTGTCGAGGCGCATCGATACGATCAATCTATGCAAGGTTACGAAAAGGCAGCGTTAAACACAGTGCGCTCGCTGGCGCTGTTAAACCTCGGGCAAGCAGTGATTATCAACAGCGGATTGGTTGCGGCACTGGCCCTAGCCGCCTACGATGTCGCTCAGGGGAATTTAACCGTAGGTGGCTTTGTCATGGTTAATGCCTATATGATGCAAGTCATGATGCCATTGGGATTCTTAGGTTTTTTTTACCGCGAGATTCGCCAGGCGCTGCTGGATATGGCTGAGATGTTTGAGCTGTTAGAGCAGCCAGCGGAGATAATTGATAAGGAAAACGCCCCAGCACTTAAAGTGACTGGAGGAAAAATACAGTTTGGCTCAGTAAACTTTGCTTATCAGCCTGAAAGGCAAGTGCTCAAGGGGCTAAACTTATGCATAGAAGCTGGGCAGACGGTGGCGATTGTCGGCTCTTCAGGTTCCGGGAAATCCACTATCGGCAGACTGTTGTTTCGCTTTTACGATGTCACCGCTGGCGCACTGTTAATTGATGGACAAGATGTGCGCGATGTCACTCAGCTGAGTTTGCAAAAAAGTATCGGTGTAGTGCCACAAGATACGGTGCTGTTTAATGACAGTATTTACTACAACATTATCTACGGTAAGGAAGGTGCCAGTAGAGAAGAAGTGGAAGCGGCGGCAAAAGCTGCAAAAATTCACGACTTTATACTGCAGTTGCCCGATGGCTACGACACTACTGTAGGAGAACGGGGGCTTAAGTTATCCGGGGGCGAAAAACAGCGAGTGGGTATTGCCCGCACTATGTTAAAAAATGCGCCGATCCTGCTGCTGGATGAGGCCACTTCGGCGCTGGACACTCAGACCGAGCGCGAGATCCAGCAGAGTTTGCAGCAAATGGGCCGCGGGCGTACAGTGATTACTATTGCCCATCGACTGTCCACAGTAGTAGATGCAGATCTTATTGTCGTTCTAGAACAGGGATTGATAGTTGAACAGGGGACTCACCAACAACTATTGGATGCAGTAGGGAAGTACAGTCAAATGTGGCAGAGCCAACTGCAGAGCGAGAGCCGCTCCAGTGATATGCAAAATTGAGCACTGAGATGGCAAAGATTTTGCAACAGGCAATCGCTAACTGGGATGGTAAGTCGGTTGATGAGATCTGCGATATATACAATCGCTATCTAAATCAGCTAGGCTTTTCTGCTAACTTAGTATTATTTATTGGCCAACCAGCAACAGAGAAAGGCGCCTCTTGGTTGTTGAAACAGCATCTTCAGAACCAGGGAAAAGTGCCTGCTAATGAGGTTTATAAGCGTCTATCGCAGCTGCAGCAGTGGCAGTCAAAATTACATATTTTGCAGTGCATCCCCTCCCTGCCAATAGCAGCGGATGACAGGGCGAATGTGCATGTGTTCTTGCGCAGCTGCCTTATAGAGCGCAATAAATTTGTCAGAGCATGGGCTTACAATGGCTTTTATCAGCTTGCTCGCCAGTATGAAGAATACCGAGATGAAACGGAGCAATTTCTGCGCATGGCGATGCGCGATGAAGCGCCATCGGTGCAAGCCAGAGTTCGCAATATTCTAAAACAAGGTTTCTAAATTTATACAGCCAATAGCTTATTGATTCGCGCTCAGTGTTCTTGCTTAGATTTGAATAAAGAGGTTCATCAATGAAAATTAACCCTTTACTCACCCATTTATGTTCAGATGATTTGCCGGCTTGAAAAGAGTTCTACAACAGTCTATTTGCGTTTACAGTGGATTATGACAGCGGCAGGTTTGTACATTTGATCTCCTGGGCTGCTACTTGAAATAGGAGTCATGCTTGCGGATCATGAGTTATTTCCGAGACGTTCACAGGCAAGCCAACAGCTATGTGCTTAACTTTGCTGGTCGATGGCGCAATCGCTGTTTTCGAGCGGGTCAAACAGTTAAATTTCGAAATTGTACAAGCCCCTGAGCTTAGTTTTTACCCTCATAGGCGGTTATTGTTAAAAGATCCGGCGGGGGTCTTAGTGGATGTCTCTTCCCCTGACAATGCAGAGTAGTGTTGACAAAGAGCAGAGTTCATTATCAACTCTGCTAGCTGATTTCCATGTCTTGCAGAGCTGATTCACGTATATCCAGGTAATCAGTCTCAGACAGACCGACAAAATCTAACACTGGTCTTAAGTTGCTGACATTTTGCTGTTGATTTTCAATCCTCCAGTAGTGACGGTAACTGGAACTTATGTCTTTGGCTAAAAGTAGCGAGCAGAAGATGAACTTCACCGATTCATTATCACTGTTTCCCAGTCCGGCGGCATCGATAGGAGAGCCCTGTAAGCGGATAGCCTGGATAACATTTTCTGGCATCAGCCAGCGCCTGGCTATCTCAGTACTTACCTGGAAGTGATGAAAACCAAACAGTTCTTTTTCTCTAAGCAGCAGTGGCTGAATATCTTTAGCATCACAATTCATCAAAAAGCCACGGTATTGGGCAATTGCTTCCATCATTAAAGGGATGCCACAGTTGTGCATCATCCCAAGAGAGTACGCATCTTCAACGCTCTCTTTAGAGACAATTTTGCTGATCTTGACTGTTAATTGGGCTGTTTCAGTGGCTGCATCCCAAAAGCGCTCCAAGCGCCCGGCTTTTGATAGCGCCGTTTTCAGAGCGATTATGCGCAATATAGTTAGCATTTTACTAAAGCCCAGACGCATTACCGCCTGTTTTAAAGCAGTCACTTTAGCGCCGCTACTAAACAGAGGTGTGTTGGCTGTAGCTAGTACTGCGGAATATAAGGACACGTCTTTATGCAATTGAGTAACGACGGCATCTACATCGATTTCAGTCGCTTGTAACAAATTGATTACGCTGGTCAGTACTTCTGGGCGGGCGGGAATGATATAGGGTTTGCCTGAAAGAAATTTTTTTTGCATAGTGAACCTAATTATAAATGTAGCTATAAAAATGCTGATTGTATCTGTGATTTATTGTCAAGGCTATGATTGTTATAGAAAAATAATTAGGATTCGGTGGTCTTTTGCAGACGCTTTTACAGCTGAAAAGCCGCGACAACAATCAGATATCAACTGCCTATTTTAGTAAACGAAAGCACAGCAGGCAAGCTCAGAAATGCAAATATATTGACTCTATGACCAGTCACTGGCTGGAAAATGTTTTAGATCAAATTTTGCCAATATCAGCCACTGTCCGCGATGATCGGACTAAATCGAAAAATAAAATTCAGGCCTCGCCAAACTTGTTATCTACATTAGGGAGGGGGGCAATCAAATCCGACACCGCTATAAGGCAGCTGGATCAAGCAAGAAGTGTTCTGGCTTAGATGCCGCAAGTTTTATCTGCTGATTAGTAGTGCTTGCTTGACAATAAAATGAAACTAGCTATCCTTAATAAGAGATTATTATTAAATTAAACGATAGTTGGTATTAATTATGAAGATGTCAGATAAAAAAGCAGCAACCCGACGCAAAATTATTAATCAAGCGGTGCAGCTATTTTCTGAACGTGGTTACGAGCAGACCACTATGAAGCAAATAGCCAAAGCTGCCGAAATTGGCGATGCCACTATCTATAAATATTTCCCCTCAAAAGAGCAAGTACTGCTGGGGTTTTTAGAGCTTCGGGCATCTGATGCAATAGAGCGCGCGGCTGCCACCCACGAATTTGAGTACTTCGATCTGCAGGAAAAGCTACAGCTATTGATCGACACTTTATTGGAGTCGTTATTAGTGGATCGCGAGTTCGTGGCTTTTTGTATGCAGAAGTTTTCTCAATCACCACTGTTTATGATGCAGGATGCACTGAAAGTAAAAGTATTATTCCAGCAGGCGATGCACGGCTATCTGACGGCAGCACAAGAGACCGGGGAGCTAACCGACATCCCCTTTAAAGGCTCTATCTCGAACCTGCTTGGTGAATATGTTTTCGGGGTGGTCTTTTACTGGATTAAAGACGATTCTGAAGAGTTTTCCAATACCACGCAGATGGTCGATTTATCTTTGGGGATAGTCTCTGTGGTTCTCAGCAGCGGTTTAATCAACAAAGTCAGTGAGTTTGCAGGTTTTATGTTTAAAGCGCACTTGTTTCGCATGATGTCAGATAGCGATGGGGTACTGTCGATGCTCAAGGGATTGAAGTTAGGCATGGCGGGAATGCGCGGGTAACTGACAGTTGGGAGTTGGAAGGCGGGAGGGGGGAGGTGGGAGACGGAAGACG
>ASZI01000326.1 GCA_000416315.1 Osedax symbiont Rs2 | reverse complement strand
ATAGCGACTGCTATAGCGAAAACCAGCACTTTTATTCAGTAAAAAATTCGGCAGTTGCTTAAACAATCTAGGATTATTGAAGGGAATTAACGAGCTGGGAGTAATAATACCCGCATTGCCAAAAGAGGTTTCAGTGCCCGGCTCACTACTGTCTATAAGTGTGACCTGTAGACCTTTCTGCTGTAGTGCCAGCGCCGTGCACACCCCCACCATACCGGCGCCGATAATTATAATCTCTCGCTGTTGCATACTTTCTAAGGCCTGGAGCGCATTTGTTCGGGTAGCCAAGTCGCCAGCTCTGGGACGGCAATCAGTACAAAAATCATCAATAGCATAATCAAAAACATCGGTATTGCAGTGCGGGCAATATAGCCAATCTGATAACCTGTCATGCCCTGCAATACAAATAAATTAAAGCCAATAGGAGGGGTTATTTGCGCCATTTCTACTACTACGACTATAAATATTCCAAACCAGATAATATCGATGCCCGCCTGGCGAATCATTGGTTCGACAATCGCGATAGTTAGCACTACTGCCGATATGCCGTCGAGGAAGCAACCGATGATGATATAAAAAACCAACAGCGCCATCAGCAGCTCAAAGCGGCTCAACTCCATTGTCGCTATCCATTCTGCCAGTGCTCTGGGCAGACCCGTAAAGCCCATGGAGAGTGATAAAAATGAAGCGCCCATCAAAATAAGTGCAATCATTGCCGATGTGCTGACTGCGCCAAAGATGCTCTTTTTAAAAGTATCCAGTGTCATCGAGCCCTGTACACTCGCCAGAACAAAAGCACCTATCACTCCAAAGGAGGCAGCTTCGGTGGCAGTGGCGATTCCTGAGTACATTGAGCCAATCACAAACATTACTAGCAGTAACACTGGAATTAGAAACCGCGAGGCGGCAAGTTTCTGTTTAAAACTCTTGGCGCCATCGACAAGAATACCTTGCTGACCTTTGACTAACGAGTAGACAACCACATACAACATAAACATCGAGGCGAGAATTAGCCCCGGCACTATCCCGGCTAAAAATAATTTAGAAATAGATTCATTAATAGTCACCCCATAGACAATCAATGTCAGCGAAGGTGGAATCATCAGCCCAAGAGTGGCGGCTCCTGCCAGTGTGCCGATAATCAAATGCCTTGGATAATTACGTTTTTCCAGCTCGGGGATAGACATTTTCCCCACTGTGGTCAAAGTGGCCGCCGAGGAGCCGGAGACTGCGGCGAAGATAGTGCAGCCAACAATATTGGTATGCAGTAAGCCACCAGGTAACTTGGACATCCAGGGGGAGAGCCCCTTAAACAAATCTTGGGATAATTTTGTGCGAAACAGAATCTCGCCCATCCAGATAAACAGTGGCAGTGCGGTCAGCGACCAACTAGTGGAAGAAGCCCAGATAGCCGTGAGCATTGCATCGCCTGCCGGGCGCGAAGTAAATAGTTCAATACCGACGATGGCTACACCCATCAGCGCAAAGCCAACCCAAACTCCAGTTCCCAGTAATAGAAAAAGTACAAATAAAAATATTGAAATCAGCTCAAAATGTTCCATCGAAGTACTCTATTTATTATTAGGAGGCGTATAAGTGGGGCTCAGCGGATCAGTCGATTGAAACAGTAACAAGTAGAGCCTCTCCAGTAATACCAGAGTCAGTACAGAGGTACCTATTGCAGCGACTAGCTGTGGAATCCACAAAGCAGTCGCATCCTGACCCTGCGAGACATCGTGAAATTTATGTGACCAGTAAATCATTTTAAACGCATAGTAGCTGAAAAAGATGGCTAAGCCAGTGGCTATCAAATGACACCACAACTCTAAAGCAAAGCGAAATTTTTTCGACAGATTTAGAAACAGCGATACACGTATATGGCTATTGTTATGCATGGCATAACTGAGGCCAAAAAATGAGGCCCCCGCCATGCAGTAGCCGGCATAGTTGGTGATGCCTGGGGTGGCATAACCAACGTAGCGGCCGATGACCTGCACCACAATTAACACCAGGATGGCAATCAAGAAGCCCGCCGCTATATAACCACAAAGATTAAATAGCCGGTGTAGTAATTGTCTGGTCTTTCCCATAGTGCAGCTCCGATACAGCTAATTGTTGTCTATTACTTTTTGTAATTGTTAAGAATGGTAGCGGCACTTTCACCTGCAGCCTGTTGCCACTCTTGTGCCATGGTTTTACCAATGCTCTGCAGATCAGAGAGTAACTGCCCCTCTGCTGGCTGAGTTTTCATACCATTAGCAGATAACTGACTGATGTACCAATCAGATAACTGTTGTGCTTTAGCAGTTCCCGCTTGCTCAGCCAGCATCGCCATCCCTTTGACTATGCTCTGGGTGCTTTGATCAAGCGAATTCCAGGCGTCTTGATTGACAAAAATATAGTTGCGCGGCAACCAGGCGTTTACATCATAAAAGTGGGTTAGCTGCTCCCAGACTTTTTTATCGTAACCTGTAGACCCCGAGGAAATCATCGACTCAACGACACCTGTTGCCAGTGCCTGAGACAGTTCAGCTGCCTCTACTTGTACCGGCTGCATGCCCATTAATTCAGACAAACGTGCAGTGGCGGAATTATAAGAGCGGAACTTCACCCCTTTGGTATCTGCTTTGCTGTCCACTGCCTTTTTGAAATACAAGCCCTGTCCAGGCCATGGCACCGCGTATAAAAGCACTAAATTGTCTTTAGCTAAAACCTTCTCTAGCTCCGGCCGGGCCGCTTTCCACAACTTCACAGAATCTTCAAACGAACTGGCTAAAAATGGCACTGAGTCAAACCCGTAAACCGCATTTTCGTTGGCGTGAGCTGATAACAGGCGCTCACCAATTTGTGCTTGGCCTGTTTGAATAGCGCGCTTAATTTCCTTGCCGCCAAACAGTGAACCACCACCGTGTACGACGATATCCAGTTTCCCCTGAGTGGCAACTTTAACCGCCTCGGCAAACAACTGGGCGTTTTGCGTATGGTAGTTGGTATTAGAATAAGCCATCGGCATATCCCATTTCTCGGCGTTGGCCAGTGGGGAAATCAAACAACTAGTGACGGCAGTAACTGTAAGTAAATGCTGTAATTTACGAAACATGGAGTGCTCCTTTTTTTTAGAATTATGATCAAACCTGGCACTCAATATAAAATACTTTGAATCGCATAGCAATACTTTGTATTGATAAACTTTAATGGCATAATGGCGGCCCACTTATAAGAACTAGCATCATGAGCCACGAAAAAAAAGATTCACTGTATGTGCAAAGCGTTGAAAAAGCTTTTAAAGTGCTGGCGATATTTAATGCCCAGCAACGGGCACTGTCTTTAACCGATGTCACTAAACTGACCGGTTACAACAAAAGTGGAGCGCAACGTTTTTGTTACACACTGGAAAAGCTGGGGTTTTTACGCCGTTGTCATAACAGTAGTGATTTTGAACTGACCGCTAAGACCACTGAAATTGGTGCGCGCTTTATCGAATCTAATGCATTAGTTCGCAGAGCCAGACCTTATTTGCATAACTTGAGTTTAAAAACTGAGGGGGCGACTACGCTATCGATACTCGATGGCAACGAAGTGATATTTGTCTCACGTTTTTTGGGCCGCGATGTTCTTGATACCACAGTCACCGTTGGAAGCAGATTACCTATTTACTGCACCGCATCCGGACGCGCCGCCGCTTCACTGTTAGATGAGCAACAATTAGATGCGGTGTTAAACGCACAGAGCTGGGAACAACGCACCCCACAAACCAATATTGACCAGCAGCAGATTAAGCAGCAAATACTTGGCTGTCAGCGCTGTGGTTACGCCGTGGTTCAAGATCAATACGTGATGGCGGACTTATCTTTGTCAGTGCCTATCTATGATAGCCAGAGTGATCTGCGCGGGGCGATTAACTTAGCCGTCACCACCGCCAATTACAACCAGCAGCAGCTGATAGACAAATATTTAGCTCTAGTGCAGAGCACCGCCAGGGCAATAAATAGTTAAGAATATCCAGCAAATCAAATACTGGCAGTTGAAAATGTCGACGCAGTTTTTCCTGGTAGTGTGATTAGTTAGCTGCACTCTTGCCCCCCCCGGGGAGTGAGCAGTTCACAGCGGGAGCTAGTCTAGCTTCCAACTTCCAACTTTCATCCTCTAAATTGCGCCCCAGCCAACCAGTGAACAGCATCCAGCAAATCAAATACTGGCAGTTGAAAATGTTGTCGCAGTTTTTCTTTGTAGGGTGACAGATTTGTACACTCCAACAACAGACAACTCGGTTGTTGTCGCATCAATTGCTGCGCCGCTTCAATGACATCTTGCTCGGCGCGTTGACTATTTAACTCTGTTTTTCCCTGTTTAATTACCTGATGTAGTTCGCGGCCATTTTCAATCCCGGCAATCACTAGCTTGTCATCATAGTGACCGTTAAAGTGCTGCTCAGATAGCTCCCGACTGTCAAAAGTTAATACCCCGATCGGGCAATGACGACCAAACGCCTGGCGTAAAAAGGGTAGCAGACACAGTGAACTGGCCAAAAATGGCAGACCTATTTCTGTTTGCACTTGAGCCTGTAATGGCGTTAAAAAACCGCAGCTGGTAGTGATAATATTAGCCCCTGCTGCCTTTAGGCTCTGCGCCGCGTCAATCACTTCTTCAATCAGTTCTGGCGCGAGTTCAGAGCAGACCACGTTGCTGACATTGGCTTTACTCAGTTTAAAAATATGCGCCGGATACTGATAACTTTGTAAATTGCCAATATCACCGATCGGTCTTGGAAATTCGGTATTGAGCATAATAATGCCAATCTTTGTAGAAGCTGCAGCGCCCGTGAGCATTGTCTTTAATCCTTAGTAAATAGTGTCGATTACGTACTGATAAATAACGTGATTTCTGCTAGGGTTTAGGCAAATTAACTGTTAAGACTAAAAAATGCCAGTAAATACAACAGTTGTCAGTGCACCCTCTGCTCGTATTACAAACCGCAGAGAAGATAGCAGACTTACTCAGCGTTTCCCTAAGACAATTAGCTTTTTGTTTATGCTGCTAGTCAGTTTCACCGCAACCAGCAGCGGCCAAACCCATTCTGCTATTGATAATAATACTCAGCAGCTACCACAAAAACAGCTAATCATACTCACTTCTTTCTCCGAGCAAGTATCTGCCAAATTAGCCAGTGGATACCAGCGCATTCATCCAGAAGTTCGAGTGCGCTTTTTACACAAAAAAACCCCGGCCGCCCTCACCCATCTACAAATGCAAATGCAACCTAGGCCCGATTTAATAATGGCCAGTGCCGTGGATGCGATGGACTGGTTAAGCCGCGCCGGCCAACTGCAACCTTTAAACACTGATGACCGAATCAATTACACTCCCTTCGCTTACTCCGGTTATGGCTTTATGTGGCACAGTGGTTATTTACAGCAATACCAGCTGGACTCGCCGAATAGCTGGCAACAACTGCTGCAACCTAAGTACCAAGGCCATATTGCGATGTCTTCTCCGATACGATCTGGCACCACCCATGTGATGGTAGAAATGATCTTACAGGAAAAGGGCTGGCGCGAGGGCTGGGCCTATATCCAACAGCTCGCCGGTAACCTCGCCACTATCACCGCCCGTAGTTTTGGAGTCAGTCAGGGAATCGTCCGCCAGCGCTTTGGTATAGGCTTAGTGATAGATTTTTTCGCATTTTCCGCCGCTGCAAAACAGCCTAAAATCGGTTTTAGTTACTCGTCACCGACCACCTTTTTGCCGGTAAGTATCGGCATAGTTACAGAGACTCCCGCCGCCGAGCAAGCCAGAGGTTTTGTTCGCTACTTACTCTCAGATGGCGGCCAGAAATCGCTGCTCTCTGCGGTGATAAGCCGCTATCCGATCAATAGCGACTTATTGCGTCAGCAGCCCGAGCATATACTGAGTCAGCACCGCCGACAGCAGCGCTACACCTTAGATTATGACCACAAACTGGCGGTGCGCCGCTACCATTTAGTTAACGCCCTGTTTGAATACTCCATCACATATCGTCTGGCTTTTTTGCAGCGGGCATGGAATACGGTTTATAGGCTACAGAAGATGCCTTTGCTGAACACTTCTGTACACTTAGCGCAGCGCTTAAACACTGTAATTTCTCAGTTAAAACAAACACCTTTCAGTGAATTGCAACTCACTGACAGTGCCTTGTTAGAGCAATTTTCCAAGCCTATTCCCGGTCGGCAGCTCTCCAAAGTGCAACAACAGCTGCAACAGCAATGGCAGCAGTGGGATCAAAAGCAACAAGATATCGTGATGCGTGAATTAATCCAGCTCGAAGCTGCCGTATTACCAATGGATGCACCTTGATGTCTGAAGTCTTAGCCAGTAGCAAAAAAGTATTTCGCATCAGCCGCATCGGGCTCAAGCTCAGTCTGGCGCTGGGCGCCATCATGGTGGTCACGCTAATGACAGCTATCGCCGCCTGGCTGACGATGGTCGACATTAGCCAGCGAGTTGAATCCCTGGGTACGCGCCACTTACCGCTAATAAGCACCGCCAGCCACTTTACCGAACTGGCTACCGATATCAGTGGCACTGCACCAAAATTAATTTCCGCCAGGTCCAGCTGGCAGCAAGAGTCCGTGTGGGAAGCGCTGGAGCAGCAGTTCAACGAGCTAACGCTGTTGCTGGATATTGCACACGACAAGCAGATATTAGCCACCCAGATTCAGCAAAAACTGAGCGCTGTATTACCAAAAATCCAAGGTAATCTGCACAGTTTAAATACCAATGTCAGTAATAAATTTGAACTGCAACGTCGTAACAGAAGCCTAAGTGAATCACTGCGCTGGACTCATGCCTCTTTTCTCGATGAGATTTCACCTATCCTCGAAGACAGTAGATATAACACTCAGGACAGTATCGAAAATCTTAACAATAATTCTGCCAGAAACTTGCGCCCTGACAATGCCTTGCAACAAGTATTGCGTATTCGCGAGTCACTGATGCAGCTAAATGCTGACAGCAACTTGGCAGTGGGACTATTGATCCGCGCCTCAAGCCAAACCGACGCCGCAGAAATCAATGCCACACTGTTGTATTTAGGGGAAGTTGAAGACCGTTTGTTTAATGCCTTAAGTCAGATCCAGGATAATACCAGCGCCTTAACATTGCGCCAAAGCGTGCAGCAAATTATGTCTTTTGCCAGAGGCGAGCAAAGTATTCCACAGCTGCGCAAACAAGAACTGCTGTTGATAAGCACCAACCAAACCTTGTTGGATGAAAACAAAGCGCTGTTTAGTCAGTTAAAGGTCATAATCAGCGCTCAGGTATTGGAAGCCGATCAGGCAGCACAAGCCGCTGCCGCACGTGCGCACCGAGCAGTAAATCAGGGCCGCAATCTGATAATCAGCATGGTTCTTTCCGGGCTATTAATTGCCTTGTTGGTCGGCTGGTTGTACGTAGGCAGATCACTACTGGCCAGATTAAACCGTCTACAGATCAGTATGTCAGCAATTGCTGAAGGTAATCTGGATACACCGATAGATACTAAAGGCAAAGATGAAATTAGTCAGATGGCACTGGCGCTGCTGATCTTTCGCAACACTGCTAAAGATGTCGAAGATGCCAACGCCCAGTCTGTTATCAGTAACGCCTTAGTCGGTCTGATCAGCACCGACGGTCAGGGAATAATCGAATTTGTTAACCCCAATGCCCGATTGCTGTTTAACTACCAGTATCAGGAATTGATAGGCGCAGATATCCACAGCCTTATCGCACAACAACAGTCGCTACAGCTAATTGCCAATGTCGCTGCTTTACCGCCTATCATAGAAACACTGGGAAGACGCCAGGATGGCTCTGAGTTTCATCTGGATTTGGGGGTGCGCGAATACCATCAAAGGCATCGTACAAAACTGCTATTCACTTTGGTGGATAGCACTGAACGCTATGAAACTCAACAAATTTTAGAGCAGACCATTGAGAGACGTACTAAAGATTTGCGCGCCGAAATTGCCCAGCACAAACGCACAGAACTAGAGCTGCGCGCCACTTCCCAGGAGCTGATTCAGTCGGCCAAGCTGGCAAGTCTGGGACAGTTATCTGCAGGTATAGCGCATGAGCTGAATCAACCGCTGAGCGCCATTCGCTACAATGCCCACAACAGTAGCCGGATGATTGAACGATCTCGCGCCGACGAAAGCTTGCCGCTGCTGCAAAAAATAGAGCGATTAGCCGATAAAATGGCCAAGATTATAAACCACCTTAAAGTCTTTTCCCGGCGACCCAGTGATGAGGTAATCGCTGTTGATTTAGATAACGTTGTCACAAGTTCGCTAGAGCTGTACATACCCAGAATAGAACAGCAGCAGTGCCAGATTGAACGCCTGGGCTTTGTCGATATCCCAAGTGCCAGTGGCGATCCAATCAGACTAGAGCAAGTATTAGTCAATTTGATTGGCAATGCTTTAGATGCGATGGCCGAACAGACACAGCCGCATTTGAAAATTTCTGCCGCCCTTGTAGGTGAAAGTTTAATTTTGACCATGACCGACAACGGCTGCGGCATAAGCGCTGCGGATAAGGCAGTGATTTTCGATCCCTTCTTCACCACCAAAGAAGCAGGGGTTGGTCTGGGGCTTGGATTGTCAATAAGCCGTAAAATTTTATTAGATATTGGTGGCAATATCGAGGTAAGAGATGCAACTAACGGAGGTTGTGAGTTTGTTATTAGTTTAAAGCGATATTAAAAAGCTGGAAGCTGGAAGCTGGAAGCTGGAAGCTGGTAGTTGGTAGTTGG
>ASZI01000325.1 GCA_000416315.1 Osedax symbiont Rs2 | reverse complement strand
CAACGAGGGCTGCGGCGGTAGTGCCTAGCCATCTGATGAAGATGCACGACTTTAGCTGTGTTGTAGAAAATATTAATGACTACAGTAACAACCAGACCCGGTTTTTGTTGTTCGCCGGGCAGCCAAACAATACTATGAGTGACCAGTGCGTCGAGTATAAAACCAGTCTTATAGTGCTGGATGATGATGACCAGCCAGGTTATTTGGAAGGGATCTTATCTAAATTCACAAAACGACAAATAAATTTGACCTCTATTGCCTCCAGGCCCACCAGGCAGACCTTTGGCAAATATCACTTTTTTATTGATCTGGATGGCCATCAACTAGATGCTAACGTGTCGGCCGCGTTAGTTGAGATACAGCAAACCTACAAAGTGCGTGTTCTGGGCTCATACCCTAAAGCTTCTGGAGCCGGAAAAAGTAAAGATTACCAATAATAGGTTTAAGTTTGAGCAAAATTGAGTTCCCGTCTGAATTGTTTTTGCCGCTTTTACAAGAGGCCAATATCCCGCGCTATATTGCACTGTTTCGAGCAATACGACAGAGCATCATGGAAGGAAAGCTGATTGCGGGGGCTAAACTACCTGCGAGTCGGCCGCTCGCTCAGTCACTGAAATTATCCAGAAATACTGTCAAATCCGCGTTTGAATTATTATTGGCTGAAGGTTATATCGAAACCAGGCCCGGTTCCGGAAGTTTTGTTAGCGATAGCGTAGCTGTGACTCTTCCTGCAACGCGTGTAATGCAAAAGCGTACTTTAGCAAAAAGCAGTGACAAGCTTTCAAAACTGGCTGAGCGGCTAAACCGGCAACCACATCATAAATCTCCCTATACAAAAGATTTGTTAGAACCCGCGATTCCCGCACTGGCAGAGTTCCCCTGGATAAAGTGGCAAAGAGCTGTGAATTATGCCGCGCGAGTGATGAAACATGAACTGCAGGCATCTGCGCTTGGCAGTAGCGCGTTGCGCCAACAGATTGCATCGTATTTACAAGTGGTCAGAGGTGTAAATTGCCAGGCAAATAATATTTTGGTCTTTAGTGGCTCTCAACAAGCTATCTATTTGTCCCTACAGTTACTGTTAGATCCAGGTGCTAGTGTGTTTGTCGAAGAGCCTTGTTACTTTGGTATGGAAGGCGCAGTAAACGCTATAGGTGCCAATAAAATACCGATTGATATCGATAGCCAAGGGTTTAATCTAACCTCAGAAAAACAACATCTGGCCAATGTGGCGGTAATCACTCCTTCAAGAAATTACCCTCTGGGGACTACGTTAAGTTTACAGCGTAGAATCGCTTTATTGCAGTGGGCAAATGCCACAAGTTCTTGGATTATAGAAGACGATTACGACAGTGAGTTTAGATTTGACGGGCTGCCGTTGACCTCATTGCAAGGGTTAGACTGGGCTCAGCGCGTTATCTATAGCGGAACATTTAGTCGTATACTGCACCCATCAATCCGCATTGGTTACCTGGTTTTACCCGATCAATTGCTGATACCTTTTAGCCGTGCAAAAACATTAATGCAAGGTAATGTTTCAATGTTACCGCAGTTGGCGCTGGCGCAATTCATGGCAGTCGGTCATTTTTCTAGCCATGTGCGCAAAATGCGAAAACTCTATCACTGGCGTCGCAATTTGTTGCAGCGACTGGTTGAACAATACCTGTGTGACTATTTAACTTTAGTACCTAGTGATGGAGGGATGCATTGTGTTTATCTGCTGGGTACAAAGTATAGCGATAAAGTTATCTGCCAACGGGCAAGAGAGCGAGGGGTGGGAGTCAAAAACTTGTCGGATTATTATAGCAGTGCCAATAAAAGCCAGGGCTTAGTGATAGGTTTTGCAGGTTTTAATGAGCAGCAACAGCGAAGGGCAGTGCAGGTTTTAGAATCTATTTTCTCGAGTTATTAGATTGTATTTAAATTATTGTTATCAGTAAGAAAATCGAAACTAAGGATTAGTAGCTTAGATATTTTCAGTCTAAACTTACGGTTCTTAATTTAGCAGTGGTGCTGTATTCTTTATCTATAGAGCCCATTCTTCTCGAAGATGTAATACACTTTGAGTAGCCCGAATAATCACAGCAGCAGTTTAACCCAAGGAATTTACAGAAAAATGAAGCAGCAAGACCAACAAAACTCGCAAAATGAAGAAGCCAATTTTACTGCTGATATAGTGCATTTTGATCGGATGATAGAACATGCCAATGGTGGGGTGCACTATCCGCTGCATCCATCGACCCAATATACTTACAATTGTGTAGCTGATTTAATTAGTGTGTTTCAGGGGAAATCAAAGGGAAACTCTCCCTATTCCCGACAGGGGACGCCAACTACTGCGGTACTAGAAGCTAAACTGGCTAAAATTGAAGGCGGCATTGGTGCGGTTGCTTTTGCGACTGGTATGGGCGCCATAGCGGCTACTTTCCTGACTCTTGTCAAAGCAGGAGATCACATAGTTGTCTCCGAACACTTGTTTGGCAATACAGCAAGCTTCTTTAACACTTTGGAAGATCTGGGTATTAAGATCACCAGAGTGAATGCTACATCAGTGGAAAACGTCCGGGCTGCGATTAAACAGAGCACAAGAATAGTTTTTGTAGAAACGGTGGCGAACCCTGGTACCCAAGTTCCCGATTTGGCTTTGATAGGAGATTTGTGCGCGCAGCAGAGCATTGTCTATGTGGTAGATAATACAATATTGTCAGCTTACTTATTTAAGCCGAAGGTCGTTAAAGCTTCTCTAGTCATCCACTCACTGACTAAATCAGCCGCTGGACAAGGACAAGTGTTAGGGGGCGTAGTGATAGATACAGGGCTGTTTGATTGGCAGAACTATCCCAACATCTTTGTTAATTATCAAAAGGGAGACGCCAGTAAGTGGGGGCTGCAGCAAATCAGAAAGAAAGGCTTGCGCGATATGGGGGCTACTCTCTCCTCGCAAGCTGCTCATCAGATAAGTCTTGGGCTAGAAACACTGGCAATTCGAATGCAAAGGACTAGCGCCACCGCGTTAACTGTGGCGCGCTTTTTACAGCAGCACCCGAAAGTAGCTAAGGTATATTACCCGATGCTAGAAAACCACCCTGCTCATCAACAGTCTTGTGAGCTTTTTAAAGCCGGCTCATGGTTGTTTTCTTTTGAGCTGGTAGATGCTGACCAATGTCTGGATTTCGTGGACAAATTAAAAGTGTTCATTAAGGCCACAGGACTGGGCGATACACGCAGTCTGATCATCCCTGTCGCCCATACTATTTTTTGGGAAATGGGTGCAAAAAAAAGACAGTCGATGCAAATCAGCGATGGAATGTTAAGAGTGTCCATCGGTCTTGAGGAAAGTGATTGTCTGTTGGCTGATCTACAGCAGGCGTTAAGCTAAAGATACAGTTTTATAATAGCCTTACATCGCAGAGCGCTGTTATGGTTTTCTAAGGTCAATAGCGAGGTAAATTTGAAGCTAATCTATACTCATGCAAATAACTTTATAGTGTTAAATGCTAAAAATATTGTTGAGTCTGCCAGTATCAAAGTGTTTTTAAAAAATGAGTATTCAACGGGTGCTGTAGGAGAGTTGCCGCCCGTTGAAAACTGGCTCGAGCTGTGGGTTGTAGAAGATCTGCATTATGAGCGAGCACAGCAGCTTCTTGAAGTGTTTAATACTCAAGAGCTTGCCGATTGGGGTTGTGTTAAATGTAGCGAAATTAATGGTGGTGCTTTTGATTTCTGTTGGAACTGTGAAGCAAGTAGCCATTACAGCGAGACAGTGTCGTAAATTTACCTTAAATGCGGGGAAGGGAGCCCAGCTAGTTATGCGCTATCAGAGACAATAGCAAGGACTAGCTGGAGACCTAATCCTGGTATTGTGCCTGAATTTCTAGAACAACGGATAAGTTATCTTCCAATAATTTGACTAAATCTGGATCAAAGTGACTACCGGATTGATCGTGGATTAACGCCATTGTCTCTTCAACTGTCCAGGCATTTTTGTAGCATCGCTTTGAGCACAGTGCATCAAACACGTCAGCTAGCCCGGTAATGCGTCCAAAAATATGAATGTCTGTGCCAGAAAGTCCCACAGGATAGCCTGACCCGTCCCATTTTTCATGGTGTTGCATGGCGATAATAGCACCGCTTTGAATAATCGGTCGCTTCGAGTCACTTAAGACCTGAGCCCCAAGTTCGGAGTGGGTTTTCATGATTTCCCATTCCTCTGGAGTATGTTTGCCCGGCTTGTTTAAGATGACATCTGGAATGCCTACTTTGCCGATATCATGCAGAGGGGAGGCCAGCTTAATGGCATAAATTTCATCTTCCGGCAAACCATATTTTTGCGCCAGCAATTCACAAATTTTAGACACGCGGATAATATGATTACCGGTTTCTTTAGAGCGTGTTTCAACTGCACCACTGAGCATAGAAATTATTTCATTTTGGGTCTCTTCTACTTCCTGCCATAGACGTAAATTTTCATGGGCAATGGCAATGTTTTGCACAAATAATTCAATTAAATTTTTGGCGTCTTCGGTGATTAGTTTATGGGAATGTAAATATAATAAGCTCTTGTGATTGTCATCGGTAGTAAATGACACTATGACTTCATTGGGGTTGATTATACTGTAGCCCGATTCTGTGTTCTCTAACCATTGATCGAGTACAGTTTTAGGGATTATGTCCCCGGGCTCTTCGCCAACTAAACTTTTATACTCACCGATAGCTGCTACTACTTTTACTTTGTGTCCAGACTCCATGGCCGCAATACCGGTTGAGTTCACCAGTGCGGCATTAGGCTCTAAGTAGAGCAAGGAGGTTAATTGAAACAGTGCTCCATTGGTAAATTCGTGTAAATACCTCTCTTTAAAAATATGCGCTGAGGCTTTTATGACCCGTTTTAACTCAATTCTGTTTTGGTTTAGCGCTGAGAGGTCACGATAGGAGCGAATACCTGAGATAACACTGGAAAATAGCTTTTGCGAGGTGAGTTCTGTTTTGTTTTTATAATCGTTGATGTCGTAATCGACGATAACTTGTTTTTCGGGAGCCTGGCCCGGTTGGCCAGTACGCAAAATGATACGTATTAGAGAGTTGCTTAAGTCCTCTCGAATCCATTTAGTGACTTTTAGTCCTTCAGTATCGGTTTCCATCACCACATCGAGCAACACAATAGCGATATCTTCCCTGGTCGAAAGAATTTCTTTGGCTTCTCTGCCTGAAAGTGCAGATAGGAAATTTAGCTCCCGGCCTTCAAAGCTGACATCGTCCAAGGCGAAACGGGTAACATCGTGAACTGATTGCTCATCGTCTACAATCAAGATATTCCATGGCGGTGATATGTTGTTCGTGTCATCAGTTTGATCAATCTCTACGTCATCAATCAAAAAATCATACATTTCAAAGCTCCTAAACCTCTCTAATTGGGCCATGCTCAAACCCTAGCGCTGAGTCCCTTATGCAGCCGGATTTTATAATACCACTAGAGATAAATTAATCCTATGAGAACTATTACTATTAAACCTTTTGCAAAAATTCCCTGGGTAATATTAAAATTAATCAATCGTTTATGTCACCCTTTAGCTAATCATAGTTGAGTTACGAAATGTTGCAAAATTTATTGTAAGCTAGTTTGTTTCTGGCCAAATATAGGCTTTAGTTATAGCAAACTCTATAACACAAATGACGATTTACGGCTTTTT
>ASZI01000324.1 GCA_000416315.1 Osedax symbiont Rs2 | reverse complement strand
GGCGACAATGATAGAACCTTGCAAAAAGGACATTGCCAGCAATTTAAACTCGCCAGCGAGCAAAAGAATCCACAGCAGCCAGTGAAATTGCAAATCTACCCGGGTGCCACTTTGTTTTTCGATGACCCTAAGCAGCCCAGCGATAAAAAGCAGAAGTCGGTCTACTATTATGCCCCACAGGCGCATCAAGATGCACAGCAACAGGTAAAAGCGTTTTTAGCTAAGTACTTGCAATAAAGCGAAAACCGAAGCTTGACGGCTTTGAAAGCAGCTGTCCGTTGTATTCAACCCTTGTACATTAGTAGTACGCAAACAAGCTTCTGGGCAAGGTCTGTAATGTCACGTTTGCTAAAACGAGGGCTAGTGTCAATACAGTGACTTTGTCCTGTAGCGGACAGATCATAAAGGAGCGAAATTCAAGCTGTCGATCATTTTAGCGCCCCTTCACATATTAAAATATAACCAAGCATATTGGATCATCCTTTTGCTGGTTTTCTCTGTGTAACCTCCATTTTTTTTCATAGCCATCACATCTATTATTGCTGAAAAATAGCTATCTGTTGATAAGTAGACGCAGATTAAAAAATATTTCTGTATCGATAGAAATAAAATCATTAGCCAAGTACCGTTTTGATATCGGGTTATTTCATCAATAGACTTCAATAAGACTCATATTTAATGTATATTCATTTTTTGTTCATAATAAGTATTAGAGATACTACAAAATACAACCTTAAGGCTATATCGGAGAACAGAGCTGACAGCAGCGACGGTTGGTCTGCGTTTGTGCTGTGTAATTGATGAAGAAGAGTTGGCAATTTTGATAAGAAAAGTAGAGCAACGAGGATATTTTCAAGCATTGACTCTGGATTCTTGATTGCAGCTGAGACGGGGTTCAGCCTAGTAACTTTTGTTGAATTAGTTATTCAGTCAATAGTGAATAACCTAGGCCTGGGTGCAAGTGCTAATTTGCGCAAACGCTATTTGAATATTGATTAATTAGCTTGGTGATTGAAGTCATCCATTGCATTTTCTTGGCTTCGTACTTTGGCTATATTCCCAGCACAGTTCGAAAGCAAGGACGGGTTTGAGCAGATGAACATGGACTTGCTTCCAGATCAGAGCGTTCAAGTTGAGTTGGACCGGGTCTTTAGGGCGCGGAGGGTGGCAATAAATAACCCTCTAGGCTGTCGCACAAGAGAATTATTTGAGCAGACTATTTCAGAGCGGATTTACAAGATCAATGTTAAGAAGTGCAAGTACCAAATCTCACATATTTTAATCAAAATAAAAAAAGCAGAGGTATGAAACAGATGAAGAAAAAAATACTAGCAGGCGTTGTGGCCGCCACATTACTTACCCTGGGCAGTGCCGCTCAAGCTGCAGAAATGAAATTTTTCCGCATAGGTACCGGCAGTTCCGGAGGGACTTATTTTGCTATCGGGGGGTTGATTGCCAACGCAATTTCCAACCCTCCAGGCTCTCGCCCTTGCGATCAAGGCGGTAGCTGCGGTGTTCCGGGCCTTGTTGCTATTGCCCAATCAACCAATGCGTCGGCCCACAACGTCACCGCGATTAACGCCGGGCAAATGGAAGCCGGTCTGACCGGTGCGGCAACCCTATATTATGCCTATCATGGTGTAGAAAAATTTAAAGGTAAGAGCAAGCCGAAACTGCGGGTTATCGCCAAGTTGTATCCCGAAGACCTGCACTTAGTGATGCCCAAGGGTGCTGCATTGGATGGGTTAACGGATCTGAAAGGTAAGCGTGTCGGTATAGGTCAAGCTGGTTCTGGGACTCAGATTGCGGTGGAAATGTTTCTCGCCGCTCAAGGGGTGAATCGTGGCAATATCGATGAAGCGGAGCTCAATAATTCCCAGAGCGCCGAACGTATCGCCGATGGGCAATTGGACGCTTACTTCTATGCTGGAGGAACCCCACTTGCCGCCGTTATCCAACTGGATAATACCAAGGGTTTAGAGCTGTATTCCTTTACTGATAAAGAAGTGAAGCAGTCCCTCGAAGCTGTACCCTATTATGCTCAATCAAGCATTAAAGCCGGTACTTACCCAGGCGTTACCTACGACGTTAATACTCTCGCTGTGAATGGTTTATTAGTGACCAGCACCGACCAATCGGAAGAAATGATCTATAACGTCACTAAGGCATTGTGGAATAAGACTACCCGTAAGTTACTCGATGGTGGCCACGCCAAGGGCAAAGTTATTCGCATGGAAACTGCCCTGGAGGGTATTAAATCTTTGGCTGTACCACTGCACCGCGGTGCGGAAAAATTCTACAGAGAAGTAGGTCTTCTGTAGTCACTATAATTTTAGTTGAGAACTTTGAGTGCGGGGGCGAGCACTGTGCGCCCCCGACAGACCAATCTGTTCTTTATCAAACTAATCTAAGCATTAATTTCCCAGGCATTTGAAACCAGAACTAATTGCTGGTTGCTGTTGTTAATTGACTTAAACAGCGGAGCGTCCTCTATGACAACGAACAATACCGGCACACTTGATACTGAAGCTCTAGATGAGCTTGAAAAACAATATGACTCGTCACTTATTACCCGTGACAATGGTGCAATGCTTTCTCAGGGACTCTATTATTTCGCCTCAGCCTTTGCTCTTTATCACATTTGGACCGCAGGCTTTGGTACCCCTGTTGAACACGTACACATGGGGATTCACCTCTCAGGTATATTCATATTAATCTTTGCTACCTCACCATTGCTGAAATCTCAAAGTGCACTTGAATATCACAAAAATACCTTGTTGCGCTGGGGGAATGTGCCGCTCTACGATTGGATTTTTGTCTGCGGTGGCGTGACCGCTGCGCTCTTTCTGACAGTATCTTGGAACGGATTGACTTTGTTTGGTTATGAGATAGCCGAGCAGGCACTGCGTCAGGGCGATCCCTCTACAGCCGATATCATTTTTGGTTCGATACTGGTCGTTCTTGTTCTTGAGATAACCCGTCGATCTCTGGGACCGGTACTACCGCTCATTATTATAGCTTTTATAGGCTATGCACTGTTTGGCCAACAGATGCCGTTCCAAGTACTGAAACACCCAGGTGTCGACTGGCGCCAATTTATCAATAATATGTACTTCCCCTCCGAGGGTATATTCGGGATAACACTTTGGATAGTTTCAACAGTCGTCTTCCACTTTGTGCTGTTTGGCGTGGTTGCCCAGCGGATGGGTTTAGGTCAATTTTTTGTTGATAACGCCATGATCCTAGCGGGAAGGTATGTCGGAGGCCCAGCTAAAGTGAGCGTAGTCTCATCGGCCTTTTTTGGTACAATTTCTGGCTCTTCGATTGCCAATACTGTCTCAACCGGCTCGCTGACCATTCCCAACATGAAACGTCTCGGATATCCCGGACATTTTGCCGGGGGAGTTGAAGCGGCATCGAGTGCCGGAGGTCAAATCACCCCGCCTATTATGGGTGCTGCCTCGTTCCTGATGGCTGAATATCTGCAGGTTCCCTATACCACTATCATCATTGCAGCCATGGTACCTGCATCTATGCACTATATCGGTGTGTTATCGATTGTGCACTTCACTGCGTTACGATTGGGACTCAAAGGGTATCCAGAGGATAAAATACCGCAATTTATCAACACTTGGCGCAATGGCTGGCATACGGTTATGCCTCTGCTAGCTCTGCTTACCGTGCTATTTGGCGGATATTCGGCCAACATGGCAGCCTATATGGGCTTAATTTTTTGCATCATAGTCGGCTTCACCTCTTTTCAGAAACCACTGACCTTGATTGTACCTGCTGGCTTGATGGGTTATGTACTGTGGAAGGCCTCAGATGGTGGCTTTTCGCCCACTTTGGCGGGGCTTCTCGCGGCCGGTATCATCATCAGCCTTATGCATAAACGGCAACGTTATTCTATTAGTAAGTTGTTCGACAGTTTTCAAGTCGGTGTTCAATACGCACTGGCCGTTGGTGCTGCTTGCGCCGCTGTCGGTATTGTCGTAGGTGTCATCAATACCACTGGAATTGCTTTCCGACTCGGTTTCATGGTTACTACTAGCGCGCGTGATATGGCAGACATAGTCTACAGTCTCATCGGCTGGATACCTCTTGAGGTATTTGAACTGACTTCTATCGAGCGATTTTTATCGCTAGTGCTGATTGCTATTGCCTGTATTCTGATGGGAGCGGGCCTACCGACGACCGCACTGTATATCATGCTGGTGACAGTTGCTCAGCCTGCACTGGAACAGTTGGGCGTTCCCGCCCTCGCGACCCATATGTTTGTACTTTATTACGGTGTTATTTCTGAGATAACCCCACCCGTCTGTGCATCGGCATATGCGGCAGCCGGGATCGCCGGAGCTAACCCATTCAGGACCGGCGTAAGCGCTTTCACGCTCGGTATCGGCAAACTGATGGTCCCCATGGTTTTTGTCTATGCGCCTACTATGCTGATAGTGCTTCCCGAGTATTTCACTGTGACGTCTTTCCTCCAGGTTAGTTTAACTTGCGCACTGGGTATATTTGCCATCGCAACAGCGGTTTCAGGATTCTATCTGATGCGCTTGAAGGGAATCTGGAGGGCGTTAATGGCAATTGCTGGTTTACTGCTGGTTGCTCCCAGTTTGGGCAGCGATATCGCAGCGCTTTTTATCGCAGCACCGGTAATGTTCATGCAGATCACTCAAAGTCGTACTGCAAATATGCCAAACAATAAAGCCAGTGGACATCAATAAAAAAATTCGATAACAGCAATCTCGGTTACAACATACGACAGAGGTGTTTTTTTAGGGGCGGGCGGGCCTAAAGTGCCAACAATACTCATCTTTGCGAGTTGCGTTTACATCCGATATTCGATTGCGGATTTCTATCGTTACAGCCGATAACAGGCAAGTTATTGTTAAAGCGAAGCGTCGAAAAAACAGATAATCAAATTTTTCCATCATAACTGTGGCGGCTGATCCTGCATGCCAGCACCGTCGCTTGCTGGCTATGTAGGGCGGTATCTAAGGCCTGCCTGAGTTGTAGATCATCATAAATCCAGTGCGCCGTTAAGTTAAAGGCCTGGGCTATACTGACAAAGTCGGTACTACCGGCTGAATCTACCCCCAGATTTTCATAGCCCATTGCTCGCTGTTTCATCTCAATCAGCGCCAGTGAATCATCGACAAATACCACTAAGGTTATTGCCAGTTTAAGGTCTCTTAAAGTCGCTAGATCTCCCAGTACCATTTCCAAACCGGCATCCCCGCTGAAGGCGATGACTGGAACTTGCGGGTTGGCCTTTTTATAACCGATCGCTAGCGGTAGAGCGCAGCCCATAGTGCACAGGGCACTGGACTGAAGTAATGTGTTAGCAGAGTAACAGTGCCAAATTTGACTTAACAAAATGCGGTGGGCACCAGTATCTACTGTCGCTACAGTATTCCTGGGCATCAGTTGGCGGCAGCTAGCAATCAACTGAGCAGGCCCCCACTGATCATCATCGGCGAAAGCCGCACTTAGCTTGTTCTTTATCTGCACCAGTTGTTGCTCTTCCCAACAGGGACTATCATTGGGCCGATGTTTGGCTAATGCTATTAAACTTGGGCCGATATCAGCAACAAAACTAAAATCGGCCTGGTGCATGTAATGAGTATTAGGCTGTGCGCATAATTCGATAATTTTTATGTTTTCATTCCAAGGGTTTCTCCAGTCGCTGCGCATCTCAATTGGATCGTAACCTACCAGAATTATCAGATCGGCCTGCTGCATAAAAGGCATTAACAGCTGGTTTGCTTTAGGTGAAAGTCCTGCTCCCCCCAGCGCCAGTGGATGATCTTCGCTGATAATGCCCTTGCCTTTGTAAGAGGTAATTATGGGTAGGTTATATTGATGACAGACTTGAGCAACTTGTTGTTGGGCTCCCTGATAGAGGACTTCCACTCCGGCCACTATTAAAGGACTGCGGGCATTGGCAAACAGCTGTTGTGCTATTGCAAAATCGGCGCCGCTGGCGACACCGCGGTTGATCTTTGCTCTGTCTTTTACCTGTCGCCGACTCTGCTGGGCAGCTGCTAACGAGATGGGTAAATCAAGGTGCACCGGTCCCGGCGGATCATCCATGGCAATGGCGATAGCCTTATCGATGATTTCTTCTACAGCAGCTTCGGTAATTCTGAAACTGGCTTTAGTAATAGGTCGCAACAGGGCCTGGTGATCAAATACTTGATGGGTGTATGTGGCGGCTTCACTGGCATCGACACAACCGGTGAGGTAGATAATGGGTACTCTTTCTTGCTGAGCATTGACGATAAAATTTATCGCATTGGCGACCCCAGGACCTACAGTAGCTACTAATACCCCAGGGGCTCCACTTGCATGATAACTGCCCTCAGCCATAAAGCCGGCAGCATTTTCATGTTTGCTCATTACAAACTCAATACCAGCGCCATCCAAAGCCTTGATCAGTGTCAAAACTTCGCCGCCTGGTATTCCATAGGCACTCTTAACACCGGCCCTGACTAGGCGCTGCGCTATCAACTCAACAGTAGTGGTCATTTTTACTTCCCTGTCATTTAGCATTTTGTTGCATTAAATTTTTTGCCCGATAACTGAAGATACGGGATATTATCGGCAAATAAAAGTCGTAATTACGTCACCTTAAAACATTGCTGAGACTTACTAATTAGATTTTTCTATCGCTTTATTGATAAGCCAGAATTCATGGATTAAGTTTATGCATGCTTCAATGAAATTATTCTGATCCGAAAATTATCTAATTCTGTTCACCCAATGGATTCAGAAATCGATGGGTTAGAAATAGTATCGGGCTCCCATTTTCAAGTTTGCCATTAGGGCCGCTACTACAGTTGACTTTAGTCCAGTCTATCGCCCCGTTTTTCTAGCCTGCGATTTGGCGAAAAAAATCTCGCCATGTGGCGAGATCGAAATGTATGGATAGCTAATGAATGATTCCCTCAGCAACGATTTTATTAAGCTAGCATTCACAAAACTTTGCCTATATAAGAATTTTTCTTATTTAATCCTGGTTCTGAGAATTATTTTTCTGAGATTATCCCTCAGATATAGTAGCGATCTCAAATTAATTGTTTAATTATCAGTATCTTATAATTATTTAACAGTATCTTGTAGCTTGTCTGCATTTAAATGAAATGAAAAGGAAAAATGACCAAGCGGGAATCTGGCAGAGAAAATTAACACTGGGCAGGAAGGGGCTTATCCCAATCGAATTATTACCCGCAATATTCTATCAAGCTAAATCCTTTACAATTACCGCAAGCAATGAGTATTGTGCAATTTATTTTTCGCAGTATTATCAAAAATCCCCGTTCCTTAATAATGAGAAAATTGAGTATGCAAATTAATCAGAGTTTCACTTTTGAAAGCCAGTAGATGTTGTCTGCTTTTATTACTGGGAGCCGGATGTAATATCCAGGCAATGGGTTTGGCCAATGATAATTTTGATTTAGTACTCAGATCGGCAATCACTGGTGACAGACAACAATTGCAGCAGATAATCCAAAATCGAGGAAATATAGATGTGGTTGATTGGCGCGGTCGTTCGGCTGTGTTGATTGTCACTATGCAAAACAATATAAAAGCATTGAAGTTACTTATCGAACTAGGTGTCGATGTTGACTATCACAAGGGCAGTAAAACTTTAGAAGTGATAGATCAAACTGCATTTTTATATGCCGGTGCTCAGGGGATGAATGAAGCGCTAACGCTTCTTATTAATGCCGGGGCCAAATCAAATATATACAATTACTATGGCGGCACTGCACTTATTCCCGCTGCTGAAAAAGGCTACCTGGAGACAGTAAAATTACTACTTGAAAATTCCAAAATTGACGTGAATCATGTCAATAATCTCGGTTGGACAGCGCTGCTGGAAGCAGTGATATTGGCGGATGGTGGGGTCAATCAGCAGAAAATTATCGAGCTATTATTGATTCACGGGGCTGACCCTAACATCACTGATAATAAGGGGGTCACTGCTCTGGGGCATGCTCGTAATCGCGGATTTAAAGCTATTGTCGAATTATTAATAAAGCCATAGCAATGATTATTTTTTAAGCAGCATCAAATCAACCTGGCTAACAAAATCATCCCATCTTATTTTCAAAAAGCAGTGTCTTTCACAGCTGTGATGCGGGGACTAAGCTGATAAATCCGAAATGGTTTGAAAAATTATATTTTGAAAATTTGAAAACAGTTTAGATAACTGGGGGGAGGCGTATTAGTATTTAGCTTTTAACGTGAGGTGGAGCTGGAAAACTGACGTGGTGATTGGCCATAATGTAGTGAAAATCTTCTAGAAAATGAAGAAAAATCCTCATATCCTACTTCTTGTGCAACTTGAGAAACCGGTAAATCGGTATGGCATAAAAGTGATCGTGCTTTCTCCATTCTGATTTG
>ASZI01000323.1 GCA_000416315.1 Osedax symbiont Rs2 | reverse complement strand
AAAAATATTTCACAACAAATGCAACTGGGTGAATGGCAGCAAGTCGGGGATTTGCAGGAGCAACAACAAGGATTGCTTAAGCAATTAGACAGTATGAAGGTTCCTGCAGACGTAGTTGAGCAGGCTAAGATAGAGCAGCTCAGTTTGCAGATACAGGCACTGACCGAGCAGCAGCTATTAATTAGCCACGCCCGTAAAGACAAACTATTAACAGAGATCAAAAAGAGCAATAAATCTAAGCAGATGAACAATGCCTATAACCAAAACAGCTAGTTTTGACTACAGGCATTGCAGTACAGATATTACTAACCGGAATTTGTGATTAGTTATAATTACTGGATATGATCAAACAAACTCAGTGCAGACACTCGCCCAAACACTGCCTGCGAGGCCTGCAAGGTAATTTCTTCGAGTTTGAACTTACTGATTGCCTCAGGCATGTCCACATCCTGAATGCTACTCAGACTGGTTGTGGCAAAGAGAGTAAAGTCCAGGTTGTTCTCCTTAACCTGCTCCATAAAGCTCAAACGCGAGCCCAACCGGGTGACACTTTCAATGTTGCGCTCAGAAGCCTGATCCCACTGAGCAAACATTTTAGTTGTCGCTGCGGACAAATCGTCTCTGGACTGCTGGTCTGTCAAAGGCTTTTCCAACTCTGTGGCGTAGCCCTGGACTATATCCAGCACACTTTTTTGCTCTGGCTGGGTGTGCAAGGTATTAGCTGTTTCAGGAAAGGTGGCTGCAGGCGCACCCGGTGGCGCCAATAAGTCAAATTCCATGCCAAATAAATCGACCTTGGTTCCGACCGGCGGATAGGCAATATTGGTAATAGCTACCCCGCTAGCATCCAATACAGCAGCGCCACTGCTGTCTGTTACTGAATAGAAGGCACCTGTCGCATCTACAGTCACTGTCAGATCGCCCAAACCTTTAGTGGCATCTTTAAAAGTGTCCTGAGCGGCCTGATCAGCAAAGGTCACCGCAGAGACCACCGGGGTAGAGGGCACAGTGATAAAAGCACCTTTTATTTGTGTGACTAAGTCATCAGCCACTGCCTCAAATAAATACTGACCAGAATCATTGGAGGGGACAAATAAATCATTAGAGACCTGAATTTTTCGCTGCCCGTCATCACCCTGATAGTCATAGCTGCCATCCGACTGCTGTTGATAAGGTTTGATATTGCCTTTAGAGCCAGCAAAAATATATTCTCCCTGACTGTCTTGGGTATTCATTAATCCGGCCATAAAATCTGCTTCAGTACGCATATTATTGGCCACAGAAGCGCGATCGGAATCCGATAGGGTTCCAGTAGAACCCTGTATTACCAATTCCTTGATGCGGTTTAATGAATTACGCATAGAGTCCATAATTGACTCTTGTAAGGTTAAACGTCGGTCTGTGACTTTAATGTTAATATCGTATTTATCGTACTGAGCCAACTCGCGCTCCAACTTTAGTATTTGCGCTGCCGCCACTGGATCATCGGAAGGATTTAGTACCCGCTTACCCGAGGATATCTGCTGCTGCAGTTTATCGATAGACACATTAGAGCGCTGCATATTATCTATTGAGGTGCTGAACTGGTGTGCCGTGGTTATTCTCATCATGATTTTATCTCCTCAATAAACTTTTAGAAGCTTTCTAGCAAAGTATTAAATAACGTCTGCGAGGTAGAAATTAACCGAGCAGATGCCTGATACGCCTGCTGATATTGTACTAACCGCGCCGCTTCTTCATCTAAGTTCACGCCGATAATGCTGGCCATTGACGCTTTGGTACTGGTTAAAACCGACTCGCTGGCGGTTAAATTAATTTTGCCAGTGGCAGCTTTTGCCCCCACTTGCTCGACAATGCTCGAATAATGGTCTTGTAAACTGCCATTAACCAGCAGAGCCTTTGATTGGATCGCCGACAGCGCCAGGGCGTTACGGTTATCGGAGACGCCATCTTTGTTGAAATCAAAGTCAAACCTATCTCCGGCCTTAGGGACCTGATCGATAGTTATTTCATAACCCCCTAAGTCAAATGTTTGACCGGGAGTGAAAGGCAAATTGCTCTGCACTACAGCATTGATGGTAACGGGCTGCGGGTCTAACGGGTTGCTGACATCAAAAACACTGTATTCTATCGGCGCATCATTATTAAAGACTATTTGAATAGGTGGCGTTAGCGTGCCAGCTGTTCCTATATTCGCAAAAGCTCCATCCATCGGATCAGTCACTTGCACACTGGCGATGGCACTGCCGGTATTGTTCGGGTTTGTTGTTATACGCACCGGGTTGGCCAATGCTACTGCTTTAGGATCAGTGATCACACTGCTGATCAGTGCCGATGCATCGCGGGTTGGCTGCACTGTATAGTTGTCGCCAACACTCATAAAACCTACTGTATCTACAGTGGTCGACATACCGTCCATCTGCACATGGATAACACCTGAAGCACTGTCTAAAAAGTAGGTATTGTCAGGTAACGGGGTGGCATCGGCGACTGCCTTGGTCAAGCTGACGACACTGCCAGAGGGCTGACGCTTAACTAATAGCTCATTGTTATCTTGTACTATTAATTGATAATCATCCAAGGTCAACTTGCTGGTATCGGTAATCTGCACCCTTGCTACATTGACTGTCGACAAGTTGTTATTATTGGCCTTGATCCGTGAGCGCATGGATTGCTCGGCATTGATATCTAAAAACACATCACCGCCCAGATCATTGTTAAGATCCATGCCTTTGCGATGCTGGGTGTTCGTCTCTTCTGCCAGCGCCATGGCGATGCGACCGAGCTCGTTTAGGCTAGGGTTCAAGATATCGTTGCGAAAACTCTTAACACCGCCAAGTACCCCACCTGTTACTTGCTGGGTAATATTGGCTTCAGATCCGGACATTTTGATAAAAATTTGCGATTGAGTATTGTCTGGATTACCTTGGCGCAATTCAACTGTATTGACGGTTTGGCCGACCACTAATGGCTGACCATTACCGATTAACAAGGTGTAATTATCGCCCTCTTCAACCACTTTTACATCGACTATTTCAGCAATTTTGTTGACCAAAACATCACGCTGATCTCGCAGCTCGTTAACCGACTCGTCGCGGCCAATCAAATAGGTTATCTGATCATTCAACGCTGCCACAGATTTAGAGTATTGGGTCAAATTATCTGCAGAGGCATCCATCGCCGCATTAGCGGCATCGTTTTGCACGATCAACTGGGCAGATAAATTATTGAAACGCCGCGCCAGGGCCGTGCTCTCTTCGATGTACAACTCGCGGTTTGCCAGCGAAGTAGGGTCGTCTACTGCATTTTGCATCGCTGTAAAATAGGTATCCAGCGCCGCTGAGATACTGGTACTGCTACTGGCCAACAGATTATCGGTTTGGCTAGTCAAGGTATCTTTAAGGTTCAAACTGTTAAAACTGGAGATATCTGACCACAATTGCTGGGTTAAAAACTTATCGGTGGCGCGATCAATGTCTTGTATGAACGAACCCTGGCGGTCTACTATCGAAACAAAATTGGCATTTTGTCTTGAGTAGCCCTCAGTGCTTGCATTGGCAATGTTCTGGCTGACCACAGATAACGCGGTACGATTAGCCATTAACGCCTGGCTACCAATATTTAAAAGATTAAACCCCATATTTCCTCCCAGCGAATAACAGCGATAGGCTGTTAATTCTGCTTTTGACTAACACCTCGCTGCTCCTATATAAAAGCGCCAGATGTACTGTATTTATATCGGCTAAAGACTAGCCATCCTTAGATGTTTTTGCGGCATTTTCCAAAATACTACTGTTGTAGATACTGGATATTTTATCCGCGTATTTTGGATCAGTTGCATAGCCCGCCTGTTGCAATAATTTCACATACTTATGTGGATCAGCCGCGGCTTGAATTGCCTCCTGATATCGGGGGCTTCCCTTGAGAAATTGCACATAATCTTTAAAGCTATCTTCATAGGTATTATAAGATCTGAACTTGGCAACTTCTTTGGTCATCACGCCATCTCTAAATTCCAGAGTGTTAGCAGCCTTGTGCTCACCCTGCCAGCTGCCACCAGCCTTAATGTTAAACAAGTTAAAACTGTTTTCACCAGAGCCATCACGGACCATGTGTTTGCCCCAACCAGTTTCTAGCGCCGCCTGTGCCAACAGCACTTTTGGATCAACCCCAATCTCTGCAGCGACTCTCTCTGCCAATGGCATTAGCTTTTCAACAAACTCTTGAGGTGAGCCAAAACGCTCCGGCATGTTGGCATTCGCCTGCTGATAAATAGCCTCTTTGCGCCTTTGTAACTCATCGATAGAATTGTTTAATTCTGGATCGTTTTTACTGTTGGCTAACTCATGCTGGCCTAATACTGCCGATGCCGCTAAATTAGCGCCATTACCATAGGCACGGCGCAACCAATCTTGTGTAGTGAGTTTAGCGTCATCGCCATCTTTTTTGTCTTCACCTGTCACCGCAACATTCAGCTGATTACTCAACTGCCTGACCAGCACATCGGTTAAGCCTATGCCTTTGCCTTCGGCCTTTTCCATGGTCATCTGCTGATCCATCATATCCTGAAAGACCCGTACACCCCCGCCACTAAAAACACTGTCTTTATCAACAAATGATTCATTGGCATCACGCATGCTCTTGAGCATCTGTGAGAGAAAAATTTGCTCAAATTGCTTAGCAACTTCACGCAGCGCATCAGGGCTATTGGTTTTGGCCTTAGTTTTCAGGTCTTGCAGGCTGCTTAAATCAGAGTACAACTTGCTGTGTTTTTGGATATTAGGGTTGTCTATGCTCATAATTAAATCACTATTAGCTCGGCTTTAATCGCACCAGATTGTTTTAGCGCTTCAAGGATTGCCATTAAATCACCGGGAGCAGCTCCCACCTGATTGACCGCATCAACGATTTGTTGCAGCGAGGTACCAGCATTGAAATTAAACATATGCCCGGAGCCCTGATCGACTTCTATTCCAGTGCGCGGGGTAATTACAGTATCGCCTTCGCCCAGAGGGTTGGGCTGATCAACATCCAGATTCTCGGTTATAGTCACAGTTAAACCACCGTGAGTTACCGCTACCGGAGACACTCGAACATCCTGACCAATAACAATAGTACCAGTGCGGGAGTTGATGATAATTTTTGCCATTTCTCTGGCGGGAGTCACTTCAAGGTTTTCCAGTACTGATACAAATGAGACTCGCTGTGATGGATGTCGCGGTGCCCGGACTCTGATGGAGGTAGCATCCAGCGGCATGGCGGTATCAGCCCCAAGTAAATCGTTAATCACTTCAGCAACTCTGCGCGCAGTAGTGAAATCTGAATAGTTTAGGTTCAAGGTCAAACTGTCGCCCTGAGAAAAAGCGTTTGGCACGGTACGCTCCACTGTGGCGCCGTTAGGGATACGACCAACACTGGGCACATGCAAACTAACTCTTGAGCCGTCGGCTCCCTGCACACCAAATCCCGCTACAACTAAATTACCTTGGGCTATCGCATACACTTTGCCATCGGCGCCTTTTAGCGGCGACATCAACAGACTACCACCACGCAAACTCTTAGCGTCTCCTAAAGTAGAGACAGTGATATCAATAGTTTGGCCAACCTTAGAAAACGGCGGCAAGTCTGCATGTATCGCAACCGCAGCAATATTTTTAGAGCTAGGATTTACATTGGCAGGAATTTGCACACCAAAGTTATTCAGCAAGTTACGAAAAGTTTGTGAGGTAAAATTAGACTTATCACCAGTACCTTCTAAACCCACCACTAAGCCATAACCCACCAATTGGTTATTACGCACCCCGGCAATAGAGGTTAAGTCTTTAATTCGCTCAGCAGCAACACTCAACGACAACATAAAGATACTTAAAAAAACTATAAACTTTTTCATTTCACCACCTAACTTTAATAAAACCAACCTAACTTCCAACTTACGACTTCCGTCTTCCGACTTATAACTCTCGCCAGAGCTTATAACATCAAAGCACTAATAAAAAACTTCGCCAAAACTCCCATCACATTGGTATCACTGACCTGCCCGGTGCCGCTGTAACTGATGCGCGCATCCGCCAATTTTTCTGAAGACACTGTGTTATCAGCTGTAATATCCTGGGGACGCACTAAACCACTGATTTGTATATACTCATCCCCCTGATTCAAGTTCAGCCACTTCTCACCGCGAACCACTAAAATACCATTGGGATAGACTTCATGCACAGTCACAGAAATACTGCCATTTAAGCTGTTGCTAATATCTGACTTACCTTCACCTTCAAAAGCCGTGGTAGGGCCGCTAATATTGGCATTTAGCTTGTCCCAGCTATCACCAAACACCGTGGGCGGAGTCAGCACAGTACTGCTGGATTTATCGGCAGTTGTCTTAGCGTTTTTACTCGCCGACGTACTCTCATTTAAGGTAATCGAAATAATATCGCCAACTTGAGCGGCGCGCCCATTTCCGTATAAATCGCGGCGCATCGCTAAATTAACAATAGAACCCGTCACCGGCTGTGGCTGCTGCAAATTTTGCGAAGAGACCGGCGCATAATACGGATCATCAGGTTTTACCGTCTTTTGCACACAGCCGCTAATTAGCGTAATACTGCAGATGATCAATATTAGTTTTAACATTTTGTTACCTTTCAACTTTTAACTTCCAACTTC
>ASZI01000322.1 GCA_000416315.1 Osedax symbiont Rs2 | reverse complement strand
AGCACGGCTTTTGGTCTTGCACCACCTGCACTCATGCCGACTGACAATAGAGACATCATAGCCTCTTGGTCTTCTTGTCCCTGATTGCTCAGATTGAGGTTAAAGTGTTTACGTTTGTCTAATACTTGCTGTGCGATACAAACCAGAGATTCAATCTGTACTGCCTGAGAGGCATTAAGGTTTTTTCTTTTTGTAGCGGGTGAATAGCTTAAAGCCCCCATACCGCGTGTGCCTGTGTATTGTAATCGCTGTAAAGGAGTGACGTCAGTTGTTGATTTACCTTGGCTGGCTATCCATGCATTCATCACGGCGTTACCAAAGTCATCCGGTAGAGAGTCCGCTATCAGTCCAGGTAACCCTCTGAAAGTAGCGTGATCTATCTGAGGGAATGAGTAAATTTTGTTGGCAAGGGGCATTTTAATTGGCGATAGTTCAATGCCAGTTTTGATAAAGCTAGGGAAGTACTCAAACGCACCCATCTGGCTGTCTGTATTGTAACTGACGGCTCCTACGTCGTAATCTTTGTACTTAACCTTTATTACCTCGGTTACCATATAGCAGTGTCCTTACTCTGGGTGCTGCCTTCGCTGGAGCTAGTGGCCCTTTTTCGCTTTTTCCCCCGTAGTTTAATAAGTTGAACGGGAGATATCTGTTGTTCTGGTATGAAATAATTTAGCTGCTCTGTTATTTCAAGCGCTATTAGAATAGCTATCATTGACTCCAGCGTTGATTTTCCTTTTTCCCCATTAGTCACAGCTTTAAGAGATAACCCTGCTTTATTAGCTAAGGCTTTTTGGGTGAGGTTCGCATTAAGCCGAGCGGTTCTGATTCTATCGCCCAGTTCACTGGCAATGGCATGCGCTGATAAATGCTCAAAAGTCATAATGTACCCTAAAAGAAGTTTTATGCTGATTATAAAGAGATATATCCCTTAAAAGGAGTATTGCATATCAACATAAAATGATCAATAGGTCATAGTATGATGCTTTTAAGGGCTATAAATCGAATAAACCATAGATAAACTCCTAAAAAGGAATTTTAATACACTTAGTATTTGTGAGTGTTAGCCAGAGCTTTTTTGGCTGGATAAAAAACTAGCCATATATTGGCTAAAGAGTCAGAAATTTTGAAATGCCGAAAGTTTTTTTATTGACACAAGGTGTATGTGCACCTATTGTATTGTTCAACCTATAATCAGTAGCCGCAAAATGTTAAAAGACCCCAACGATTGCACATTGTGTACTTTAGATCACTTGCGTAAAGCGACCCGTGCAGTGGCGCAAATTAACGACGCTGCACTGGCGCCAGCGCAACTTAAATCCACCCAGTTCAGTCTACTGGTGACTCTGGATAAATGTGGGGATATACCTTTGAGTCAGTTAGCCAAAGTGCTGGTGATGCAGCGCACGACGTTAACGCGCAACATAAAACCTATGCTGGCAAAAGGATTAGTGATAACAAAAACAGAGCAAGACAAAAGGCTGCGCATTATCAGTATCACCGAACAGGGTAAACAAGCGCTGCAAATGGCGCAGCCAATGTGGAGAGAGGCACAGTTGAGCATCGTCGAGAAACTGGCAACGCAGCGCTGGTCTCATTTGATTGATGATTTAAGGTTTTTAACCGCAGAGGCACAAAAAATGTAACTTAGTGTCTGTATGTAGGTGTATATACACTTATATAACAGACTTATTCGACAACTGCCAATAATGAAGCCAACCTAATCGGCGGCAGCGAGGGGTGAGCTTGTAGTAGATTCAAATGAGTGTATATACACCTTAAATATTAAATCAATTTTAACTTTAACCATCGATGGAGGTGGAGACATGGATACATTAGCTATCTTTTTAACGCAATTAATCATCAGTATTTTTGTATTTGCATTGCTTGCAAAATGGGTGGTTCACCCTTGGCTGGCGGACAAAAAAACCAAAATAGCGCTGATGATTTTGATTGCACCACACAGTTTAAGGCACATAGGCTTAACTTTTATGGTCCCAAGCGTGACCGACCCAGCTATCCCCGAGAGCTTTGTATTCACTACCGCATGGGGGGATTTTACTGCGGGAATACTAGCGTTAATCGCATTATTCGCGCTAAAAAACAGCTGGAAATTGGCGATTCCACTAGTCTGGATATTTAACCTGGAAGGTTTTGTCGATCTTATCTACGCCCTAAGTCAGGCAGAGGCCGTTCCGACATTGGCAGGTACTTGGTATATACCTACTTTCATCGTTCCGCTGTTGTTGGTAAGTCATATCATGATTTTTATTGGCTTGATCAAAGGTGTGGGAAAAACAGAACAGAGATAAAAACAAAAGCTATACCTACATTTAATTGGTAAAGCTCTTTTGCACTTGTCTGAATTGACATATGTGAAGTTTATCGACAAGGTACTGGTAAGTTCGTCGAATTGGGTAAATAGCAGTTATCAGTGCTGCTCTATGCAGGAGTCAGTAGAGGATTACTGCAATCTTTTAGCCTATCTGTGTATAACTTAGCCAGTGCCATCTCTATAGTAAGGCTATGATCTTGCTGGCAAAAAAGTTCTATAGTGCGCATTACAAACTGAAGGTTTTGCTTGTGTTCCAAGGAAAAAGCTCTGCACTTTTGTTTTAATTCTTTTTCGTAACTGTTGCGGGCAATTTTTTGCTGGAACAAATTAATCGCAGTATCAAAACAATTATTGTGTTCAGTGAACATTGTTATCAGTTTGGCTTTTGGGATCCTATAGGCCTTGCTGGCATAGTCCAGCGCATCTCGAAAGATATCGAATTTTTCGCCGAACACCGTGAATACTTCATTATCGACATAATGGGCACTGTGTTTTTCGCCATCGGCTTCAAAATCAAAACCTTTAAATTTGATTCGTTGATAAGACTCTTTGCCCAAGACGATGCCAGCGTTAATACTATGCTTTAGCTGATAACCCAAATCACCAATCTCATCGTGATCCCACACTTCATAGATACGAATGGCTCGTTGGTATTTACGCGCCAACTTTCGTTTTGCCACATCAACGCGTTGACCTAGGAGAGGGCTTTTATCATTTTTCAAAAAATCAAAACACTCTCTACAGGCAGGTACTTTGTAAAAGTCAGCATCTTCTCGGGTTTTGAGATAAAAATCAGCGAATTTTAGTGGCGGTGCCAAGTCATATTTCGCCGCAATACAACCGCAATAAAAGCAGCTATGAAAATTTTCGCTGTGTAATGCGCTTATTTGACGATAAAGCGTAGTTTCATCTGCCATTAGGGCACCGACTCTCCTGTCTCATAAAGTGCTTAATCTCCAGTACATTTACTGAGTAATTGCTATTTCTGCGACTGATTATTTGTCATGAAGGGTACCATGAGGACGGAATTTAACAATCGAGTTGTGAATTAGGATGCACTTATCTAATGATAGTTTTGCAGGTGGGTCATTTAGGCGGCTTCTTATACCGGGACTTATTTGCATATTGCCAAGCTCACTGGATAAATAGCTTACACTTGAATAGCAGACTTTTACAACGCCGTGGGCCAATTTATTAAAGGAGAGAAAAATGAGTAACACAGTGGTGATTGAAGCATGGAATACGGTGCTATTTACTAAGTTCACGCGCTTTAAATATCTCTTTGTCGAAGGTTATGCGGCTATCAGCGAGCAAGTTTTTGAGCGTCACCCTCCACCAGTGGGCTCAAAAGTATTAGATGTTGGCTGTGGCTTTGGCGATTGCACAGTGCGTATAGCCCACTTAGTAGGCGATAATGGCCTCGCATGCGGTGTTGATTGCGCCAGTAATTTTATTCAGCAATGTGAGCTTTTAGCAGAGCAAGAAGCACTTGAAAATACCCAGTTTTTTGTTGCTGATGTTGAAGTGAGTGATTTATCAGGCCCCTATGACCAAGCCTTTGCCCGTTTTGGCACTATGTTTTTTAATATGCCGAGCCTGGCGATGAAAAACATCCGGGCATCACTAAAGCCTGGTGGTAAATTTACCCAAGTTGTATGGCGTAAAAGAGAGGCAAATCCTTGGTTATATGATGCTGAGATTTGTGTACGTAATATTGTACCAGTCGTTTCTCATGATGAAACAGATGCCGTTCACTGTGGTCCTGGTCCATTTTCAATGGCAGGTCCGGATATGGTAAGTGACATGTTAATGGCAGTAGGTTTTGAACGTATTCAGTTTGAGCGTTTTGACTCTGAAATTTGCATAGGTCGCAATGTAAATGAAGCCATTCAATTTGCACTTGAGATAGGGCCGACAGGTGAAATAATACGTCTTGCCGGTGAAGAAGGATTGCGCTTAAAGGGAGAAGTGGAGAGCGCACTGGTGGATGTTATAGGCAAATTTGAACGCAAAGATGGTACTATTTGGGCTCCTTCTAGTGC
>ASZI01000321.1 GCA_000416315.1 Osedax symbiont Rs2 | reverse complement strand
CACCTCACACCTCACACCTTTTATCTGCTCAAAAAGCGATCGGCATCTCAATTCTAAGTTCGTTGTCTTCCTGCAGTAAGGTATTTAGCCCCTGCAGTGATTTAATGTCGACATTATCGATGAACAGATTGACAAAACCGGGTAAGTCTTTGTTTTCATCTACTAAGTGTGAGCTCAGATCGGGATATTTTTGACAGAGCAGTAACAGCGCCTCGCCGACATTAACGGCGGTTAGTTCTTCCTCCCTAACTTCATTGGTGAAGTGCCTTAACTGAGAGGGGATCTTGATCATTATAGTATTCATCTTTTTACCTCAGGTTGACTATTGGACTTGTCTGTTTATTTTGCTCCTTAGCGCAATACGTTTATCAGCGCCATATCTAAGGTTGGATAGTGAAAGGTAAAGCCTTCAGTTAACAGTTTTGCTGGTTTGACTCTCTGTCCCGTGATTAATAGCCCGGCCATTTCGCCCAATAGCAGCCGTAAAACCATTGGCCCAGCAACTAAAAAGACTGGACGGCCCAACTGTTTTGCCAAGGTTTTAGTGAAAGTTTGATTAGTCACAGGGTTTGGGCTGGTTAGGTTGTATATACCTGAAGGCCTGCTCTATCCTGTATCGATAGCTTGCTGGTCATCGATTAAAAAAATTAAGGCGCGCAGCATATCTTCAATGTGGATCCAGGACATATATTGGCAGCCATTGCCCAATCGAGCCCCTAGACCTAATTTAAAGGGCAGTAGTAATTTGGCTAAAAAACCGCCTCTGTCACTTACTACCAAACCAGTTCTAACGATGCAAACACGCACTCCCAGATCGGCTATTTCACTGGCGCTACGCTCCCAAGCCTGGCATAAAGTATGGGTATATTCGCTTGTGGCACTGCTATTTTCAGTTAAGATTCGATCTTGAGTATCCCCGTACCAGCCGACTGCTGAGCCGCTGATCAGTGCCTTGGGGAGTTTTTTTTGCAGTTTAAGCCAGGCGATAAGATCGTCTGTTAAGGTAATCCGACTATCCCAGAGTTGTTGTTTTTGCGATTGGCTCCAGCGTTTGTCAGCAATAGGTTCTCCGGCAAGATTAATCACGTAATCAATCGGGTAATCCACAGGCAGTTGCTGAAATCGCTGAATCAGCTTGATTCCAGCAGGGAGGTTTTTGCTGGTTTTTTGAGGGGTTCGGGTCAAGACACTGACCTGATTTTCATCCTTTAGCAGTCGTTCTATGAGTGCAGAACCTATTAATCCGCTACCACCAGTGATTAGATAACTAGCCATTGTGCGGCTCCTATCAGCGATAAGTTATTGATCTATTGGCAGGACTACTAAGTGCAGATTAATAAATAGTGAGAGGGTCGCTTGAGTACTCTGAGTAATTACTATGATCCACAAGTGAGAAGGACTGTAAAGATCCTGACTAACCCTATTGCACAAGGCGCAATGGGTGAGGCAATTTCAGATGCGTCTTATAGTTTAGATTAAAAAACGATCAATGTCTCGACTATCAACTGAGCATTTGTCTGTTTATGCAGAGAACTCTAACTCAATATCGGTGCAGCCTTTAGCGCAGCTAACGCCGGTCTTGCGATGTTTGTCGCCTTTTTTCGGGGTCACAAGCTTCAGTGGCTGCCGGCAATTGTCACAGGGGATAGTGGCGCCTTTTCCCAGCTTTTTGATCATGTTTTTCTGTTGTTTAAAGGAAAGTGCACTGGCGTTGTTAATGCTGGAAAAGTCTGTAATCTGCATAGTACTGCTTCAATAAGTTATTTTATCCCTAGTATAAGGCCAACAGGTCTTTGATATAAGCCCCTGCAGCAAACTACAGTGCAGCTTAAATAGAGTTAATTCTAATCCTGCTGATAAGCACCAGGGCTGCGCGGCCGAAAACTATTGGTCATTATCAGCAACATCGCGCCGATAAATATTAGCCCGTATATCAAGGGCTCTCCAGTATGGATTAGCTCAACAATTTGCAGCATGATGCTACCTCTAAGGTTGTCAGAACCGCTGAATTAGAATTGCCCGGCGACAGTAAAACCGAGGCTGTCTTGGCCAACAACAGGAATGAGAATGTAGTTTTGATGGTGTTTGCTGAAGTACAAGTTAAAGACTGTCCCCAGCGCAGCACCCGCTATTGTGGTTTGTAGGGTACGCTGGGTTAGAATTGCCCGGCGACAGTAAAACCGAGGCTGTCTTTGCCTACAATAGGGTGAAGAATGTAGTTTTGATGGCGTCTGGTGAAGTACAAGTTAGTGACTATCCCCAATGCAGCCCCTGCGATAACATCTTCAACATGGTGATTGTCTGATTTGACCCTGCTGTAACCTACATAAGCGGCGCCCAGATAGGCGGGTAGGGCATATTTAAGACCGTATCTCTGGTGTACAAATGAAGCCCCCTGAAATGCAGAGGAAGTGTGCCCGGATGGGAATGACTTGCCACCACCATTTGGGCGCTTTTTCTTTACCAAGTTTTAATAACTTGAGTGACCCCGGCAGTTGTAACAAAGGATTTATGAAACTGGCTGCGTCCCTGTGCATCATCTAAATAGAAAGTGGCGCCGTAGCTAATTGCCGGAATAAGTACTTGCAACACATCGCCTACTCTCTCATGGTCAGCTACGACGTTGCCAGCGGCGAGCAGTAAAGTGGATGAAGCTAAAGTTGCGGCGAAATAATTGCGCTTGTTAATGTTTTTCATAGTGAGCTAACCTGTACTGATTGGGTGGTTTTACTGACGAGCAGTATTGATGGCAGGCAGGTTAACAAGCATTAATTTAAGCTACAGTCGCCTATTGTCGCGTTTTGTCGCGAGCTATTCGCAAGAGAAGACCAATCACTTATAATGAGAATGTTGGCGCTGCGAGCCCAGTTGCAAGACAGCATTTTAAATAGACACAGCTAGATAGGTTTTCAGTGATAGCGGTTGTGTAACAGCGAGGTAGGCTTTGAAACCCTCATTTTTTATTCAGTTAATCTTGGTTATTGTGTTGACGGCAGTGATCATCCCGAAGTTAATAACTCCGGCAGTAAACCCCTATTTAATGCGGCCTTACCTGGCGAAATTACACAGCTACTACGGTGGCACTTCTCTGGCCATTTTGGCGAGGGGGCTGCTGGGGAAGTCAGAGGGTGAGCAGCGCGCATATCTGCAATTACAACAGTTGAAGTTACCGCATAAAATTGCTCTGCAGGACATAGACAGTATTCAGTTAGATGACCAAAAACTGTTGAATCTGTATAAGAATCAACTGGTGTTTAATACAGAAAATAAATCCTTGTATCTAATAGTCGAAGGGCACACCCACGTGTTAGTGATGGAGGATATAACGCAAACGACCGAGTTGGTAACGTCCGAGTCCGAGCGCGAGGGTATGGGGCTAATGTCATTGCTGCAGCGGTTGTTGCACAGAACTGCAGAAGCAAATTGGCAGCAAATGATTAGTGAAAAATCCAGACATTTCAGCTTTCCTATCAGCTTGCAGCCAATCGACAGCTTCAGTGTCAACCAACAAGAGTTAGCGCAACTGCAGCTGGGGCGTCTGGTGACCAGAAAATACTCCGATCAGGCCAGCTATGGTTCCGGGCTAAACTATATGCTGCAATTAGCCCCGGATAACAAAAGCTTATTAGTCGTAGGTCCAATACACCCGCAGATTTCTGGCTGGATCGACGATTATCAACTACAAAATAACTGGTTGATCGCCATTGTCTCGATCGCGCTGTTTAGCCTGTGGTTGTTACCAAGCTGGCGTTCATCGCAAAAGCTGGCACGCTTTATTAATCAACAACTCGGCTCGGGGACTGCTGAGCAAATGCATATGTACAAAGGCAGTTCTCTGAATAGCCTGAATCGCACTTTCAATCAAATGGCGAAAACCATCCAGGGCCTTTTCGCGGATAACCGCACTGCTATCTATTATTTAAGTAGTCATTTACAGAAACCGTTGTCGACGATGCAGCTGGCACAGAAGAAGTTAGCTGCTGATGATGGGGGCGATGCGGCGGATATTAGAAAACTGAATGAGTCTATCTTAGAAATCAAACAACTCAGTACTGCAATTCTGCTATTTAACAAGATTCAACAGCGCCATGAAAAACAGCCATTGCCGCGGATTGACTGTCGACTATGGCTGGATGAACAGAGCGCTCAACTGCACGAGGTCTGTCCACAGTTGCAGATACGTTTATCCAATAATCCGCTCTATTGTCGGCTCGAAAGTCAGTTGCTACGTTTTGCTCTGGTTCAGCTTTTGCTGTCAGTTGAGCTGGGGAATTGCCAGAAGCTGCAGTTAAAGTTAACGGCTGAAAATAACAAGCTGATGATAACTATGGGCTATTTAGCTTCTGAAAGTAATACTAAAGAGCAACAGATTAGTCGATTAAACGCTATAGTCACTATGCTCGAAGGGCTGCAGTCAAGACCAACATCAGTCAAACCTGCAGCGGCTGTGGAAATTAACACTGTCAGTGTCGAGCAGGATTTACCTTTGTTTACCTGCGTCAGGATATTACAGCTGCACTGCTGTACTGTCTCTGTGACTGAGCAACATGGGAAAATCCTGTTAGCACTGAGTATGCCTCGCTCCCAGCAAAAGGAAAGTCGACACTTGGGGGAAAAAACATGACTCGTTGGTTTTTTTTGCAGCTTTTTCTGGTTGCTCTGCTGGTGGGATTTCTGAATCAGTTCTCAATCTTGCAGAATAACTTTGGCTTGTGGTACCCCTACATGCAAAAAATCGAGCAGCACCGTGGGGCAGGCACCATTGCACTGTTGGCGGATGAATTAAATGCAGTTGCAATCAGTGATAGAGCTCAATTGCTAGCAGAGTTACAAACTGATTTTGGCTATTTCCTGGCACTAAAATCGCTGCAATCACTTGAGTTGGATGAACCACAGCTGTCGATATTATCTAGAGGTGAGGCACTGTTTGACCATCAACAATTTGCTATGTACAAGTTGCTAGACGACTCGTTCACTGTGTTAGTGGTTGAAAACATGGAAATAGCCGCAAAGCACATTGATACCCAATATGGGGCTATGATCGAAGGGAGTATTGATATCCTCAAGGAGCTGCTACTAAATACTCCAGCTCAGCAGTGGCCAGAGTTAATTGCCACTATCTCCAGTGCACAAGGTGTGCCTGTCGCTTTACAGCCCATACAAAGCTTAAAGTTAACACTTGAGCACAAAGCAATGTTACAGCGCCAGCAGTTAGTGGTTGTTGAAAATGAGCAGTCAATCGAGCATGAATTACCGGCTAATTATCTATACTCCAAAGTGCCTAATAGTGAACAAGTGATAGTTATGGGGCCAATCATGCCGACTATTATCTCTATCCACAATCAACTTTATACGCTGTCATACGGGCTAATAGTGTTGTTTTTAACCGTGCCGCTAATGTTATGGATTATACCGACCTGGCTCTCCTCCAGAGGACTGCGCTTAGCCAGCGCTCGTTTTGCCGCTAATGACCTGGGCGCCAGGGTGAAATTGATTTTCGCCAGTAACCTCAATGACACAGCCAAATTGTTTAATACGATGGCTGAGAGGCTTGAGTACCTGCTCAATCGAAATAAACTGTTAACCGTCGCGATTTCACATGATTTGCGTACTCCGATAGCCGCTATGGAGTTTTCTCTGGAGATGTTAAGCAGCTGCGACACTGTGCAAGCCAGGGATAAACAATTAGCCCGAATAGCAGCTAATCTTCAGTCTTTGCAGAAAATGCATGCCGAGCTGCAAATCTATGCCGAGTTTGATAAAAACGAGATAGAACTGAAAAAGCAAACAACTGCAGTTCAACCCTGGCTGGGTCAGTTAATCAGCGGTTATGTCACTGACAAGACTCTATCCAGCAATTTTGCCGCAGATGTTTTACAACTGCAGTGTGATATCGATAGTGATTATATGACACGCGCGCTGGATAATTTATTGAGTAATGGCTTGCGACACGCAAAATCTTTAATACATGTAACGCTGATGGCAGAAGGCGGTCAATGCCTGATCAAGGTAGAAAATGACGGTTTTCCCATCGCTGATACAGATAAAATACGTATTTTTGACCCTTTTGTACGCTTAGATGAAAGTCGCAGTGCGGATACTGAAGGCTCCGGATTGGGGCTGGCAATCGTGCAGCAGATACTCTATTGGCACCATGGTTCTGTGCATGTCGAAGACAGTGAACTCGGTGGAGCAATGTTTATCATTTGCCTACCGCTGAGTCAGCATGCAAATAAATAATATGCATAAAACACAGTAGATTGTAATAATGAAAAGACCCAGAATAGTATTAGTAGAAGACAACCAATTACTCAGTGAATCTATCGCTGAATATTTGGAGATGCAGGGCTACAGTGTTTGCGTGGAAAGTAACGGCATACTGGGAGAGCGAAGGATTCTCAGCGAGCAACCAGAGTTAGTTATTTTAGATTTAATGCTGCCGGGCAAAGATGGGGTGAGCATTTGCCGGGATATTCGCGCCCAGTACAGCGGTTATATTTTGATGTTTACCGCTAAAGAGGAAGAGATCGATCAGATTATCGGTTTGGAAATAGGGGCCGATGACTATTTAATCAAGCCGGTGAAACCGCGTTTATTACTGGCTAAAATTAAAGCGTTTTTGCGCCGTGCTGAAACAGTTACGGCGACTCAAGAGTTGCTTAACTTCGGCGCATTAGAGATAGATGCTGCCAGACGTACCGTGTCGCTGGAGCAGCATGAAATAGAGATTACTGCGGCAGAGTTTGAAGTGTTGCTGCTGCTGGCGAAAAACCCCGGAGAGATCCTCTCCCGTGACTATATTGCGCAAAATATCAGAGGCCTGGAACACGACGGACTTGAACGCAGCACTGACAATAGAATCAGCCAATTGCGCAAAAAACTGGCTGACGATGCCCGCGCACCGAAAAAGATAAAGACCATCCGGTCAAAGGGTTATGTGTTTATTCCAAGTGCCTGGTAGCGTCGCATAAATAGCCTGAAAAAAGATTGCTAAAAAAACGCCATAAGCGCTATTCTATAGCGGCTAAACTCATGAAAAAAAACTAATATGTCGGCCTGAGGTTACTCAATTTAACCTTAAACTTAGCTCTAGCCCAGGCGGATTTGATTGAATGGAGTTTGTTTATGGATCGCGCAGAAGTTGTACACAACAACTTTACTACCAAGCTAGCCAGTGGTAATTTGCCACCGCGTTTGTCAGATGTCAGCCTGGCGGAATCAGGGCTAAGTACAGCCAAGTTAATAGAAATTTTTGAAAGCCAGTTATTGAGTCGTCAGTTAGATCGAACGTCGAGAAAAATGCAGGCTCGTGGCGAAGGTTTCTATACCATAGGCAGTTCCGGACACGAGGGCAATGCGGCAATTGCAGCCGCCTTTAGAGTCGATGACATGGCGTTTTTGCACTACCGTGACGCCGCCTTTTTGATTCAGCGCTCTAAGCTGCTCGCGGGCCAGACACCTATCTGGGACATGTTGTTAAGCTTTAGTGCTTCAGCTGACGATCCTATCTCCGGTGGTCGCCACAAAGTACTGGGCTCCAAGGCGCTGTTTATTCCCCCGCAAACCAGTACTATTGCCTCACATCTACCTAAAGCGGTAGGGGCAGCCTACAGTGTAGGCCTAAGTCGACGTCATCGGCCCGAGCAATTGCAGATGCAAACTGATTCTGTAGTGCTGGCAAGTTTTGGCGATGCCTCGGCCAACCACTCTACTGCACAGGGGGCTTTTAATAGCGCTTGCTGGTCAAGTTATCAAAATATTCCGATGCCGATTGTGTTTGTCTGTGAAGACAATGGCATAGGTATATCCACCAAAACCCCAGGAGGCTGGATAGAGGCGGGGTTTTTCCAGCGCCCGGGGCTGAATTATGTGCGCTGTAATGGCCTGGATATATTAGATACCTACAAAGCTGCCCGCGAGGTCGAATACCAAGTACGAAAACCCCGCAAGCCGGTGTTTTTGCATATGACCTGTGTACGTTTGTACGGTCACGCAGGCTCAGATGTGCAAACGGCTTATATGAGCAAAGCGGATGTAGAACGTGACGAGAGCAATGATCCGCTACTGCACAGCGCCAGTCTTCTGATCGGCGAGGGTCTGATGAGCGCCGGGCAGATATTAGACTTGTACAAGCGGATCGGCGAGAGAGTCGAGCGGGTTGCTATAGAGGCGGCGCTGCGGCCTAAGCTGATAACAGCGAAACAAGTGATGGCCTCGATTGTTCCAGCGAAAACTGCTCACTTTAAACATGTAGCAATTGATGAGGACCAGCGCCAGCAGATTTTCGCCACTGACGCCCTGGCGATGACCAAGCCACAGCATTGTGCGCGACTGATCAGCTGGGCGATCAGTGATTTGATGTTGCAGCATAAAAACATAGTGCTGGCCGGTGAAGACATTGGCCCCAAAGGTGGCGTCTACAATGTCACTGGCAAAGTGCACTCTCGTTTTGGCGCCGACCGGGTCATCAACACTTTGCTGGATGAGCAGAGTATCTTAGGTCTGGCGATTGGTCTGGCTCACAATGGCTTTTTACCTATTCCGGAAATTCAATTTCTCGCCTATTTACACAATGCAGAAGATCAACTGCGCGGGGAGGCGGCTACTTTAAGTTTCTTCTCGAACGGCCAATACACTAACCCAATGATTATTCGCGTAGCGGGACTGGGCTATCAAAAAGGCTTTGGTGGGCACTTTCACAACGACAACTCGCTGGCAGTTTTGCGCGATATTCCAGGGATAATAATCGCCTGTCCGAGTAATGGTGCAGATGCAGTGCTTATGTTGCGCGAGTGTGTGCGCTTGGCAATCCAGGAACAGCGGATTATCGTTATTATTGAGCCTATTGCACTGTATATGAGTCGTGATTTGCATCAACCGGAAGACGGATTATGGATGTCAAAATATCCATCACCGGATGCACAACAGCGAATTGAATTAGGTCAGATAGGTCAGCACGGTGAAGGTACAGAACTGGCGATAGTCAGTTACGGCAATGGTTATTACCTGTCGCGTCAGGCGCAACAAATTCTGCAGAAAAAATATCAAATGGATATCAGAGTCATTGACTTACGTTGGTTGGCGCCGTTAAACGAGCAGGGGCTGTTAAAGGCAGTTGCCCAGTGCAAACACATTTTGGTGGTCGATGAGTGCCGCATAACAGGCTCCCAAAGTGAGGCGCTGATCGCTCTGTTCAGTGAGCAGTGTCAGCACAGTCCCAAGTTGCAAAGAGTGACAGCCGCCGATAGTTTTATTGCTCTGGGAAAGGCGGCGACAGTCACCTTGCCAAGCTGCGACAGCATTGTCAGTGCGGCGCTGCAGTTAACCTCGAAAACTGAAAATAATATCGAAGAAATTCGGCAGGAGCAGGGCATTGGCTAAAAAAACCGCATTAGTGATCTGCCCCGGCAGAGGCACTTATAATAAGACTGAATTGGGATATTTAGGTCGCTGGCACAGTGATAAACAAGGACTGATTCAGGGTATAGATAACTATAGGGAAGCATGTTCGCAAGTTCCGATCACTGAACTGGATGGAGCCGACAGCTACAGCATGAGCAAACACACGCGCGGTGATAATGCCTCTGCGCTGGTGTATGCCTGTGCCTATGCCGATTTTTTATCCATTGACCGAGATGAGTATGATCTAGTGGCCGTCACTGGTAACTCGCTCGGTTGGTATGTGGCACTGGGCTGTGCCAATGCATTGTCCGAGCCCAGTGCATTGCAGCTGATTAATAGCATGGGAACACTGATGCACAAGCATCTCAATGGCGGGCAAGTGATCTACCCTCTGTGCGATCAGCAGTGGCGGGAAATTCCCGGTCGTCGGCAGATGCTCTTAGATGTGATGCAACAAGTCAATAGCCACAGCGACTGCCAGTTGTATATCTCTATCGAACTGGGAGGTTTTTTAGTTTACGCCGGCAATGAGTCAGCGTTGAAACAGCTTGGTCAGTTACTGCCCGTTGAGCAAGAGCGCTTCCCGATGCGTTTGCACAACCACAGTGCTTTCCACTGCCCGCTATTGCAACCTATTGCCGACATGGGTCAGCAGAGTTTACCCCCTGAACTGTTCATGCAAGGTGACTTGCCGTTGATTGATGGCCGGGGTCACATATGGCAACCGCATTCCACAGATACTCAGCAGTTATGGGATTACACTTTGGGGCAACAAGTCATTGGCACTTACGATTTCACCAAAGCGCTGCAAGTGGCTGTGCGCGAGTTTGCCCCACAGCGGCTGATAGTTTTGGGCCCAGGTGCCACTTTGGGAGGGGCGGTGGCGCAGAGTTTGATTCAGATAAACTGGCAGGGACTCAGTTGCAAGCAAGATTTCATCGATCGCCAGCAATCAGCTGAACCACTGTTGATCTCTATGGGAATAGAGGAGCAGCGCTCACTGGCAACTCGCTGATAAAATAGTCTTAATGTTAGCGCCTGCAAATGCTTTACTGCATGTTAGTGGGCGGCTAATTATCTGTTGGGAATATTGACGTACATGCAAACACAACAGCCGATTGGAATATTTGATTCCGGGGTAGGCGGGCTCTCTATTGGCCGGGCTATCCGGGCGACCCTTGGCAGCGAAAATTTAGTTTACTTCGCGGACATGGCGTTCAACCCTTATGGGGTTAAATCGCCAGAAGTTATTATTCAACGCTGTGAATACATTGTCGATTTTTTGCTAAAGCAAGGCTGTAAGGCAATTGTTATTGCCTGCAACACAGCGACTGTTAACTCAATCAAGCTTTTGCGGGCAAAGTTTAGGGTGCCAATCATTGGAGTCGAACCGGGTATTAAACTTGCAGCGCAGCAAAGTAAGAGTGGGATTATCGGCGTTCTTGCCACTGCGCAAAGTTTACAAAGCGACTCCCTGCAGCAGCTAACAGCCAGGTTTTCACAAAAAGTAACAGTATTGAGTATCGCCTGTCCTGAGTTTGTGACTTTAGTTGAAGGGCTTAAGCACAACAGCGAGGAGGCAGTCACTGTGGCAGAGAAATATATAAAGCCGCTGTTAGTAGCAGGTTGTGATCAGATAGTACTAGGTTGTACTCATTTTTCATTTTTACGATCAAGCATAGAAAAAGTGACCCCCAGGGATGTCGTTATTATTGATACGGCAATTGCGGTGGCCCTGCAGCTGAAAAATCGCTTGAATCAGCTAAATTTACGCAATTCAGGGAAAGTAAAAGGCGAGATTAAATGCTACAGCAGTGCCGATAGCGCTGAACTAATGCAAGCTATGACTACATTCTGGGGAGATGAGATCTCATTATGCACTGATGTCTGATTGGGTTGATACTAAAGCTCAATGCGATCTATTAAAGAACCCTAGAATACAGCCAGTGCAGTATAAATGGTTACTTGCCAGCACTGAGGTAATCGGGCACTTATAAGGTCTGCTCTTGAATCAGCATCTCTGGAGTTTCGAGTAATTTCGTGCAATCAACTACATTCAGTGGGCGGCTGTAGAGGTAGCCCTGAAAACGGTAGCAACCTAAAGATTCCAACTGAATTTGATCTTCTTTAGTTTCAACACCTTCTGCAATAATATCGAGGCGCATACTGTTAGCCATCATAATAATAGTTTCTACTATGGTTAAACTGTTGGCATCAGTGCGAATATCCTGGACAAAAGATTTATCAATCTTTAGCTCATCCAGTGGCAGCGATTTTAAATAGCGCAACGAAGAATAACCGGTGCCAAAATCATCGATAGAAAAGTACAAGCCCAGATCTTTTAGCTTCTGCATCGTCTGAGTGACTGTTTCTATGTTTTCGATTAACATATTTTCAGTAATTTCCAGGCATAGCAGTGACAGATCGACACCACTGTGCTGTAAATTGATAACCTGTTCGACAAAGTCGTGCTGGATAAACTGTTTAGGGCTGATATTGACTGCCAGGCGTTCAAACTTTTCGGGCAGCCCCTGATTCTGCCAAATAACCAATTGACGCCCCGCCTCCTCAAGAACCCACTGACCTATTGGCAGGATTAATCCGGTCTCTTCAGCCACCCCGATAAAATTGTCCGGCGGTACAAATCCACGCTCCGGGTGCTGCCAGCGGATCAGTGCTTCCATGCCGACTATTTCACCATCGATGTTAACTTGAGGTTGATAGTAGAGTTCAAACTGATCAAATTCTAGTGCGTGGTGCAGGTCTTTTTCTAAGGTGAGCCTCTGGTTGACCGATTCTTGCAGTTCCTGTAAGTAGAAACAGATTTGATTACGACCCTGACGCTTGGATTGATACATAGCGGTATCGGCCTGGCGCAGTAAATCGTCGATAGTGACTTCTACCTCCTGAGGAAATAAGGTCAATCCTATGCTAGTTGAGACATACAATTTGTGCTCTTGAACCACAAAAGGTAGTTTAAACGAGTGCAGCAATTTAGTGGCCATTGCTTGAATAGCGTTAGTGGCATTGTTTTTATTGTCGGCAATTTCCGGCAGTAGAATTACAAATTCATCACCGCCAAGCCTGGCGACAGTATCCTCGCGGCGCAGACAAGACTTTAGCCTCGCAGCCACTTGTTTGAGCAGGTCGTCACCTATGCCATGCCCCAGAGAGTCATTGATCAGTTTAAATCTGTCCAAGTCCAAAAACAGTCCCCCGCCATTGTGCTGATAGCGCTTCGCTGTGTTCAGTGCCTGAGTGATACGATCGGTCAGTAATTGCCGATTGGGCAGGTCAGTTAGAGAGTCGTAAAAGGCCAGGTACTTGATTCGCGCTTCTGCCGACTTGCGCTTGCCTATATCGTGGGATGAGCAGAGCAGACAAGTATTACCGTTGACTTCAACCAATACGAAGCGTGCCTCTACCAAATAGATAGTTTGATCGCTACACAGCAGTTCAATTTCCAGGGTAGTGGACTCTTTAAAATCTACCTGATCGAGCATTCGTTGCAGATCACTGTGATGCTCTGTACTGCTAAGGTCAAACAGCGACAGGCTCAACAGTTGTTGTTTTTGATATTTTAACGCCAGACAGCCACTGGCATTGATGTTGATTATGTTGCCCTGCGCATCCATCAGACAAATAATGTCGCTGGCCTGTTCCATGACCGCGCGAAAATACGCCTCGCTGTCTTTAAGGGTCTGTTTAGCCTGGGTCTCTTTGGCTAACATAGCGTTGAAACTATCTACCAGAAAGCCTAGTTCATCCTGGCGAGGCTGGGATGGCAGCAACTGTAACTCGCCATCGTCTGTGTGTGTTTGTAACAGGGCTAAGCTACTGCTGATGCGGGTAATAGGACGGGTGACAAAAAAGTAAAAGACACCAAAGAATAGCCCGGCAGTTAACAGCGATCCCAATAATTGGATATAAATTACTTGCAAGCTGCGTTGTCGTAAGTCTTCAGTGACCACGGATAAATCAGCGGTGATTTTTAAGTATCCGGTCTTTATATCTTGCTCGGCTAAAATCAAAGGGTGGTTATAGTAGCGAAAGCGGTCGGCGAACACTTTAGCTTGCCAGCCCCATGATGATGCCTGGATAGGTTTTTCCAGTAGTGCCAGAGAATTGTCAAAGTCATCCGTTAGTTCTGCTTTGTGGATGGTCGGGTCTTTAAGTAGGCTTGCAATAATTCGTTGCGCTAACACTTTATCCAGCTGATAAGTCGCCTGTGTGGCCGATTCTTCCAATAAGCCTATAGTGCGTTTGATCGAACTTTCGAAGTTCTGCTGACTATTGCGCCAGTCACCGATGATCTGCACTGAAGATGAGACAATACTCAACCCCAGCATCATTATTAACGCGAGTTTGAAGTTGCGATAACCTAATTGTTGACGTAAAGGCAGCATTAGCGAATCTCTATATCAATTAGCGAAACTGCATTAAAGACTGTATTTAGCATAATTTGCATTAAATTCTCCAGTCGTTTTAATACTTACAAATGCACAATTACAGCTTTTTAGTAACAACTTACTCTTGGACCAAATTTTACTACAGCAGCAGTGGCTATGTGGGGCATCGATATTATAGATTGCACGCAGAGTTAATTGCTCTGTGGCAGATGATTTTTCAGCTGTGTAGCTAGTGCCTTGCCAGTCGCTGCTAAATTCCTTTGCGACGCATTGCAGCAAAAGGCTTGCGCTGTCACTGAGCTGATGATTACTCAAATTTTCAATGCCTGTCATATTTTGTTCTTTTGCTGTAAGTGAATTTTTTGCTCAATGCTGTTGGCGGCAATCGATAGAGCTAGCAACAGCCAGATGATTAATTTAGGTAACTGTTTTTTAAATAAATTAAACACTATATGGCTACCTTTGGGACTGTGGCACACAACTAATTATGAAGTTAACTATAAACTATAGTGAATAAATTAGGTAAAGATTCCACAGCAGTTAAATAGAAAAATCGCATTATTTTTTAGCTTTAGTTGCGTAGAAAAAATGTGCAAGCAGTGCTGCGTTGTTTGCAGGACAAAAATAGAAAATATTTATATTCGGCTCATTTTTGATTTGTGCCAATTTTATCGCTGCACTAAAAAAATATCATCCTGAAACTCTTGCACTAAGAAATCAATAAAACCCCGCACTTTGGTCGATTGATAACTGCGTGACAGGTAGAGTGCCCACAGAGAGTAACGCCACTGGGTAAAATCTGTCAGTATTGCGGTTAATTTTCCCGCTTTAATTAAAGGGTTGGCCAAGTCGCAGGGAACTCTGACAATACCTTTTCCGTTAATCGCGGATGCGATTAATATATCGAGTGAGTTGGCTTGAATATTCCCGCAAACATCGACCTGGAAAACTTGTTGGTCTTGCACAAAGCTCCACTGATTTTGCTTTAAGTGAACAAAACAGTTGTGCTCAGACAGCACTCGCGGGTGCTGAGGTATTCCATGTTCTTGCAGGTATCGGGGGGCGGCGCACAACACCGACTCTAAGCGCATCAATTTCCTGGCTATCAGCGATGCATCGGGCTGCTCAGTAAAACGTAATGCGATGTCAACTCTGTCTTCTACCAATTGCTGAAAGTTATCCGAAGCGACTATATCTATACTAATTTTTGGATGCAGTTGGGTAAATTTCTCGACTGCTGTTAACATCAGTTTCCCGGCAAAACCTATGGGAGCGGCAATGCGAATGCTGCCTGATAACTGCTGGATTTTCTCATGGGCATTCAGCTCTAAGGCACTCACTTCACTCAAAATACGCTGACAATAGAGCAGTGCCTCTTCTCCGGCAGGAGTAAGGCTTACACGACGGGTTGTCCTGTGCAATAGGCGTTGTTGTAGCCAAGCTTCTACTTCCTGTACGTGCCGAGATACCTGCAGCCGACTCAATTGCAGCTGATCTGCAGCTCTGGTGAAACTCTGCTGGCTAGCAACTTCGACAAAGCTGTTAATGGCGATGAATTTATTCATTATTGGTGTCTTTTTTCGATACAATATGTGTCTGTTATCAATATTTATCTCTATTTTGTTAGCTATTAAACTACAGCCAACGTTAATAACACAAGAGAAACAGATAATGAAAATTGCAATTGTCGGTGCTGCAGGTTGGGTGGGAAACGAAGTATTACAAGAGGCAAAAAGAAGAGGGCACCAGCTAATAGCATTGGTTCGCGACCCTGACAAAGTAACAGAGACTGATATTGAAGTGAGAAAATTTGATATTACTGATGCCAACAGCTCATTGGCCAAGGCTGTATCTGGGGCTGAGGTGATTGTCTCGTCAGTATCTGGACGTCACGATGGTGATCAGACAATCTTTGTCAAAGCGGCGCAGCGCTACCTGGCAGAATTATCTGATACAGATGCCGATCGATTAGTTTGGGTGGGCGGCGCTGGTAGCCTGAAAGTTGCACCGGGGGTGGAGCTGGTCTCCAGTGTAGATTTTCCCGAAGATTATAAAGCTGAAGCGCTGGGCATGGGTAGAGCGTTAGAGGTTTTTCAGAGCAGCAACAGTGGATTAAACTGGACTTTTATCTCACCAGCGGCACTGTTATTCCCCGGGGAGAAACAGGCACCTTACCGGGTGGGAAAAGATCAGCTGTTAACGGATGAGCAAGGTGAAAGCAAAATATCAGTGGCAGATTATGCAGTCGCTCTTATGGATGTAGTTGAGAGTAATTTATACCCTAAACAGCGTATTGGGGTTGCGTACTAAAAAGCAGATCAACAGTGCGGCGGCTTTTTTAGGGGGGGGGCGGGCGCGCTTAGAGACAGATTACAGTATGTTAATATGTTCGCCGTCTTTTAGAACTGAATAAGCGTTATAGGGCAAGAAAGCCATGAAAGCAACAGTTGAGAAAATACCAACCCCCGTGGATAGTAATATTTATGCAATGTCGGCAGGGGCTTATTACGTTGATTCCCACCGTGTTGCCACAAAATATCTTGGTCGCTCGTCACTGCAAATATGGCTGGGACATCTATCTAAAACCCCCGCTTGGATCAATTTTTTTATGTTGCTGCGCAATAAACTGGTCTGCAAACTCGGCCTTAAGGACCTGGGCGATCTACGGATAAGTGATAAAATCAGCCAGCAATATCAAATCGGCGATAGAGTTGGCATATTTACACTATTATCTGTCAACGATACCGAAGTCATTCTCGGCGATAACGATAAGCACCTAGAAGTTAAAATATCCCTTTATAAGGACAACAGTTGCGGGGAGTCCATTGTGATTTCTGCCGTGGTTCATACTCACAATGTTTATGGAAAAATCTATATGCTGTTTGTCACCCCAGTTCACAAACTAATAGTGCCTTATATGCTGGCACGTTTCAGATAGCCGTGTTCTGATCAAAATTTATCCCCAATTAAACTTTCAAAATCCGACTACCGACTGTCACCTTGACATCACTGCAGGTACTAATTAACTAATAATCATCCAATGGCAGTGACTTCTGCGTGCCAAATTGTAAAATAGCCCGCTACTAAATTGGCTAATCGAAGATTAGATCAACAACAGCTCGCCCAGATATAGAGAAGATTTTGAAGATCAGTAAACGCTTACAGACAATCGACAGCCTGGTAACTAAAAACTACCAACATATATGGGATTGTTGCTGTGACCACGGCCAGTTGGGGATGACGCTATTAAAGCGCGGCGCCGCTGAGCAACTACACTTTGTCGATAGAGTACCTTCGATTATGGCGCAGCTGAGTCTTACTCTAAAGCAGCAGTTTCCTGTGCAGCAGCAGTGGCGAGTACATACTCTGGATGTGTTGGATCTGCCGCTTGATGAAGTTGCGCTTGGGCAGTCGCAGTTGATAATAATCGCCGGTGTTGGCGGTGAGCTGAGTCAGCGTATGGTTGAACACTTATTGGCAAAGTTCCCCGGGCACAATCTGGAATTCCTGCTCTGCCCGCTGCGCCATCAATACAAATTGCGCTCAGCTCTGCAAAAATTACCGCTGCTGCTGCACAACGAGATTCTGATCAAAGAAAGCAAATGGTATTATGAAATTATTCACTTACTCAAAAGCTGTGAAGCTAGCACAGTAGGCGACAACCTTATCCAGGCCAGAGGGTCTCTGATGTGGGATAATGCCACTGCGCTGCAGCATAATTATCTACAGCAAACCATTAACCACTATCAGCGTATGTTAAAAAACACAAAAGCCAGTATTGCCGAGCGCTTTGAGCTACAGCAAACGTTGTCTGCCTATTTAGAATTACAGCAATCATTAAACAGCTAGGTTTACTTACGACTTGCCCTCCCATACCTTTATTCAGTGACTTTAGTTACACTTAGCCGCTATCGAGCATCACAACCGTTCCAGTCACCAATATGAGTATTCACTAGTGTCCTATCAAGCAGCCCAAGCAGCAGACGTAAAAGCGCCAGTGGCGAAAAAAATCAGCCATGAAATGCAAATTCATGATCACCTACGTGTCGATAATTATTACTGGATGCGCGATGACAGTCGCAGCGATAAACAGATTCTATCTCATCTTGAAGCAGAAAATAGCTATGCACAGGCGCTGCTTATGTCTCATGAGCAATTGCAGCAGACAATTTTTGAAGAACTTAAAGCGCGTATAGTCAAAGATGACAATAGTATCCCGGCCCGCGATGGAAAGTATTGGTACCATACACAAATAAGTGGCGAGCAAGAGTTTGCCAGCTTTTATCGGGCCAGTAGTGCGACCGGAGCCGATAAAACCTTGTTACTGGATGTCAATCAGCGCGCTGAGCAACATGACTTTTATGATATGGGTGAACTGTCGATTAGCCCAGATGATAAGGTTTTATGTTTTTCCGAAGATACTGACAGCCGTCGTATTTACAGTATTTACTTTAAAGACATAGCCAGCGCTGAACTACTGGCTGATGAGCTGCACGATACTGAGGGCGACTTAGTTTGGAGCAATGACAACCAGTACGTATTTTACGTCAAAAAAGACTTGCAGACACTGTTGGGCACTGAGGTTTACCGGCATAAAATGGGCACAGAACAGGCCGTCGATGAATTAGTTTATCAGCAGCAAGACCACAGTTTTTATATGAGTTTGGGCAAAAGTCGCGACGATTGCGTACTGTTTATTTGTTTGGATGCCACTGACTCATCCGATACTCTGATCCTAGATGCGAATCATCCGCTGGGGAGTTTTTCATCTTTAGTTGCCTATACTCCCATGCATGAGTACCAAGTAGATAAATTAGGCGATTATTACTACATAGTGACAAACTGGCAGGCGCAAAACTTTCGCTTAATGCGCGCCAAATCCGAGGATGTGGCCGATCAGTCAAAGTGGCTTGAAATATTGGCGCACAGCGACAGCGTGTTACTGGAAGGCGTTGAATTATTTAATCACTACTACGTTTTGACCTTAAGAGAAAACGGCCAGATTCGCTTTGTCGTTCAAGGGATTAATGAATCAGCTAACAGCTATGCATTAAATTTTGATGATGCTTGTTACTTCTCATCGCTGGGGGATAACCCTGATCCGGATAGTTCCAGTGTGCGTATTTACTATTCGAGTTTGACTACCCCGGGCTCCTGGTATCAATTTGAGCTGGCCACAGGTCAGCGCAGCTTGCTAAAACAGCAGTCTGTACCCGGTGATTTTTCACCTACAAACTACGCCAGTGAACGCATCTTGGTAGAGGCTCGTGATGGTGCTGAAGTTCCCGTCTCTATTGTCTATCGAAAGAGCTTGTTTAATCGAGATGGCACTAATCCACTGCTGCAATACGCTTATGGAGCCTACGGTATTACCATAGACCCGAGTTTCTCCAGCAGCACTTTAAGCTTGCTCGATCGCGG
>ASZI01000320.1 GCA_000416315.1 Osedax symbiont Rs2 | reverse complement strand
ATTCTGGATGAGGCAACCGAGGGGCTGGCACCGGTTATCCGCCAGGAAATATGGCGGGCGGGGAAGCAGCTAAAAGAATCTGGTCAGTCGATTTTGATCGTTGATAAAACTCTCAAAGAACTGTTGCCGATCGCAGATCACTGCATCATATTAGAGCGAGGTAAAACGGTCTTTAGCGGTAATCCTGAGCAGTTGAATGAGCAAGTACGCAGCCGCTATTTGGGGGTTTGAAGGGAAGTAGGAAGACGGATGTAGGAAGTTGGAAGTAAAAATAGCAAGTAGTGAGTAAAAAGGAGAGGTTTAATTTTATGGCTGAGTATCATTTAGTCCAGCGGGTTTTGTTTCAGCACTGCGATCCGGCCGGGATTGTTTTTTATCCAAGGTATTTTGAAATGATCAATGCCACGGTCGAGCAGTGGTTTGCCGACGAGTTGCAGTATTCATTTGCTAAAATGCACTTAACTGAAAAAGTGGGCGTGCCGACAGCGGCGATTGAAACTAACTTTAAAGCACCGAGCTTTTTAGAAGACCGCCTGGACTTTAAGTTGCAGGTAGAGAGCATCGGTGCCAAAAGTGTTAATTTACAGTTGCAGGTAAGCTGCGCAGCACAGTTACGGCTGGAGGCCAAGATCACTTTGGTTTTTGTCTCTTTGCAGCAGGCTGTGCCTAAATCGATACTCTGGCCGCTAGATTTACGTGAAAAGTTTGCTAGATATCAATCTGACTGACAGTTTAAGTTTTGAACAGATCTGTATTGACACTGTTATCGGTGTTTTTGCAGCGATGATAGAAGACGGTACTTATAAGCGAATTATCAGCAGTTATTTCAAAGTAAGTGCTCAAAACACAGGCAATAAATAGCCGCAGTTGTGGCCATTGCTGCGACTTTAGGGTTGATTTCAGCAAAAATTATCTGCGTGCAATTTAGCATCCAGCAATGCTCTTATACTTTCAGTGCCTATTCATGGCTATGCACAGATTTCGTGCTATTTTTAATACAGTTCAATAAATTAACTCATTGCTAGAATCAGCAAATACTTTAGTATGGTGATTCATTTTTTGTCATATGAAAGTCATCGATAGCAAAAACTATCGAAAATTCATTGATCGACGTTTTTATTATTAGGAGTCATACATGGATCGAACTAACCCTATCGAAGAGAAACTGTTTGAGAGTCGCCAGCTTATTATTTGCGAAGAAATCGAACAAAAGATGGCGAAGCGAGTTTGCAGTCAATTACTGGCCCTTGCTGCTGCTAGTGATGACGACATATTATTATTTGTAAACTCTCAGGGTGGGCATGTGGAATCCGGTGATTCTATCCACGATATGATTAAATTTATAAAGCCTCGAGTGATAGTGATAGGTACAGGTTTTGTCGCCAGTGCCGGCACCCATATTTATTTGGCGGTAGACAAAGCCGATAGATATTGCCTGCCCAATACGCGGTTTTTAATTCACCAACCTAGCGGCGGTATCACCGGGCAGGCATCGGATATTCGCATTCAAGCAGAACAAATAATCATTATGCGTAAACGACTGGCACAAGTGATTGCCGACGCCACTGGACAAAGCTTTGATCAAGTGATCAAAGATATAGACCGGGATAATTGGACGACTGCACAAGAGGCAGTTGACTATGGATTGTGTAATAAGATCATCTCTAGTGTAAAAGATCTGCTGTAAACATAGTCAATTGTATTGCTGCGCTGCAAATCTTGATTTAGTTCAATGTTTGCAGCTTTTAGCAGCCTAATTCTGCTGGTAAATTTCAACAGAGCGATGTAGCTCACTGGACTGATTAGATAACTCTTCACTCATTTGCGCATTTTGCTGAGAGGACTCCAGTGCCTGATCGGTAATGCTACGAATTGAAGCGACTCGGCTATTAACTTCGCTGGCAACTGAACTCTGCTGTTCTATGGCTGCGGCTATCATATTAGTCATATCGGTAATCAAGGTCGTGTGATCGGTGATTTCATTGAGCATCAGGCCGGCGGCACTGGCTTTTTCTGAACTTTGCTCCCCCTGAGCCAGGCAATTACTGAATAAGCTTTCCATGTTCTGGGTACGGTTTTGTAATTTATTGATGATGGATTCAATTTCCCGGGTGGATTCCTGAGTGCGACTGGCTAACGTTCTCACTTCGTCTGCAACCACCGCAAAACCTCTGCCTTGCTCACCCGCTCTCGCCGCTTCAATGGCCGCATTTAAGGCTAAAAGATTAGTCTGATCGGCAATACTGCGGATTACATCCAGTACAGTGCCGATGTTTTCACTGTCCAAAACCAGTTTTGTTACTTGCTCTTCAGAGGCTTCCAAGTTCTGTGACAGCAATGCCAGTTGCTCGATTGTTTCCTGTACTCCCTGTTGGCCATTGAGGGCACTCTTATTGGTTTCCAGGGCTTTTGTTGCAGTATCCGTGGTGTTCTTTGCAATTTCATCGATGGTCGATACCATCTCCGACATGGCTGTTGAAACTTTCGCCGTTTCATCTATCTGTTGTTCTACACCGGCATTACTATCGCTGATGTTAGTGGACAAACTTGCAGTAGCGCCATTGAGAGTATTTACCGATAAATTGACTTGATTGATAATAGTTGAGAACTGACTGAGCATGATATTAAATTGTCGGGACATCTCTGCGATCTCATCTTTACCGCTATCATCTGCCCGCAAAGACAATACATTTGTAGTGCTGATAGTGACCATTAAATTACGCAAATTATTGATCGGCAGTAAAATGCTTTTACCAAGAATGACCGAGACGCTCACCACAATGAATAATATGACGATAAACAGCAGGTAAAATAAATTATCCATAGTCGCAGTAGTATCGAGTAGCTGGCCTTTGGTATCAGTCACTAACTTGGTTAATAATGTTTGAATATTATGTGCCGCGTCGCGCATTTGCCCCAGTATTCCCTCGGTGGGCTTCATGCCCATTACTTGGTAGGCCTGGGTTAAGGCGATAAAGTTACTCTGGTATTGGCTGAGTATCTTTGCGGTTTGTGGTTCTGCTGAAAGCTGCCCGAGAAAGTCCTGATAGTATTGATTAAATTTAGCGACGTATTTAGGGTCAAGGCGCAACATGAAATCTTTTTCGGCCCTGCGTAACTGTAATAAACTGATTAAATGCTTTTCGGGAAGTTTTTTTACTTCTGCTTCCACTTGATGAGATGCGTCGCGCAATATACCGTAAAGTCCTGAAGTGGCATCAAAACCGATGGTTTTTTGCTGTTCTATAAGCTGCGCAAAAAGGTTGATGTAATTTTTAACGGCCCCTTCGAGTTGGCTTAAATCGTTTTTTTGCAGATCGTATTTTTCGAACAGTTTTTCTAGAGCGTGCATATCATCTATCAAAGTGACGCTGTGTTTTTGATGCTTTTCTAAATATTTTAATTGCTTTCGGGCGATGAAATCTTTTTTATCGCGTCGTAACTCTAAAATATCAACTTCAATGGAGGCAATAAGTGCGACCCCTTTGGAGAGTCCATTTGTATATGTGGTCGTATATGCTTTTACCGATAAAAGCACTAATAGGCTGACCACCAGTAACAAAGTACTTAAAGTGAGTTTGTATTTAATTGACATGACTGCTCTCCATGAGCTTGATCCCAGTTAAAAAAACCGCAGCTTTAACTCAATATAGGCTGCGGACTTTTTGGGGTTATTTACAGTTATGGCTAAACTGTCTGTTATAACAAGGCGTCAGGCAGAGCTTAGTCATGTATTTAAATCAACTATATAGGCTGAGTCGCCCCGGCCAGCCACTGCTGATCAATAGGCTGCAAAAGAGGTGTTAATTCTTCGGCTACTCGCAGGTGATAGTCGTTCAACCATAACTGCTCTTCTTTGCTTAGCAAATCAGAGATAATCTGATTTGTTGCTATAGGTGCCAAAGTTAAGGTTTTAAAGCCGTAGAAAACGCCGAATTGGTTTTCTGCTACAGGCACAACTTGCAGTATGTTTTCGATCCTGATGCCGTATTCCCCCTCGCGGTAGACACCGGGTTCAACGGTAATCGTCATTCCAGGAACTAAAGGTTCGTTATCTTTTACTGATTGAGACAAGTTTTGGGGCCCCTCGTGCACATTCAGACAGATCCCCACTCCGTGTCCGGTACCACATTTATAATCCACGCATTGCTGCCACAGCGCGCCGGGAGCCATAATATCCAGGTTATTGCCAGCGGTTCCCTTTAAAAACTTAGTTTGGGTCAGTCGAATAACCCCTTTTAACACCAGAGTGTAATCAATTTTTTGCTGTTCAGATAACTCACAAAATGAGAAGGTGCGGGTGATATCGGTAGTACCGCCTAAGTACTGTCCTCCGGAGTCGAGTAGAAAGTAATTATCAGTCCCGATGATTTTATTTGAATTAGAGGTTGCGCTATAGTGCATAATGGCGCCGTGCTCCGCGTAACCGGCAATAGTACTGAAACTGTCACAGATATAGTTTGGCAATGCTTTACGGTAACTGCGCAGTTGCCGTTCGGCGCTGAGCTCTGTTACTTCACCACTGTGAACATTTTCATCCAGCCAGCGCATAAACTGCACTATCGCAGTACCGTCATATTTAAGTGCGAGTTGCAGCTGTTCTGACTCTATGGCATTTTTGACGATCTTACCGCGCTGCGCATAAGTGTCGCCCGCAATACAAGTGACCCCCGGATGAATCCGACTGACCAGCAGAGAGTTGCTAGAATAAGCAGAGTATTTAAGGTTCTTGTGGGTATCCAGCAGGGCCAGAGTGTCAGGCAGTTCATGATAATCCCAACAGCTCACCCCCTGTTGCAGTAATACCTTACAAACGGCAGCTGGCAGTTTTTTGCTGTCCATAAACAGTTTCGCCGTATTCTGGCTAAGCAGCGCATAAGCTTCGGATCCCGGAAAAAAAGCATTGTCCCGGCCGCGTATATTCATTAGCCACATCACATCATCGATGGCTGTAATTAATACTTGGTCTACTTTGTCACGCAGCATCAAAGAGCGAATGTCAGCAAGCTTTTGCCCGGTACTTTTGCCTGCGTATTGCATATCGTGAATAAAGACCGGATTAGTGGGCCGGGCGGGGCGCTGTTGCCAGATGTTTGCGACTAAGTCTTCAGTGATAATCAACTCAATATTTTTCGCCGCGAACGCTGCTTTTAGCTCTTCAAATTGTATTTGATTAATAGTGCGACCATCGACGCCGACTCGGCTATTGGCAGCCAATTGATCTGCCAAGTGCTCAGCTATAGTGGGAGTACCAGCTATGCGCTTGCGAAACAGTTGTATGCCGGTACCTTCAAGCTGTTTAATCGCCTGAATAAAATAGCGACCATCGGTCCATAATCCGCCGCCGGAGTGCGTCACTAGAAGATCACCTGCAGAGCCTGTAAAACCACAGACCCATTTTCTTGCCAGCCAGTGATCAGCAGAGTATTCACTGTTGTGTGGGTCGGCGTTGGTCACTAAATAGGCATCTATGCGCCGGCTTTGCATTTGCTCTCGCAAGTTATCCAGGCGCTGTTGAATTATTGGTAAAGAATCAGTCATTGCTTATTTTCCGATTGATATTGGTTTAAATTTGAACATTGTTGCAGTAAAGCTGATGGCTGTGTGAGCCTGATAATAGCGGTGTTTGTTCGGCGCAGCCGTCGCTAGCTTGTGGACAGCGGGTTCTGAAGACACAGCCACTGGGCGGATCGATCGGCGAGGGCAGATCACCAAGCAGCAGCTGAATTTCTCTGTTGCGTGAGCGCTTGGGGTCGGCGATAGGGACTGCGGATAACAGCGCTTGGGTGTAAGGGTGAGCGGCGCGATCAAAAACCGCTCGATAATCGCCGCTCTCCATTTGCTTGCCTAAATACATCACCATGACCCGGTCACTGATATGTCTGACCACACTCAGGTCATGGGCAATCATTACCAGTGCCAAGTTCAGCTCTTTTTGCAGCTCTTTAAGTAAATTTATTACCTGCGCCTGGATAGAGACATCCAAGGCGCTGACTGGCTCATCGCAAATGATCAGTTTAGGTTTAAGTATCAGTGCTCTGGCTATTCCGACTCGCTGGCACTGGCCTCCGGAAAATTCATGTGGGTAGCGGTTGCGCTGTGAGGCGGATAATCCAACCCGGGTCATCATCTTGATCACTTGTGCATCAATGTCTTTTCTGGACAAGTGCGGCTCGTGAGTATATAGCGGTTCTGCAATACACTCAGCCACTGTCATTCTGGGATTTAGGCTGGCGGCCGGGTCCTGGAAAATCATTTGAAATTCACGGCGCTTATTAACTAATTGGCGTTTGTCAAAAGCCAGCATATCCTGATTGCACCACTGCAAACTGCCACCAGTGGGCTCAATTAAGCGCAGTAACGCTCTGGCCAAAGTCGACTTACCACAACCTGATTCACCGACAATACCCAGTGTTTCGCCGGCATAAACTTCTAAATTTATACCGTCTACTGCTTTAACCACTGGCGCAGGTCCCGAGGAAAACCAGGACTTACGTAAGTTAAAATACACTTGTAAATTCTCTGCTTTTAGCAATAACTCTGCGGATTTCATGCGGCGCTACCTCCCACTGCTAAATCGTAACTGCTTTGGTTGTGACAGGCGATTGCCCGGCTGGCGGAAAAGTTATTGAAACTGGGGGTAGTGGTTTTACATAGCTGCGTTGCCTGCTGACAGCGCGGTTCAAAAGGACAGCCTTTAGTGTCAAATAATGCACTCGGTGGATTGCCTGGAATTGTCAGCAACTCGGGCAAATCTTCGGTGATTGAAGGGATAGCCCTAAGCAGACCGCGGGTGTAAGGATGAGCTGGACTCTCAAATAACTCATCGACATTCGCCTCTTCCATTTTTCGGCCACCGTACATGACTAATACTCGATCGCAGATCTCTGCCACCACTCCCATGTCGTGGGTGATCAATAAAATTGCAGTGTTAAATTCTCGCTGTAGCTCTTTTAACATCGCTAGAATTTGCGCTTGTACAGTGACATCCAAAGCTGTGGTAGGCTCATCGGCAATTAGCAGCTGCGGTTTACACAACAGTGCCATGGCGATCATGACACGCTGTCGCATCCCCCCGGAGAGCTCGTGAGGGTATTGACTCATCCGCTGAGCTGCCGAGGGGATGCGCACTGCATCGAGCATATTCACCGACTCTGTAAAAGCTTGTTGATAACCTAAGCCTTTGTGTTTTTGTAGAACCTCAGTCAGTTGTTTACCAATGCGCATAAAAGGGTTCAGAGAATTCATCGGATCCTGAAAAATCATAGCAATTTTTGAGGCTCTGATCTTATTGAGTGCTCTATTATCCAAGGTCAGTAAGTTCTGTCCTTTAAATATAGCCTCTCCACTGGTCTCTCCGTTATCTGCGGTGAGTCCCATTAAGGCAAATACGGATTGGCTTTTACCGGAACCAGACTCTCCGACTATGCCTAAAGTTTCTCCGGCGCTGATTGAGAAGCTAAGATCGGACACTGCATGCACTTGTCCGTCGTCGGTATTAAAACGCACGTTCATATTATTTAACGAAAGAATAGTCATAGTGACTCCTAACGGTCTTTGGGATCGAGAGCGTCGCGTAAACCGTCGCCGATAAAATTAAAACAAAACAAAGTAGTGACTAAAAACAGTGACGGGAAAGCCAGTTGCCAGATCGCTACATCCAAAGTTTTTGCACCTGCAGATATCAGTACTCCCCAGCTAGTATCTGGTGGTTGCACCCCCAGACCAAGAAAGCTTAAAAAGGATTCGAAGATAATAAAACCTGGTACCATCAGTGATGCGTAAACCATCACAATGCCCAGCACATTGGGGATGATATGGCGAAATACAATTTTCCAGTGCGAGACTCCAATGGAATGCGCGGCTTCGATAAACTCGCGGTTCTTTAAACTAAATGTCACACCTCGGACCACGCGGGCTATCCCCAACCATGAGACCATGCCAATGACGATGAATATCAAGTAGATGTTATTGCCAAAAAGGGTCACAAACAAAATCACCATGAACATAAAAGGTACTGAGTCCAAAACTTCAATCACTCTCATCATCACGCTGTCTAATGTGCCGCCGACAAAACCGGAAATACTGCCCCAGACAGACCCGATCACAACGGCCACCAGAGCCCCCATAAAACCAACCAGGATTGACAGCCGCCCACCTTGCATAGTACGGGCAAATAAGTCCTGCCCCAGGTCGTCAGTGCCAAAATAATGACCGCTTTCGATCGATGGTTTACCCAGTTCGTAGGGATCAGCAAGTATCGCCCAGTCAATGTCTTCATGGCTAAAGGAGGTCAGCATAGGGCCAAAAATCAGACATAGAACAATAAAACTGAGGATGTAAACTGAGTTCATCGCCGCTCTGTTTTTCTTAAAGCGCAGCCAGGCGGCCTGCCACAAGCTGCGCCCCTGTACATCGGTAGCTAATGAGTTTTCAAGCACATTAGCTAACACTTTGTCGTCAAATATTTTTTTCAGCATAAAGTGCTCCTACAAGCGAATCCGTGGATCGATTAATGCGTACAGCAGATCCACTATCAGATTAAATAAGATGGTCAATGTTGCCACGATTAAAGTGATGCCCATGACTAAGCCGTAATCGCGATTCAGTGCCCCTGAGACAAAGTGCTGGCCCATTCCACCGGTACCAAAAAAGATATCGATGATCACCGAACCGGTAATGACCGCGACAAAACTTGGGCCCAACATCGCAACTACCGGTATTAGTGAAGGGCGCAGAGCGTGCTGCGCCAATATATAGGCAGTCGATAAACCTTTGGCACGCGCAGTGCGAATATAGGGCTGATTCAGTGTTTCTATCATAGCGCCGCGCATCACCCGGGCGATGCCGGCGATTGAGGCAATCGCTAGGCTAAGCACCGGCAAAACCATATAAGAGATATCACCACCTTCCCAACCACCTGCGGGGAGCCAGCCCAAGTGAATTGAAAATATAGTCACTAATATTGGCGCCAGCACAAAGGCTGGGACTACAACCCCGGTCATTGACAGTGACATCAGCAGGTAATCGAGTTTGGAATTGCGATTGAGTGCTGCAATAGTGCCGAACAACATTCCCAGTGGTACGGAAATGGCGAAGGACAAGGCTCCCAGAATCGCCGAAACTGGCCAAGATTGTGCGACTAATTGAGTGACACTGAAATCCTGATAGACGAAACTCGGCCCCAGGTCTCCCTGGATGAAATTAGTGATATAGATATAGAACTGAATCAGAAAAGGCTCATTGAGATGGAATTTCGCCTCAATGTTTGCCCTGACAATCTCAGGCATTGGCCGTTCCATATCAAAGGGGCCACCGGGGGCTATATGCATTAACCAATAGGAGATCAAGGCGATGAATAATAAAGTGGGAATGGCCACTAATAAGCGGCGCAAAATGTATAGCAGCATACTTAACCTCTAAGCGAAGACTGAATGCAATTTGTTAGTTGTATGCAAGGACAGGGAAATATTTGACAGATGCCATAGTTGTTATCCTTGGGATAGAAGTGCTACGAGACTCTGCAGTCAACTGACACTAGCAATACTGAAAAGACCGCTAAACCTAGGGCTCACGCCTATGGTTTAGCGGGGTCAGATCAAGGCCAATAATTAGTTGGCTTTGATATAAAGGTTTTTACGATAGAAGGAATTTTCCGGGTTGGTCAACTCATAACCGCCCACTTTTGATTGCAGTAAGTATTTGTTATCGCCGTTGCGATACAGTGGCAAAATCGCCATATCGTCGATCAGCTGTCGCTCTGCCTGGTTGTACTCTTTTGCAGGATCAGCCATGGTTTTTGCCGATTTCATCAGCATGTCATAGTGAGCGTTAGCGTATTTCGAGTTGTTGTTAACAGAGTCTGATGTGAAGATATCTAACCAGGTAGATGCCTCATTATAATCTGCAGTCCAACCGCCGCGGTGTACATTACCCGGTGTAGTAGAGGCATAGAATACTTTGGGCTCAAGCTGCTGAATGTCAACTTGGGCGCCTAGAGTTTGCTTCCACATACCGGCCATTGCCGTGGCCATTTTGATATCTTTAGAGTAAGTCGGTGTGGTGAAAGACAGCTTTAAAGGGTTGGCTTTGCTGTAACCTGCTTCAGCAATTAGCGCCTTAGCTTTCTCATTACGCTGCTTTTGCGTCCACTTAGAAAACTCAGGACTATAGCTGGTAAAGCCATTTGTTTGCGGTGGTACTAAAGTAAACATTGGCACTTGCCCTGCCTTGTTTATCGCCTTAGTAATAATGTCCCGATCGATAGAGTAGGCCAAAGCCTTGCGCACTTTGATGTCTTTGGTTGGGCCCATGACAGTATTGAAATAGTAGAATGTAGAGCCTAGTGAGGCGTTGTGTGTCTGTACCATTTGTGGGTATTTTTTCAGTAACTTGTCTTTTTGCGCAGAGGGAATACTTCTCGCCTCAGCTATTTCACCGGCCAGGAATCGGTTTAAGCTGACGTTAGCATCACCGATAGGCAACCAAGTGATTTTGTTCAGCACTACATTGCTTGCATCCCAGTACTTGTCATTTTTGACCATGACCATTTTTTCATTAACTTTCCAGTCGCTGACAGTAAAAGCGCCGTTGGTTACTATGTTGCCAGGTTGAGTCCATTTGCTGCCGTGTTTTTCCACTGTTGCCTGATGTACCGGTGCCAAGACCGGATGAGAGAGCAATTTGACAAAGAAAGGCACAGGAGCGGCTAGAGTGACTTCAAATGTCTGGGCATCTATGGCGCGAACCCCAAGAGCAGAAGCGGGTTTTTCACCTTTCATGATAGCGTCAGCGTTCATAATTCCGGGAATTGCAGCGAACCAAGAATAAGGTGAAGCCGTAGCTGGATCGATCAGACGCTGCCAGCTGTAGACAAAGTCAGTTGCCGTCAACGGCTCACCGTTTGACCAAGTGCTGTTACGAAGCTTGAAAGTGTAAACGGTATTGTCGCTGTTGGCACTCCAGCTAGTGGCGATACCGGGGATAGTGCGACCGAGTTTATCTTGTAAAGTCAGACCTTCAAACAAATCTCTGCCTAAGTTGAAAGCGGGTTCAGCGCCTTGCTTAGCGGGGTCAATAGAGGTGACTTCGGCGCTGTTGTTGAGCACTATTTCCTGCTTTTCAGCCAGAACGGTTCCCCCGGGAACAGGGTTGGCGTAACTGTTAACAGCAGCAGTGAACATGGCAGTACAAAGTAGGGCGGTTTTGAATTTCATAAGGTTGCCTCGTAAAAAGAACAGTCAATCGAAAACAGTCACTCTTTGACAGGAAGTGGTGTTAGTGGCTCCGGTGCTGCTCCTAGTTTTTTTTTTATTATGTGAACGAGGGGTGGGGGGATTATGTCGACAAATTGAATACAAACAATTTTATACAATATATTGTATACAATTTTGTCAATTATTTTGAATAAATATCGGCAAATTTTTTGACCAAGAGGTCATTTATTGTTCGCTTTTTGATTTAAACTATTGATTAATTGATAAATAGTTTAAATTGATTGGCAGTGATAGAAGCTTGAATTCGCCTATCAATGCTGGATAATTTAGAGGCTGACGAAAATAAGCTAGCGGACGCAAGCTATCTGCTTTGGGCTGTATCGAGAGACAAATATAGCGCTTTAACGGCTTTGAAAACAAATTATCAGGCAAGTTTGAAGGGTTTTTGTTACATATTGGTGACAATAATTGCGCTATAATTTTCTGTTGGTTTTTTCTCAAAAGCTCCCTAATTATCCTTTCTAATTCTGCATGTAGTGTAATATTTGCCAATTAGATACGAGGCATGTATGCAATTCAACAACACTCCCCTGAAGATGATTAAACGCTTAACTGTGGCAGAGCAGGCGTTTGAAATTTTGAAGCAGCGTATTATCTGTGAACAGTACCCAAGTGGTTATCAGCTGCGCCAGGATGAGTTGTCTAAAGACATGGGGCTCAGTCGTATTCCATTAAGAGAGGCGTTCTTGCGCCTGCAGGCAGAAGGTTTTATTGATTTAGTCGCGCACAAAGGGGGGGTTGTCAGAGGGCTATCTTTGGCTGAGGCTATAGAGCTGTTTGAGTTAAGGCTGTTGCTGGAGACAAACTTACTGGCTAAAGCAATTCCATTGCTAAGCGAAGAAAACCTGTTAGCCGCCGAAAAAGCGCTGAACGCGTTTGATCAACTGGCTGAAGATCGCGATAAACTCAGTAACGCTACTGAACTCAATTGGCAGTTCCACTACTGGCTGTATGAACCTGCGGGAAAAATCGAAACCATCAAAATCTTGCGAAAATTACACAGCAACTGTGAAAGGTATTTACGCAGACAAATTTTGCAAGAAAATGCTTTTGCAGTAGCCCATGAGCAACATTTTGAAATATTGCAGCACTGTCGCAACCGGGATAGCAAAGCGGCAGTGGCACAGCTTAGCAAACACATATCTGGAGTCTTCGCACAACTCAAAGCCATGCAGGCGGAGTTTAACTAATAAGTTTTGCTATAGGCCAGTTCGGCAATAGCTTTTTCCTCCAATCGAAAAATGCTAAGTTGTTCAAGGTTGTTTGCGCCAATTTTTTGATAGAACTTAATCGCTGAGTCATTGCTTTTTAACGCCCACCACTCAAAGCGGGCGCATTCTTGATCGACGGCTATCTGTGCTAAATAGCCCAGCGCAGATCTGCCTATACCCAGTCCCTGATACTCAGGTTCAATATATAAATCATCTAGATGCAGACCTCGCTTACCGGTGGTTGTGGAAAAACTGTAATAGTAAACCGCAAAACCACAGGGCTGCTTGTGTCGATAAAATACTAGCGCGTGCGCCGTGGGCGAGTCATTAAAGAGATTTCTTTGCAAGTCTTGCAAAGTGACGGCTACTGCAAATGGAAAATCTTCGGCGATGGCCAATGCTTTTATGTAATCCAGTATCAGTGCGCAATCTTGTTTAATTGCAGGGCGAATTTCTAACATGGTTTTTCCAATTTAAAAGAATAAAAGTCTCTATCAGTGCCGATGAATAGCTATGAGCTGTGACGGGTGCTGTAAAGTGCTGCATGTTCGAGTTGGTATTCATCTTGTAACTCTACTTTGTGGGTTGCGCTCTTTAGTTGCTGGGTAGATTTAACATAGGCGAATACCTTAATGGGCTCTGCTGATGAGTCGCTGACAACGGCTATTTGGATACGTCGATATCCGTCAGGCTCTGCGATGCGCTCTAACTTGTCCATCTGTTTTAGTCCATCACTGTCTACTGTAAATATCTGACCTTGTATCTTATTACCCCTGCCAGGGTCCAGGATCAGCCAGGGAGAACAACGCTTGCCGACTAAGTACAGCGGATACTTGTGCAAAGTTTGATAGTTGCCGGGCAAACGTTCACCGCTGTTGCACTTGTGATTGGGGAAACCTTGTTTTAAGGTGCCGAAAACAAATATTTGCTGCACGCAAACTCCTCGATAATTATTTTAGGAAAATCTAATAGCGCTCAAAAACTGCTGAGATGTCATCTGATATAAGTTATCCCCTATTAGGCAGTGATCAAAGTCTTACGGCACTATATCTATATGGTCTATAAGCTTTATGCCTATGTTTTTCGGCACTCGAGCGGAACCTAAACCTAAACCTAAGCAGCCAATCTCTTGACCGTTGCTTTAGTGACTATCAGCAAATTGATATCCTCTATTTTACTCATTTGATTACGCTGATTAGGGGTGATAGAGCATTCAGCTACATCTTCAACTTCGCTCAGGCTCATTGGATCATCGGGCAAATAGTTAACAACTAGCGGCTTAGCAGCTATGGCCAGCAGTCGCCTGACATCTTGTTGCCTATAAGGGCGCATTATAGTGCGCGTGGCTTGAGGTATTCATTGTCTCTGAACTCATCGAGGTTATGAGCCACTGGCTATTAACGCCAATTTTCGACGATAACTCAAGGTTTTATTAGCCCTTCAGTGTTGTGTAATTAAGTCGATAAAAAGTACCCGCAATGGCTGATGCAGAAGCTTATGGGCAGTGCGCACTCTCGGAAATTTTTATATTACTGAGTGAGGCGCAAGTGATACAACTCACTGATAGGTACAGCTAGGTCTATTCCCTGTGTATTTAAATTGATCTGCCTATCGAAAAATCCGCATCGATCAGAGTATCGGGGTAGCAATACAGGTAACCTGACAATGCTCTAATTAACAACATTTAGCGACACAGCAAAAATGTCGGTACTGCGAGGCTCTTGTACGACTTGGCTTAATCACGGCGCATTAATGGCAGGGTTTCTCTGCACTAGTAGGCGCTGAACGTCTTCAAGATGTCTAAGTCGGACTATTCGGCACAGCAATAAACACTTACAGAGCATGACAAGGGTTAGATTATTTCAATAAATGGAATAATAAATTATATAATTTGACTATTCTTTTGTAAAATGAAATTAGGCATTATCTCTGCATCGGCAATCGCCGAACTACAAATTACTGGAGAAGAGCTATGAGCCGTATAAATACAGTTAACTATGAATCTGCTACTAATGAGCAAAAAGAATTGCTGGATGCGATTCAGTCGAAGCTGGGCATGGTACCCAATTTTTTAAAGATCTTCGCCAACTCGCCAGAGGCATTAAAATCCTTTTTGGGTTTGTATAACATTGCTGAAAATGGAAGCTTAGATGCCTTGACACGCGAGCGTATCGCTCTAACCTTAGCGCAGCAAAATAGCTGCGAGTACTGTCTATCTGCACACACAGCTATCGGAAAAAAAGCCGGTCTGGATGACGCCGAAATTGCAGCTAATCGCGAGGGCAGTAGTATCGATGTTAAGGCGGCTGCCGCAGTTAGCTTTGCCCGCGCCCTGGCTGAGCACAATGGAGAAGTGACCAGCGCAGAAATGAGTGCAGTACGCGAGGCAGGTTACAGTGAATCGGATATTGTTGAAATTATTACCCACGTGGGCATGAATGTTTTAACTAACATTCTAGGCAAAGCCAGCCAAGTGGAAATCGATTTTCCCAAAGTGTCATTAGCTTAATAAG
>ASZI01000319.1 GCA_000416315.1 Osedax symbiont Rs2 | reverse complement strand
ATTGGTAACTGACAGCAACGTCTTTACCCGTTCCGACGTTGACGTCGGTGAAGGCTTCTGAGGCCAAATTGACAGTTAAGGTTTCGTTATTAACCCCACTTAATACGCCAGCGTTGGCTAAAGTGACTGTGGCACTGTCATTGCCATCGTAGGTTTTATTTGTAACGGTGCTGCCACTAACGGTTAAGTTTGCTCTGCTGATGTCAGCTGCTGCGATCAGTGTCTCGCTAGTGCGGTTTAATTGGTAATTGTCAGAGTCACCACCGTTTGTGCCATCGGCTAAGGTGTAAGTAACATTGACGTTTTTACCGTTCTCAGCGCCTGCGGTAAGAAACTCACCGGTAGAGCTAAGAGTCAAGGTTTCTCCATTAACACCTTCTAATGAGTAACTGGCAAGCGTGGTCGTGGCAGTACTGTTGCCATCGTAAATTTTGCTGGCAACGCTGATCTCGGTGACATCAAGCTGTGCTTGTTCAATACCAACCGCGGCGGTAATGGTGTCGTTTTGGTTGGTCATTATGTAGTTCGTATATAAGCCAGCGTTTGTGCCAGTGCCATCGGCAAACTCATAGCTGACTGCCACTTTATCGGTTCCGGCATTGACATCGGTGAAGGCTGCTGAGGTCAGGCTGACAGAAAGGACTTCACCATTGACGCCGGTGGCCACTAAGCCATTGATGCCGGCAGTCGCCTGGGCAGTGATGGTGCCATCGTAGTCTTTAGGGGTCACCGTGGTGCCGGTGACGGTAAAGTCTGCTTGTTCAATTTCTAACTCAAAGTTGTCGGCGAGATCATAAAATGTAGAATAAAGACCGTCAGTATTTATTGTATAACTACCCACGTTTTTACCGGCTCCCGACGTTGTTAAGTCCCCCATTATACCATCTACATTTGTAGTACCATCGTAGGTTTTTTTACTAGCACCAACAGAGTTTAATAAGGCTTTCAACAAAGGCGTTGTATGACCTTCATAAATACGCCAGACAGACGTGTCGGCAGGATCGTAGCCGTCGGTAATGCTGGTAAACCCAGGTATCTTTTCTATCTCGGCTTTTTTCTTAGTGTACTCGGTGGATAAGCCGACAACATTGATTAAGTTCCGACTTCCTCCGCTTGAACCGACAGCTGATAGTGTCGGATTCTTAGTTTTATCCCAAAAGGCACTAGTGATGTTAGGGGTGCCACTAGCAGATCCAACTAGAGCACCAAGCTTAGCGGCTCCAGTAACTGTTCCAGTTGCATAGCTGTTTGTTATGTTTATACCGAAAAGAGTAAAGCCGACTAGACCACCAGCACCAGCACCCGTGCCATAAACCGATCCGGTTGCATAGCTATTTGTTATTATCGGCGCATGGACAGTTGAGCCAATTAGACCACCAGAGAGGGAACCAGTAACCGCTCCTGTTGCATAACTATTTGTTATCGTTGAACTATCAGAGTTGCCAATTAGTCCACCAGTACCAAAACCCTTGCCATCAACCGCGCCTGTTGCATAACTGTTTGTTATTGTTGACTTGTTATCAAAGCCGATCAGTCCACCAGTATAAGAGCTGCCATCGACCACTCCTGTTGCATAACTGTTTGTTATCGTTGAGTTGCTATCATAGCCAACGAGACCTCCAACATATTGGTCGCCAGTAACCGCTCCGGTTGCATAACTATTTGTTATCGTCGTATTGGAAGCATAGCCAGCTAGACCTCCAACATAATGTTTGCCCTGAATGTCTACTCCCTCTAATCCAATATTGTGAATAAAAGCCTCCTTTACAATGCCAAACAGGCCTTGATATTCACTATTACGTTTTTTAATATTTAGCCCGGTAATTACATGCCCGCCCCCTGAAAAACCTCCTGTGAATTGATTTGAATAAATTCCAATTCCAATGGAATTAAAATTTGATACAGAGGACATATCCAAATCTTTTCCTAATAAATAATATCCGGCCAGGCTGGTGCTGTTGTTTCCTATAGCTTGTAATCCGGCAGCATCATTGATAACAGTAAACTCGCGGCCATCCACTGTATAATTAGGAGTGAGAGCGCCTGAGCCGCTTAGAGTGATCTTCCCTTCGTTACCGTATTGCACATGAGTACTCTCACGGAATGCTTCACGGTTGTTAGCATTATTACCCACATTGGCTAAACCAGTATCGAGTACAATGCCAGCTCCGTCCCCCGTAGCCTCGATGTGTTGATTAATATAGATGTTGTTGGTTGCTGTTAAACTAAGCGTTGTATTATTGCCCCAACTGATACCGTCGTTAACAAAAATATCGCCATTGTCATTTCCCCCAGAAACAGTTGAAATCACGACATTATTATTAGTTAAATCGTCAGAGAGTTTTGCACCGGTTATATCGCCACCACTTGCTGCAACGGTAAAGTCGGTCGGATCAATCAGCCAAGTCCCGGTTTTGCCTTGATCGGCTAAAGTAGTAATTTGGCTGCTTTCTTTAATAACCACTTTAGCAGCAGAAGTTTCAATAAAACCGCCATTGCCTGTTGTCGGCGCGCTAGCATCTAAGGTGCCTGATACCGTAGTAGTGCCATGATCCATATCAGCTAACAATACGATACGCCCATCTACTTCGGCTAAGGTGCGCGCCCGCAGCGTACCGCTGTTGTTAACGGCGGCACCCATAAGTGAGTTAGCGGCTTCTGCCCTGAGCAAAATCCTTCCGCCATCAGCTTGAATTAATTGTTTATTTTCAACCAGTGCGTTAACAGTTCCTTGGTTAACTTGAACACCCAGTCGCTGGTTAGCCCCAAACTTGATGGTAATATCATCTCCAGCGACCAGTGCTACATCGCCATTGGGGCCGTTGTCTACATTGGCAACAATCCAGCCTTGGTTGGTAACTTGGTTACCAAGCAGAGCAATGGTACGCGCGTTAATATGGCCTAGGTTAGTGACCTTCCCTTTGATGTCGGTAGCGTTAAAACGATAGTTGCCGCCCATAAAGTCAGCGTTATCAATGTCGAGGGTAGAGGCTACTAAACCACCAACGTTAACTTGTGCGCCTTGGGCAAAAGTGACCCCATTGGGATTGACCAAGAATACGTGGCCATTGGCATTGAGCTGGCCATAGATATTGCTGGCATTGTTACCAGTGATTCGATTAAGTGCGACCGAATTGACATCAGGTTGTTTGAAGTTAACGACTTCTTGAGCATCAATATTAAAATCAGCCCAATTAATAATAACTTTGCTGGTAGCTTGGTTAATCGTTGTAGTGTTACCGGCGGCATTAATGCTGGCGCTACCCTCGATAATAGTACCGTCTTGTGGCGCCGCTATTAGCCCCGGAGACATTAGACCAAGACCCAGTGCAATGCTGCCAATGACGCCTTTATGGCTACTTTTTCCACCATTCTTTGCCGTCTCGCCTACGGCAATTAACATGTTGCGTGACTTGCACCAAACTAATTTAAATATTTTATTCATGACGTCCCTATCTAACTCGAATTAGCGAAAATAAAACTAAATAATCTACTGAACTAAAGAAGTCCCTTTCATTAGTTCCAGTGACCTTGCAAGTAACAATTTCAGAACTATTTATCTATTACAAACCTAGAATAAATTTTTGATCTCAGACATTTAACTATAGACAAAAAAAAACATCTAGAGTGGGGATTATTGTGCAATATTTGCTCGAAATTCATGTGAGGTTAATTTTTAGAATAAATCAATAGCAGATGATATAGAAAACGACTCTTACAGAGGAAGAATATGATCGCTCTAGTCGTTAGTTGTGATGATGCCATTTTAAGTAGCAGTGAGCGCAGCAAAACCAGATGATGCAATTGCTTTCTGATCCTAGCAAAGCTTCACAATTTGTGAGAGTTGTATTTGATTTACTGGATTGCCCACAAGGTAATTATAAGAATTAGCTAAGCTGTGAGCTCAGCAGAGCAAAAATAGCGAGTTTTATCTGTACCACCTGTACGAGTGCTTTATATACATTGCGGCATAGTTACTATAATCGACTGCTAATTGCTGAACTATGATCGATTATATGAGACCGTTTCAGCGTTGTCGGGGCTTAAATAGAAGAAAAATGCTGCCACTGTGACCACATTGTGACTCCTCCGGTATCTGCACGGCAAAATCCCGTTCTCTGCGCCTGTAGCTCAAGTGGATGGAGTAGTAGTCTCCGTAGAAAAACATAGAGTTATATTGGGAATGTTTGCTTTTGAAGTGGTACGCCTGGAGGGATTCGAACCCCCGACCAATAGGATCGGAACCTACTACTCTATCCAGCTGAGCTACAGGCGCACTGTAACGACTAAGTCGTATATGTCGCGGAGCAGTATATTACCTATGACAGTATGATACAGCAAGCCTTTATGATCAATTGGCCACAGCTTCCAACCCCTCACGCGATAAATGGGGTTAGCGGTGCAATTGTCACACCCCTAACGTCTTAATGATGACGTCTATCTCGATCGAGACAACCAGCTTATGCTCATGCAACACATGCTTAAGTTTATCAACAAAGACTTGAATTCAATATACAACGATGCAACGATGCAATACATAAGAAAGTTGCATATAAGCAACACCTCAACATTAAGCTTTAATAAAGGCACAACATTTATCTTATGCTTGATCTTTTAGATATACGCACACTAGCCTTTACCACTATTTTCTTTGGTTTATGCTTTGGCCTAGGTTTAATCACCTATTCTTCGACACTTAAAAAATTCAACATGGTTTTTCAAATCGGCTTGGGAATTTTATTTATTGGCTTAGCCCAGTTTTTAATTAGCCTGCGAAATCATGTCAATGATTTTATTTCAATAGTGATTGCCAACGAGCTTAATATTATCGCTCTGATATTGGTTTATATCGGGCTACACAAGCTATGCCGAATGAAATTTGCGATCAGTAAAGCCTTCATTGTGACTCTGCTGCTTTTCATATTTTTCTCATTTTCATATTACACTTACATTGATCCATCAATGAAATCTCGTGTCACAATAATATCTTGTGTCATCAGTTTACTGTGCTTACTCTGTGCGCATGTAGTCTTCAGCGCCAAGCTCAAAGAAAGCGTATTGCCCTTACGTATTCTCGGCGTGATGTTTTCAGTCACAGCGATAATAGAACTCTTCAGAATCACTATAGATACCAAACTGAATAACGTTATCGGTCTAGAAGATTTACACGGTATCCACACGCTACTTTTTTTTGTAGCGTTACTATTTATTGCTTTAATCAGTTTTTGTGTTGTCTGGATCGTGAACCTACAACTGCAGGAAGAGTTAAAAAATTTAAGCACAGTTGATTATTTAACAAAAATCAATAATCGCCGGTCTTTAGAAAAAATAGCAGAAACAGAACTAGCCAGATCTAATCGCAACAACCAAACTCTATCTATCATAATGTGTGACATTGATTTATTTAAAAAAATTAATGACCAGCATGGTCATCTATCAGGGGATAGCGTCTTAATACAATTTTCAGACTTGATAATAAAGAACTTACGCAAGCATGATATCGCTGCTCGCTATGGCGGCGAAGAATTCCTATTCCTTTTGCCTAATACAGAGATAGACCAAGCAATTGGCGTTGCACAGAAGTTAAGAGCAATAATCGCGGGTAATACTTTTACATCAACGGGCACGGAGACCCTCTCCATCACCGCAAGTTTCGGCGTTACCAGTAACAGTGATAATTCAATTAACTGGGAAAATATGGTTCAAGCCGCTGATTCAGCTCTATATGAAGCCAAAAAGTTAGGCCGTAACAAGGTAAGCAAAGGGGCTCCCACGAGTAACAGCGCGAATAATCTGAGCGCCTTAGCGC
>ASZI01000318.1 GCA_000416315.1 Osedax symbiont Rs2 | reverse complement strand
TCATCTTCAAACATTTTCACCATGGCAGGAACATTCACCAATGCACATTTTTCAGCCATATAAGTACCTGTTAACCAAGGTCTGAACTGCGGAGATGGGTTTTCGGTAACATCGCTAATTAAGATGCTTTGCGCTTTGATAATCTTATCAAAGACAATTGACCAATGTTTGCCCGCTAATACCAGCATTTCATTGTAGTTAGATTTTAGTGGATCGTAATTATCCCCAAATAAAATCTGCGCAGTATCGACAACATGAGTACGCATCGTAGAAGACGTAAAGTCCCCCAAGATCCAATTCCTATCATTATCCAAAGATAAAGTGACATTACTTAGCTTAATCATTCCCTCGATATCTTCAAAGGGTATCGCCAATTTCAAACCGTACATGAGTACGATAACGCAGTTAATTCTCTGCTCCGATTCATCTTCCACTTGCTGATCTGAACCTTCTGTTACTACGGATGCCGAAGCCATTGCTTGGACGTCGTTTTCTTCCTGTGAATCATTTTCTGTAGCTAGAGTAACTTCTTGTTCTGCTACAACCTGTTGTTCTGCTGATGGCTCTTGTTCTACTGAAGACTGTTGATCCGCTGAAAGCTCTTGATCGACTAACGCCTCTTGTTCTACTGAAGACTGTTGATCCGCTGAAAGCTCTTGTTCTACTAAAGCTTCTTGTTCAACTAAAGACTGTTGATCCGCTGATGGCTCTTGTTCTACTAAAGCCTCTTGTTCAACTAAAGATTGTTGATCCGCTGATGGCTCTTGTTCTACTAAAGCTTCTGGTTCTACTGAAGACTGTTGATCCGCTGAAAGCTCTTGATCGACTAACGTCTCTTGTTCCACTAAAGCTTCTTGTTCTACTAAAGATTGCTGATCCGCTGATGGCTCTGGTTCCGCTAAAGGCTCTTGCTCTGCTAAAGACTCTTGATCCGCTGAAAGCTCTTGCTCTACTAAAGCCTCTTGCTCTGCTAAAGCCTGTTGATCCGCTAAGGGCTCTGCATCTGCTGTTACGTCTTCTGCTAGAACAGCGGAGCTCGAGTCAGCCTGAACTTGCGACAATAAATTTCGAGCCTCTTCTTCTAGATCTACGCCTTCTGTTATCTCTAACGAATTAATATCTATGATAGTTTCTTCTGACTCAGTAGCTTGTGCCACTTCTGTCGCCAGATCAAAAACTTGATCATCTACATCTGTAAGTAATGACTCCAAATATTCAGTCACTAATTTTTTGTTTCGGCTGCCCCGACTGGATTGGCTCATTATTGAACCTCCTCTTCGATCAAAGACTTCAACAATTTTGCATAAGCCAATACGCCACGACTACCAGGATCAAATCTGGATGGAAAAACCCCTTTCATACTGGCATTTCTGAACTTAGTATCTACAGGGACAACCACCGACGCTAAATCTTCACTATAAAGACTATGCAGCTCTCTTAGGCATTTAACAGAAGCTTGAGTGCGCCTGTCATAAAAAGTAGGGATGATTGTATAAGGCAATTTTACCTTTCTGGCTTTATTGATCATTGAAATAGTACGCACCATTCTCTCCAAGCCTTTTAGGGCTAAAAACTCGGTCTGAGATGGGATCAATAATTTATTACTGGCGGCCAGTGCATTAACCATTAACACTCCCAATACCGGAGGACTGTCTATTAACACATAATCATAGTCGTCTTTCATATGCGCAACTGCTTTAGAAATCTGCAACCCCATACCAGACTGACCTATAGCTCGGCGCTCCAGCGTCGCCAGGGCTGTTGACGCAGGAAGTAATTGTACATTTTCAGCCGTTGTAGGCACTAACAGACTTTCCACCAAAGGCGCTGTTACTTTTGCATCAGACACAAACAAATCATAAACGCTTTGATCTATTTCATCCGGATCGTATCTAAAATAACTGGTTAGCGACCCATGTGGATCAAGATCTATCAGTAAAACATCATGCCCAGAATCAGCTAGTAATCCGGCCAGACTAACAACAGTTGTTGTTTTGCCTACACCGCCTTTCTGGTTAGATATCGCCCATACCTGCATATTACTGCCTTTACTCTATTTGATTATAATAATATTGAATTTACACTGATTTTATCTAGATTAGTAGATCATGCCAAAATCTAGATTACAGCCTATAACAACTTTGCCATTGATTACAAACTAAGCTCTGTTTGCACACATAAAAGCAGCAAAATCTTTTAAATCAACGACACTATCACCTGCCCCAGCCTTGACCACCGCCTGTGGCATTCCGTATATAGTGCAGGTTTCTTCGCTTTGAGTCCAAACTGTTGCGCCTGCCGATTTCAGCAATTTAGCGCCATCACGGCCATCCGCCCCCATACCTGTCAATACAATAGCTAAGGCCTGCGAGCTAAAATGTTTCGCGACACTTGCAAAAGTGACATCGACACTCGGTCGGTAAGTGAGCCTTTCATCACCCTTGAGAACCTGAACACTTTGTGTTCCATCCAAGATCATCTGTTGTCCACCTGGGGCCAGTAGTGCCCTACCCGGTTTCAACTTATCACCAGATTGCGCATGTTTGACTTCGATAGCACACTGCTGGTTGAGCCGCTCTGCAAACACAGAAGTGAATGTATTTGGCATATGCTGAATTAACAGAATGGGATACGGAAAGCTTGCCGGTAACTCAGTGAGTATTGCCTGCAGCGCAGCGGGCCCACCCGTAGAAGAGCCTATTACAACAATTCTGCAACGTGTCGGCTGTATAGGTTTACTTGAGGGTCTTACAACTCTGGGGGTAGTAGTTGGCTTAACTGTTTCTTCTGAGCGAAAAACATGCGAGCTAGTAGTTGTTTTTTTGCTACTGCTAGTAGCAGAAAACCTGTTAACCAAACTACTTTTAACAAAATGTTTGGATTTACCCAAAGCGATGATACGACCGGTTAAATCTTCGTTTAAACTTTGGCTTTTGTCCATCCAGGCGCGCATGTCTTTAGTCAGATAATCAACCGCACCTGCCTCCATCGCCTGCAGAGTAATTTGTGCACCTTCATGAGTCAGTGAAGAAACCATCAATACTTGAGTTGGACGCTCACGCATAATTTGTCGAACGGCATCAACACCATTGAGTTTAGGCATCTCAACATCCATGGTGATGACATCTGGTTTTAACTCATTTTTTTTTTCGATCGCATCCAAGCCGTCACGAGCGGTTCCCACCACTGTAATATTTGGATTCTGGGAGAGTATTTCTGAAATTCTCTGTCTAAAAAAGGCTGAATCATCAACAACTAAAACCCTTACAGCCATTAATTATCTCCTAGATAAATTAACACGATTACGCTGACTAAAGGCAGTAACAAATTACTGCCTTTACCATTCCAATTTATGCGTGTTCTTTTAATAAATTTGGAATATCAATTATCAACGCGATACGACCATCACCTGTGATAGTTGCACCGGACAAACCTGGTGTACCGTGTAAAATAGTGCCTAGGGGCTTTATAACAACCTCTTCTTGGCCCACTAACTGATCAACAACGAAACCAGCCCTTAAAGTACCTACTGTTACAATAACGACATGTCCCTGCTCTGGGAGGTCTGCATAACTCTGACCGTCAATTAACCAGCGCTTCATATGGAACAGAGGCAGAGCCTGATCACGAACAGTGATAACTTGCTGGCCATCAACAACGTTTGTAGTGGTTAAATCCAGATTGAATATTTCGTTAACATTAACGAGTGGTAGTGCAAATGCCTGATCTTCCAGTATGACCATCAATGTCGGCATGATAGCTAACGTCAACGGAACCTGGATGGCGATTCTGGTACCTTGGCCCAACACAGAGTCTATCGCTAGTGTACCGTTTAGCTGAGTGATTTTTGTTTTCACCACATCCATACCGACACCGCGACCCGACACGTCAGACACGACTTCTTTAGTTGAGAAACCCGCGGCAAAGATCAAGTTAAAGCACTCTTGATCCGATAGCCTGTTGGCCGCCTCCTGATCTAACATGCCACGCTGCACAGCCAGACCTCTGAGCACTTCAGGGTCCATTCCCGCGCCATCATCCTGGATCACTAATAGGATATGATCGCCTTCCTGTTCAGCGGACAACAGCACATGACCCTCGCGAGCTTTGCCATTTTTTTCACGCACGTCCGGCAATTCAATACCGTGGTCTACTGAGTTCCTGACTAAGTGAATCAAAGGGTCAGCCAGGGCTTCAACTAAGTTCTTATCTAAATCTGTTTCTTCGCCGCGCAACTCAAGGCGAATTTCTTTTTTAAGTGTTCTGGACAAATCACGAATTAAACGAGGAAAACGACCAAAAACCTTTTTTACTGGCTGCATTCGTGTCTTCATCACCGACATCTGCAAATCGGCAGTTACCATATCCAAAGTACCCAGGGCTTTAGACATTTCTTCGTCTTCACGACTGCCACCTAAACGCACCAAACGGTTACGCACTAATACCAGTTCACCCACCATATTCATGATTTTATCAAGCAATCGGGTATCTACCCTGACATTACTTTCAGGTGTAGGGGCTTTACTTGGTGTCGCTTTGGTAGCACCTTTATTAGCAGCTTCAGTTGCCTTGACAACCGTCTTAGTGACACTTTCTTCAGCAGTGTCAGTGGCAGCGGGGGCTGCTATGTTTTCTGGTACAACTACTGGGCTAGTATCTGCTACTGGACTGGCAGTAAATGCACCTTGTCCGGTCGCTTGCAAATCATCCAACAAGTTTTCAAACTCATCTTCCAAACTAGCAGGTGCAGCCGGTGCTGAAGCAACCGCGGGGGCAGCAGCATTATTTTTCCCGGGTGCGCCTGACGACCCATGTAACTCATCCATTAGCGAATCAAACTCTTCTTCAGTAATCAGGTCATTACCTGGAGCGTTAGTGGCAGCAGGCTTCACAGTATTGGATTCTTGTAATAACAAATCAAAATCGTCGGCAGGTGACATAGGTGATTTTGGCAATGGCTGAGCCGCTGGTGCAGCTTGATGCACTGGAGCTGCAGCTTGAACTGGAGCCGCAGCAGTAGCCCCCTGAGGATTAGCAAAATCATTGAGTTGTTGCATGATCTTTGGATCAGCGTCCTGTGGCGGAACTCCGGCACGGACATTTTCAAACATCCGGTTTACCGCATCTAAAGACTGTAAGACCACGTCCATAAGTGGAGCTGAAACTTTTATTTCACCAGTTCGCAGTAAATCAAATAAATTCTCTGCATGGTGACAACAGTCAACCATCGCATCTAATTGCAAGAAACCCGCGCCGCCCTTGACGGTGTGAAAGCCGCGAAATATAGCGTTCAACAAATCAGAGTCTTCTGGGTTTTGCTCTAATTCAACTAATTGCTCTGATAAAAGTTCAAGTATTTCTCCAGCTTCAACGAGGAAGTCTTCGAGAATCTCCTGATCTACATCCAAACTCATACAAATACCCCTACATTAAAAACCTAAACTAGAAAGTAATTCATCTACATCATCTTGTCCCGACACTACCTCAGGATTACTTTCAGTATTAATTTGTGGTCCTTCAGCCTGTGGCGCCGCAGTTTTTTTCTGTGCTGCAGTTTCACTTTCGCTTTTGGGTTTTTCGTCCGTGCTTTGCACAAGCGGCATTTGACCAAGCTCAGCGACACTTAGGTTTTCAACTTTCGCAGCCATATTAATTAATGTGACTAAGCCGTTTTGCACTTGCGTTAAAAGCGTAATGACGCGTCTGATAAGCTGCCCTGAGATATCCTGGCTACTTTGCGCAAGCAAGATTTCTGTCAGCTCTTTTTTTAACAAATCAATAGTGTCTTCCGACTCTTGCTTAACTTGGCAAGTTCTATCATAGACCCCATTAAGTGCATCAAATTCGCCTTCTAATTGCCCCACTAAAGACAACAAGTCTTTAAATCTGACACTTTGGCTATCCAGCTTATCGATTAATAACAGTGAGGAGTCCACACGATCCATAGTTTCATGGGATGTTTTCTCTGTTATTTCGATGACATAATTCAACCGATCTGAAGCGTCACTCATACCCGATAAAGTTGTGTTATCAAGACTCCCATCATCATCCATTCCACTGGAAAAAGAGTTGATTTCATCGTGTAATTTACGTGTTAGATGACCGATCTCGTTGTAAAATGCTTCATGTTTTGCCTGCTGCAATTCATTGATAATATGCAGTGCAGCGCCAATATTTCCCTTTGCTAACTCTTGCGTTAACTTTTCGGCTTTAGTAATCAGCAGCCCTTGTAACCCTTCGACTGATGGATTATTAGTTATTTCAGACATACGTCATGTGACTCCGTAATGTGACTAGCTTTCTAAGCGAGCAAAAATTTTCTCAATTTTTTCTTTGAGCACAGTTGCTGTGAATGGTTTAACGACATAACCATTAACACCTGCTTGCGCAGCGGCAATTATCTGCTCGCGCTTAGCTTCTGCTGTCACCATCAGGATCGGGATATGAGCAAGATTGGGATCTTTTCTAACTTCACCGATAAGCTCTATACCTGTCATGCCCGGCATATTCCAATCGGTCACCAAAAACTCAATACCACCTTGTTTCAATATGGGTAGGGCAGTTTTGCCATCGTCTGCCTCAGTAATATTCTGAAAACCCAGATCACGAAGTAAATTTTTTATGATTCTTCTCATCGTAGAGAAATCATCTACAACAAGTATTTTGATGTCTTTTTTCAAGACAGCTCCCCCACTTAAAAATTAGTAGTGTCTAATCTAATTTAGACCATAAAAGCCTAAATAGACTAACAATATCCAGAAAATAACATGTTTTTTTCAGCTATGAATAAAACATTGTCACTGTTAAGTAAAGCATCCTTTCTTAACTTCGGTTCTGAGAACATTAACGACTGGTTATACATTATGTTCTTCTGTTCAATGGAAAAACATCAGCCAATTGCCAATATTGAGCATTTGCGCATCAATTCTGCGAGTTCAGTCTAATCTTGCCACTGTCTAAGCCTAGCACGTAATCTGTGCGCCGCCTGAGAGTGGATTTGACTAACCCTGGACTCACTGACTTCCAATATCTGACCAATTTCTTTTAGATTTAGCTCTTCATCGTAGTACAGAGCCAGCACTAGCCTTTCGCGCTCCGGCAGTGTCTTAATCGCCTGCGCCAGAGAATCTACAAACGCATGCTTTTCAGTATTTTTCATCGGACCTGGGTCAGCATCCATCAGCTGCCCTCCCGGCCCGTCTCCATCGGAGCTGGTTAGTTCTTCAACGCTAAAAAGCCTGCTTTCAACATTATCTTTCAATAACTTGTGGTATTCGTCAATACCAATATCCATTTCTTCTGCTATCGCTATATCTGTCGCATCTGCGCTGGTGCGCGCTTCGATGCTCTGAATGGCTTCAGAAATGCGACGCCCATTACGGTGTACCGATCTGGGAGTCCAATCACCGCGGCGTACTTCGTCTATAATAGAGCCACGAATTCGGATGCCAGCATAAGTTTCAAAACTGGCACCTTTAGAAGAGTCGTATCTTCTGGCCGCCTCTAATAAACCAATCATCCCAGCTTGTATTAAATCATCTACTAAGATACTGGATGGCAGCCTGGCTAGTAAATGATGCGCAATGCGCTTTACCAGCGGTGCATATTTTTCAATCAAGTCATTGCCCGACTTGGTATCCATCGGATTGTACATGCAGGCCCTTTATCAATATCGTTATCCGTGCAGGACTTAGAATTTCAATAGCCCGCTCCGGTCCTAAGTGCTTTGAACTAATCGCCTTACAAAAAACTCCAAGTGGCCACTGGCGGTAAAATTTACTGGCCAGCTATCAACTTTGGTTGCTATCTGGCGATAAGATTGTGCGGCTTTACTCTTGGAAAACCCTTCTACTACAGGTACTTGTTTCTTTACAGCGCGCTTTACTGCCTCATCATAAGGGATTGAACCAAGGTATTGAAGTGTTACATCAAGAAATCTATCAGTTACTGTCAACAACTTGCTATAAACACTGCGCCCTTCTCTTTCACTACCCACCATATTAGCTAACACTCTGAACCGTGTCATCTTATAGTCTCGATTTAGCAGCTTTATTAAGCCGTAGGCATCTGTGATTGAAGTTGGCTCATCACAAACCACTATGACAATCTCCTGTGAGGCGCGTAAAAAGCTAATCCCCGCCGGCGAAACCCCCGCCGCTGTATCGACAATTAACACATCAACATCGTCAGCAATATCGTTAAAGGCATAAATAAGCTCGGCATGCTCATGAATACTTAAAGTACTCATCTCCATGGTTCCCGAAGTCGCCGGCACTATATGCACATTCTGCGCCGCCTCAAGCATTACTTCATCTAAGCCACACTCGCCCGACAACACATCGGCGATATTTCGCCTGGGCTTTAGGCCCAACAAAATATCAACGTTAGCCAGACCTATATCTGCATCCATCAAGACAACTTTTCGTCCAAGTTTACCTAAACAAATAGCAAGATTGACGGACACATTAGTTTTACCTACACCGCCTTTACCGCTTGTTACTGCTATAACTTTAACCGGACGAGTTTTCTTTTGCATTTAGCAACCAACTTAGAAATTAATTTTAGACTATAAATGCTGTACTTAGCATGAAAGCTGCATCGCAGATGCCCATTGAATGTGAGTTTTCAGCACAGTCACTTATATAGCCGCATTGCGACGAATTTTGGCACGCTCTCGACTTTTTTGTGCCGTCAACACCGCTCGACTGACTAAGTCATTTTTATTGGCGACCTGTATATCATCCGGCACTTTCTGACCGCTGGTGACATAAGCGACCGGCAAATTGCGATCAGTCACTAAAGCCAAAGCTGCCCCCATGCTTCCCGATTCATCAACTTTAGTCAATACACAGCCGCTCAGACCCAGAGGACTGTAGTGATCATAAGCATCATCTAAAACTTGCTGTTGAGCAGAACAAGACAGTACCAGCAACTTTTTTAAGTTTACAGCGACACTTTCTAGCATATAGTTCTGCTGCTGACCGGCACTATCGGAAGAGCCCAGCCCTGCGGTATCGATTAATACTAATTTTTTGTTACGCAGCGTATTAAGCACATCCGCCAGTGAATTGCGCTCATCGACGACACGCACCGGTATATCTAAAATCCGACCAAAAGTTTTTAGCTGCTCGTGTGCCGCAATACGATAGGAGTCTGTAGTCACCAAGGCAACTCCCGCACTGCCGTTTTCTAATACATACTTAGCGGCCAACTTACCAATAGTTGTAGTTTTTCCCACACCTGTCGGCCCAACGAAAGCGATCATTCCCCCACGCTGGATAAAATCTTGCTTGCTGACAGGCACCATCTCAACCAATTGCGCCAGGGATTTACGCCAGGCTCTGTTTAAATCCAGGCCTGGATCAACAGAACGTCGAATCTTTTTCTGGAACAGCGATTCAAGGCCGATTTGTTCAAATCTAGCGGCGAGCTTATCAACCACTAATGCATTAGACACAGACCGGGACTCCGATTGATAGGCCCCAGGAAGCTGACCCGCCAACATTTTTTTCAGCTGATCTATTTCCTGCTGCATGTTTTCTATCAGCTCATCGCCGTTATCGGAAGCAGCTTTAGGAGCATCAACATAAGCTCTTTGTGGCTCTTGATCAGCCCAAGCACGACTCACATCGACAGCTTTGCTTGAGTCAGTTTTAGTTGCACTCATTGACTCGTCGCCGTATTGCTGTTGAGCACCATCAGCAGCGCCTTGCTGCGGCTCAGAAAACTGCTGGCGATTGCCGCTTTTTTTCTTTTTCAACGAGGCAAGAATAGTTTCCAGCTCATCGTCGTAGTCATCATCCAGTTGCTGATTGCGCGCAGAAGCAGCCATCGGCGCCTCCTGTACACCTACATACTCGCTGACAGAGCGCCCTTGCGCCTGTAATACCGCATTCTTGGCATAGGTTTTTTCCTCTTCGAGGCGGTCTGAGGCCAACGTCTGACGCCCGCCACCTGTCAACAAGTCCACTTGACTACTGCGCCTGTTTCTTACGCCGCGCTCCTGCTTAAACTTCGACTGCGCTCGCTCAAAGTCTTGCTCGTGAGCTGCAACCACTTCGACACCGCCGGCAATACGATGGTTTGATACGATAATCGCCTGCGGTCCAATTTCATCGCGCACCCGCTTCATTGCCTGGCGCATGTCAGGGGCAAAAATACGTTTAACTTTCATAAACATTCCCTAGTTTATTATCCATAGGCATTAACTTAATCATCTTGACCACCCACAGATGCCACTATTGTGACTTTCTTATTCTCTGGTATTTCCTGATAGGAGAGCACATGTATTAACTGCTCCCCATATCTTACAAACTTAGCCATCAAAGGCCTGACTGGTGCCGCAACCAACAAGATCGCCGGTTTACCCAGCATTTCTTGTTTGTGTGCCGCCTCTAACAATGAACTCTGTAGTTTCTCGGCCATGTTGGGCTCAAGCACCATCCCCTCTTCACCACCACCGCTTTGCTGCACGGAACCTAATAACAGCTGTTCTAATCTAGGATCCAAGGTGATAACCGGTATTTCCGGTTCGGCTCCATTGATGGTCTGTACTATCAATCTGGATAGCGACACCCGCACTGCAGCAGTCAGAGCAATGGTATCCTGGGTTTTAGTCACCGCATCGGTTAGCGCTTCTGCAACACTTCTAAAGTCCTTCAGCGGCACTTGCTCTTTAAGTAGATTTTGTAGCACTTTCAACAAGCTACTGATCGACAACTTCGCCGGAATCAACTCTTCTACTAATTTGGGCGAGGTCTTAGTCAGCATATCCAACAGCTGCTGCACTTCTTCGTGGCCCAACAGATCATGCGCTTGGCGTTGCAGAATCTGGTTCAAGTGGGTCGCCACTACCGTACTGGAATCAACCACGGTATATCCCAAGGTTTGTGCGTGTTCACGCTGACTGGTCTCAATCCAAATCGCATCTAAACCAAAGGCGGGGTCTTTAACTTCTACCCCTTTTAACTCACCAAATACTTGTCCCGGATTAATCGCCAGATCACGGTCGGGGTAAACTTCTGATTCACCTACTACCACGCCCATCAGAGTCACCCTATAAGCGCCGGGCATTAAATCTAAGTTATCGCGAATATGCACAGAAGGCACTAAAAACCCCAGATCTTGAGACAGCTTTTTACGCACCCCTTTGATCCGGTTAAGTAACTGTCCACCTTGCAGCTTATCAACCATAGGGATCAAACGATAGCCCACTTCCAGACCAACCATATCCACTGGCATCACATCATCCCAGTTCAACTCTTTTTGCTCTTCTTCAGTCTCTTCTGCAGACTGTACTAATTCGGTCTCTTGTTTAGTCTGAGCTGCAACCTTTGCCTTCGCCTGCTTTTTAAACAGCCACCATGCCCCACCACCTGCTGCAGCAGCCAAAGTCAGGAAGGAAAAATGCGGCATACCGGGCACAATACCCATAATAAACAAGATAATACCAGACACCGCCAGCGCCCGTGGCGATGCGAACATCTGCTGGATAATCTGACCACCCATATCTTCAGTGGTATTCTGGCGGGTAACCATAATCGCGGCGGCGGGAGAAAGTAATAACGAAGGGATTTGTGCAACTAGGCCATCACCAATAGTTAGCAGCGAGTAGAATTCAACGGCTGTAGAAAAATCCAGATCATGCTGCAGCATGCCTATTAACAGCCCGCCAATCAGGTTAATCACCAATATCAGAATACCGGCAATCGCATCACCACGGACAAACTTAGAGGCACCATCCATTGATCCGTAAAAATCTGCTTCATTTGTCACATCAGAGCGGCGCTGCTTGGCCTCATCGGCAGTTACCAGACCCGCATTAAGGTCGGCATCAATCGCCATCTGCTTGCCCGGCATCGCATCCAAGGTAAATCGAGCACTTACCTCGGCGATACGACCGGCACCTTTAGTTACAACAACAAAGTTAATCAACACCAAAATCAGGAAGACAATAATACCAACAACATAGTTACCACCGATAACTACTGAACCAAAGGCCTCAATTACCTTACCGGCCGCATCACCGCCCTCGTGCCCTTTTAACAACACTACACGGGTAGAGGCAACGTTTAGGGCGAGTCGCATCAACGTGGCTATTAACAATATGGTGGGAAAAGCGGCAAAATCCAGAGGCCGCAAGGCGTATACACAGACCAGCAGTACCACAATCGACAGAGCTATATTAAAAGTAAAGGCAACATCCAAGAGGAACGCCGGCATTGGCAAGATAACCATTGCCAATATAATAAGCAGCGCCAAAGGCACCCCGAGGTTACCGTTGGTAAAGCTTCTAATATTTTGAAAAACCGCTGTTCTATCCAAGGAAAACCGTCACTAATTTGTCACTGCAAAATAAACAGGCAATATACCGCCATAAAAATGACATTTACAGGATATTATTCGCCAAAAATCCACCACCCTAGGAACAAGCAATTATAGTGCCATATAAATTACAGGCACAAAAAAAGGCAGATAAATCCGCCTTTTATTGTTTGTATGCTTACAAAATCAACTAACTTTCTTCTTACCCATTCTGATATCCAACGGCATACCCGCCCAGCCGGCCCTTATATCTAAAATCAAATCCATCACATGCTGGACTTTTTCAGCATCTTGCTCTCGATTTGCCTCGGTAATAGTCCGGATCATATATTGGTATAAGTTTTCCAGGTTTGCAGATATCTCGCCGCCTTTTTCGTGGTCTAAAAAGTCCCGCAAGCCAAATACAATATCTGCCGCCTTATTCAAATGCTTGGTGCGCGCCTCTATTTCTTTGCGTCCGATACTGCCCTTGGCCTGTGCCAATGCTTTAAGCGCCCCTTCATATAACATCGCGATTAATTGATGGGACGAAGCCGAAGCCACCGCCGATTCTAAATTGACGCTCTGGTATTTATTTAAAGCCGTCATATTTACGCTCATTTGCATCACCTTTTCTTATTTCTGCGCAGTTAACGGAAGCCTGTCGATTAAGCCTGTTAACTGATCTTTCGTTTGGTTTAAGCTTGATATTATTTTTTCCATGGCAATAAATTGCCGACTCAGTCGTTGCTGATAAGCGGTACTGGCCATGTCTAAATCTTTTTGATCTGCAACTAACTCAGCTTGTTGCTTGCCTATTAACTCCTCTTTCTTACCGATCGCACCCTCGCTGCCTAACATAGTACTGATGAGATTGCTCAAATCACCGGTAACTCCGCGGGTGAAAGACATTGTATAACTAACGGCTGGGG
>ASZI01000317.1 GCA_000416315.1 Osedax symbiont Rs2 | reverse complement strand
TAAATCTGTTGTTTAAACAAAAATCTGCAGCTCTCGCCATTTAAATCTTTGTTCCAGCAGCCGGCCTTAAGCCATTTTTTAGCTTCTTCGGTAGTTTTCTTTGAATAACTGGGCACAGCATCGCAGAAATGCTCACTGTCGCTGATCGCCGCTCCTGCTAGACAAGACTTGAGAAAAACGGCCTGATCCAGAGTGCATTTTGCGGCAAAACATTTCCCCAGCTGGGAAAAGCTCTGTTGCAGACACTGATCTTGGGTCGCTGTTTTGGCAAACAAACTACCCATTTGCGTATATTTTTCAGTTTGCTGCTGACGCTCGAGATTAAAGTCTGCCAGCCACTGCTCGCGATTGAGCCAAAATAAAACAGCGCTAATCACCAGCGCCAGCAAGGTTGCCGCTAACAGAGCCCTGTATAGATTCTTTTTCATTGGATTCAGTGCCCTTTTTTAGGCCGGTACAGGCCAATGATGCACAGGAAGAAACCTAGCATGGCCAGTAACATTGAACTGTTAACTAAGCGGGTGTTGCCAGCCATGAACGGCTGTACTGGATGGCTATTTTGCATATCACACAATTGCAGCACAGAATCGTAAGAGCCGCCTGCGAGCAGACAGTCTTCAATCCGTGAAAGATCGGACATATACAGTCCCATCAATAGCAGGCAGGGGGCTATTAGCAGTAACAAGCCAATTTTAATCATGAGATACCGGTAAAGTTAAATAATGGGATAAATCAGGGCGCCGTTGCGCCCAGTCGTCATTTAACAGGCCTGATTAATCCAGGCTGATACCAATATTACTGACTCCCTGATTACTGGCTAACTCTTTTAATGAGGTTATAAAAGTTTTGTCTAAGGCAGTGGTACTTTGTAGTCGTTGCAGTACTTCTGACTGGAACTCTTCCTCTTGTTCTGTCAGCTGATGATTACTGATCAAACGCATAATTTCAGCATCCGACATCTGATCATCACCTTCAGAGACTTCGATAAAACTTGCGACAGTTTCTCTGGAGACCAAAGCAATGGTGACGGCCTCCTCGTACTCAGCTTCTAAAATGCAAGATATTGTCGCGTGCAAACAGGTAATTGCATCCAGAGCAGGGGCGGCACCATACATATCGAAAGCGTCTAAGTCGGGCATGTTATCTTCAACTTTTGCCAACTGCAGCGCAAAATTCATCTGTGCACCGCCGGGAATTAAAGACTGCCAGACACCGTCAATAATATTAGCCATTTTTTTTGCATCGCCAAATTCCACTATATTGCTGAACAGTGCAAAATTTGGAAACTGCCGCTGCGTCACTGCTATGCAGTAAGCTATCAACTTAGGTTTATCGAGTTCCCTTAACTGCGGTTCTAACAATAGAGTATCATTCATTTAAATCTTTCCAATGTGTTATAAAACAGCTTCAACCAGATGTGCTTAGCTTCAAGCAGAGATCCGGCAATTATCATACGATTGTCGCATGGCGTATTGTAAAGTTTTTTCTTAGTATTGCAGCCAAATATAGAACTTTTTTACAAATAGCTGGGTTGTGACACTGGTTGTTCCACCTGAACCAGCACCCGGATGTGCCTGACTTGCTTAGCAGCCAACTGCTACAATAATGAAGTTTAGAGCTGACGCTGACTTATTCGTAGGTTCTGTAGCGTTAACATTATAAACTATAGGCACATCGACCAATACGCAGTCACAATAGATCCTGCAAATAAGTTCTGAAATTTTTCTGTGGTCTCAGGCACTCATATGTATATGTTTGAAAACGGCTGCTATTAAATAACAATAATTAATGGACGTACCCAGATTTGAACGCAAGTAACTTATTAAAATCAATTGAAAGCGCCCGTGAGAAATTGCGAAAGTCAGAGCAAAAAGTCGCTGACTTTGTCTTAGAGCACCCCGAAGATGTCATTCATATGCGCATTATCGATCTTGCTGGCAAAGCCAATGTCAGCGAACCCACTGTGGTGCGTTTTTGCCGGGCCTTAGATTACGATGGTTTTCAAGACTTCAAGTTGACACTGGCCCAAGGGCTGGCCAGTAATCCTAATTTTGAGCAGTTCACTTTAGATACTGACGACAGTGTCAAAGATTTCCAAAAGAAAATTTTTGACTCTATGATAGGTAACTTGATCAACATCCGAGATCACCTGGAGCCTGTTCAATTAGAACGGGCAATTGATGCACTCGCTAAAGCCAGACGCATAGAGTTTTATGGTTTCGGTGCCTCTGCTGCGGTCTGTAGCGATGCACAACACAAATTTCATCGCCTGCAAATATCCGCCGCCGCGCACAGCGATCCTCACATGCAAATCATCTCTGCAGTGACCATGAACGAGCAAGATGTAGTAGTGGCTATTTCGCAGACTGGACGCACTAAAGATATGCTGCACACCGGCAAACTTGTCCGTGAAACAGGGGCGACGCTGCTAACTTTGTGCCCAGGCAACACCCCTTTAGCCGACCTGGCTAGCATCTCCATCGCTATCGACCTGGAAGAAGACAAAGACCTTAGCGCTTTAATGTCATCCCGAGTTTTGCATTTAGTGGTCATGGATGTACTCGCTGTCGGAGTTGCCATGAAGCTTGGCCCTAGAGTGCTAGATCACTTAAAAACCATCAAACGCAGCTTGCGCAATTTACGCCAGAACGACAAACGCGGTTTCAGCTCTAAGTAAAAGTCCCCACTTTTGCTTCGCAGGCAGCGGCACACAGCCGCTAAAGCTCTGATCTATGTCGCCAATAAATGACGCGATTATATTCAGCATTGACATTTGTGCTCGATTGAACAATTATTGAGCTACATCTGAATCGGGCTCAACAGACTAGGTAAATTGTTTATCTGTCACTGATGTTGACCTATCGTGAGGGGGATGAATCTGATGATTAGTAATGCCAATAAAAGCAACCAACTTCAAACAGAGATCATTGATACTATTATCGGCTACAATGATCGCGCCAACAACAAAAACAGACAACTGCTGTCAAAACGTATCTTAGAAGCTCGCCGCGCTATTGAAAAACACCACGAAAAAAAAGAACTGGCCGAAAACTTAGACGATTACTGATCGGTCCTGAAAACTGAATAAAGTTTGTTCCCAGCTGATCTGTAGCAAATTCAATTCGGCTATAGTCAGCCGCCATGAGCTTCTATGATTGTTGGTAACAGCTTCTATATCAAACACATATACCCCTGCTGATCTTCAGCAACGATTGCCGGTCCCGGCACCTGTCTCTTTGATAAATAATCAGTATTTAGCATTGCAGTCTTATATCTGTCATCGCTGCGTAATATATCAGGCCTATGCTGACAGCTGATGATCTCAGACTATTTAGTTAACTTATCCGTGCTCTCTAATCAACCGGTGAAGCCTGAGAGCCTATTAGCTGTCCGCAATAAAAGGAATACCACTATGTCGATAAATATTGAGCAACCAGATCTAGACCTTGATACAGATATTTTTAATGCTTTTGTCAGCCATATAGAAGACGAAAACCAGCAGCGCAAAAAACACAAAGCTAAGCGACTATTTGCCGCCAGACGAGCTATAGAGAAACACCGCGAAAGGCGCGAACTGGCGCAGCATATTGAAAATAATTGCTATTATTAAATAGCCTTGTTAAGCATATCAGGGTCAGTTATATTGGCCCTGTGTTCCCTCTGTAAAGTACAATTATTTGCATAACATTCGTATAGACTATGACCATTTTTTACTTCTAACTGCACTGCAGATCTATAACATAACTAATCCTAGACTATATTCCCGAGATACAATAATGAGCGATTTTTCATTTTTTGCTGAACCTAAACCTATCACTAGTGCCAGTAAATTAGGTCGTGATCAGGAAATAGAGACCGCCACTAGCCACTTTGTCTCAGGCCGTAATATCAAAGCTCCTTTTGCCGACAGCTTAAAGCAGGCTGTGTTTGGTTTTGGCTGTTTCTGGAGTGCAGAACTAAAAATGTGGCAACAAGAAGGAGTCTGGACGACCGCTGTTGGCTATATTGCAGGCTCCACAGTTAACCCGAATTACAGAGAAGTTTGCAGTGGTTTTACCGGACACTGCACAGCTGTGTTAGTCGTCTTTGACCCTGCTTTAGTGAGTTATCAGCAATTACTCGAGGTCTTTTGGCAGTCTCACAATCCCACCCAGGGAATGCGCCAGGGAAACGACGTGGGCACTCAATACCGATCGGGAATCTATACTTATTGTGAGACTCAGTTAGAGCAGGCACTGGCTTCCAGGCAAGATTATCAACAGGCTCTTACTAACGCGGGAATTATGGAAAGTATCACTACCGAGGTTCAGCCGGCAAGTCACTTTTACTACGCAGAAGAATACCACCAGCAATACTCAGCTAAAGGGCGCGGCGGTTACTGTGGTCTTGTCAGCACCGCCAGTGAATAGATACACCCAGCTAAGGATCTGCTGTGTGTATCTGGACAATTGCATTCTTCAAACTATAATTTCTGCAGCGCCTGTTGCACGTCTGCAAGCAAATCTTCGACATCTTCTATGCCAATCGAAAAGCGTAGTAAATCACTAGTAATACCTAAACTTTTTCGCATCTTTAGGGGCACTGAAGCGTGGGTCATAGTTTCTGGGTGATTAATCAAAGACTCAACCCCCCCCAGACTCTCCGCTAAACTAAATACTTTTAAGTTCTGCATAAACGCTGCCACTGCGGCAAAGTCGGCATTTAGCCGTACACTGACAATCCCGGAAAACCCTTGCATTTGCGTCTTGGCCAATTGATGCTGCGGGTGACTGGTCAAACCCGGATACAGCACTTCACTAAACTCTGGTAACTGCTGCAGAGCTTCAGCGAATATTTGCGCATTACGCTGATGAACTTGCATGCGGATCGCTAAGGTTTTAATACTTCGAAGCAATAAAAAACAGTCCATAGGCGCATTCACGGCACCGGCGGCAAACTGTACAAAGCGCAACTTTTGATAGAGTTCCCAATCATTGAGCATCAGAGCTCCGCCGATGATATCGCTGTGCCCGCCAATGTATTTAGTCAAGCTGTGCATCACCAAATCAGCACCTAAAGCCAGTGGCGACTGAAAAATCGGTGAGGCAAAGGTGTTATCGACCGCCAAAATAACCCCCTGCTGCTTGGTCAATCTGGCGACAGCTGCAATATCGATAATCTTTAGCAGAGGATTAGTCGGTGACTCTAACCAGACCAGCTGAGTATTTTGTTTAAAATATTTCTGCAATTGCGCGGCGGAAACCGTCATATCAACAAACTCAAACTCGATATCGTATTTTGCGTAGAACTGCCTGAACAGGCGCCCTGTTCCGCCATAGACATCATCGCAGACTAATACGTGGCTACCGGGTTCTAACAATTGTCCGACAGCTTGAATAGCCGCTAACCCCGAGGCAAAGGACAGTGCATTTTCTGCACCTTCCAGTGCCGCCAGAGAAGTCTCCAGGGCATCTCTGGTTGGATTACCTGCACGGCCGTAGTCATGAGTTTTTGGCTGGCCAGGGAAATCCTGGACATAAGTAGAAGACTGGAATATTGGCGTCATTATCGCCTGATGGGTAGCATCCGGGGATACTCCGGCATGTACACATATAGTTGATTTATTGCTGGGCTTGCTCATAACGGATCCTCGACATGAATGAATAGCTGACATGTTAGGCTATCGACGCTCAAACATTGTCTCTATCTGTTAAGGAAATTGCGATAATTACATGATATCGTGCCGGCTTAGCGAGCTAAAATGAGACAAAGTCTCAATTTCTATCAACTTTCAGAATTATCGGATTTAAGTCATGCAGCCAATATTAAAATTAAGCAAAGCAGAGCGGACAATGCTGGAATTACTGCAGGCAGACGCCAGCTTATCAGTGGACAATTTAGCCCAACAAGTTAGCCTGTCGAAGTCCGCCTGCTGGAGACGTTTGCAGAACTTGATTGACCAAGGTGTCATCACTCATAAAGTGACGCTCTTAAATCAAAAGTTACTCAATTTAGATCTAACGGTTTACATCTCAGTGCGCACTAAACAATACAGCGAGCAGTGGGCTGATAAATTTAAGGCCTTAGTGACACAGATACCCGAATTGTTAGAAGTTCACCGCATGACCGGGGACAGGGATTATCTATTAAAAGCGGTAGTCACTGACATGAGCGGCTACGATTTACTGTTTAAACAATTGAGTAAAGCTGAGCTGATCGATATTAGCTCCAGCTTTGTGATGGAAACGATGAAACACACTACTGAGCTGCCGTTAACTTATGTAGCCGATAACTAATAACAGCTCTGCTGTACATTGGCAGTACAGCAGACAGAAGCTAGCAGGCCTGATACAGAGCCGGTCTGTATCATCAACTAATAAATGTCGACAGCTTTAAAAAAGTGGTTGCGACACATAGACTCGTAACTGTCATTACCGCCTATCACTACTTGTTCACCCGCTTTTACCACGCTCCCCTGGCCATCGCGTCTGACCACCATCGTTGCTTTTCGACCGCAGTGACAGACAGCCTTAAGCTCAGTGAGCTTATCGGCGATGTTCAATAAGCGCTGACTTCCGGGGAATAGCTCCCCCTGAAAATCAGAGCGTATACCGTAACAAAGTACCGGAACATGCAGGGTATCTACAACTTTAGCCAGTTGATCTACTTGCTCCCTGGATAAAAATTGTGCCTCATCAACAAAAATGCAATGCAGCTTTCGCCGGCTCAATATTTCACCTATTTGCAGCAACAAATCCGTCTGCTGCTCAAAAATACTGGCTTCAGCCTGCAGGCCAATGCGCGAGGCGATCACCCCCTTTTGCACCCGCTCATCTATCGAGGCGGTAAAAAGTAGCACCGACATCCCCTGTTCGGTGTAATTGTGGGCGGACTGTAACAGTGAGGTGGATTTACCCGCGTTCATCGCGGAGTAGTAAAAATACAACTGGGCCATCATTTACCCTAAGGTCAGAGAACACACAACAGCTTAATTGAGCTGTCTATATGTTACAGATGTGAAAAATCTCATCATAACACGGCTGTCATAGACTGCTTTCAGTCATCTATAAAAACCTCAATCAATGCCACTTTTTATCGCGCTAACTTTTACTTACCGGCGCTGCGATATTTTAAAGAATGTCAGCTAATAACTTGTTTTGTCTAAATAGCAGCTCTAATATTAATAGTACTGATACTGAATGTTTCTCAGACAAGGGCACAGGGAAGGTGCCGGGAAAAGTACGAAATTGGCAATTTTCCAGGTCTTTATAACAAGGAGTTATTTGTGCAATTATTTAGTTTTGTGGGCACTAAGCTGGCACATTTTTTAGCAAAGCCCCATACCAATGATGATTTATTTTCGACCAGCAATCCTGAGTTATTGCAGAGAACCTTGCGCAAGGGAGATATTCTGCTGATCGAGGGAAGCAGTCGTTTCAGTACTAGCATCAAGTTTTTTACCCAGTCGACCTGGTCTCACGCCATGCTCTATATCGGAGATCACTTAGGTGAGCAAAAAGATGCACAATATTTATCGCTGCTGGAAGTCGATATCGAAGCGGGGGTGCGAGCGGTACCGCTGAGTATGTATGCGGATCAGCACAGTCGTATCTGCAGACCCATAGGCTTGTCTGAGAGCGAGATCAATCAAGTTCTGCAATTTGCCGTCGCCAGAATAGGTAATAGCTACGATCTAAAAAACATTTTCGACCTGGCCCGCTACCTGATCCCGACCCCACCTATCCCCTCCCGATGGCGCCGCAAGGCACTGTCGCTCGGTAGCGGAGATCCCACCAGGGCAATTTGTTCATCACTAATCGCCCAGGCGTTCCAATCTATTCGCTACCCGATTCTGCCGGATATAACTTATGAAAACCCGAGCGACTCTAAACGTATCGATACCTATAGAAAAATGCACCGGCGCCGCGATCCCAGCTTATTTGCCCCCCGAGACTTTGACGTATCTCCCTACTTTGAGGTGATTAAACCTATAGTACAAAACGGCTTTAACCATCACAGTCTCACCTGGCAAGAGCCTCATCTGAATGAGGTGGATCTGGAGCCTGATACTGATACTGATACAGATACAGATACAGAAGACATAGAACAAACTGTTGCAAAGATGGAACAGCCAGCATTAGCGCAGGACAACGCCGAAGACACTGCGCTTGATGAAACAGTTATAGTCAATAAAGGTAACAAACAAAATTCAGAGTTGAGTGACTAATCTACCTCCAGCAATATCTCACCGCCCTATATCTGGCGAGATCTTTAAAGACAATAAGCGCAAAACTAAGTTAAATGATTAATGGCAATTCGTTGCTATGGAAAGCTTTCCAGCACTTTTAATCGCCGTGATTATTTATCCATTCACTCATCACTACATGAGTTTTCATCCTGGAGATATCTGAGTGGCTGTCTATGTATTCACGGATCTCATGCAGTCTTTGCATGCTTTGCGCTTTAACAAAAACCAGCAAATCCATGTCTCCGGTAATACCGTGGCAAGTGACTATTTCTGGGATGGTATTAAATACTTCCAGTATTTTAGTACAGCATGAAGAGACATACTGGATTTCAAAGTAGGCGCTGACCGCACTTTTTTGCGACTCACTGAGCAGTACTTGATAACCGCGAATCACCTGGCGCTGCTCGAGACTCTTAATCCGGGCGGTCACTGAAGAGCGAGACAGGTTAACCTGTTGCGCAATGTTTGAAATACTCTGTCGCGCATCTTCACGCAGTGCCTGGATGATTGCCTGGTCAAATTTATCCACTGTCTAAGGCCTTTGCAATTAAGTTGATATCTGCTGCCAGTTTGCCTGTCACTGCCGTCATTTTGCAGGCATAGTGCGGCAGATTGTCGCATCGTTTAAAGTTATACTGAGTTTCTATACAGTATTCAAGCCAATGAGAACATCTGATTATGAGTAATGCAACAGCTAACATAGGCCGCTGGCATGGCGCCGGTTTAATGGCCACTACACTGCTTGGCACCGGGGTCTTTATTTTGCCACAAATAACCGTGGGAATTGCCGGAGCCGGGGCACTGTGGGCTTGGATTCTACTGACTTTAGCCATTATCCCGGTGACTTTAGTATTTGGTCGTCTCGCCGGTAAGTCCCCGCACGCCGGGGGACCAGCGCACTTTGTCGAACTGGCATTTGGCAGCCTCGCCGGTCGCTGTATTGGACTAAGTTTTTTGCTGTTAATCCCCATTGGCAGTGCCGCGGCAATATTAATTGCCTTCAAATTTTTTGCGGTATTCTTTCCTGTTACTGGCGTTGTTGAGCTGCTGGTTCAGATTGGCATGTTACTACTGTTACTAGCGCTGAATATCAGAGGCATTCACGTCTCTGCCAAATTACAGTTTTTATTAACATTAGTGATAGTAGCAGTGGTCTTAACACTGCTTATTTTCTCAGGCTTTGAAATACCACGCTACAACTTAAGCAATGCGTTGCAGCAGGCAGATTTCAGTGCCGTGATGGGTGCTGCCGGAATAGCTTTCTGGAGCTTTCTCGGGGTTGAAGCTATGACTCATTTAGCCACCGATTTTCGCAACCCGAAAAAAGACATGCTGCCCGCAATGATGATTGGCACTGTGTTGGTCGGAATGATCTATATCGCTTGTACTTACTTGTTGATCATTATGCCCGGTACTAGTGCACTGGCAATAGTGGACGTATTTGATCGGTTGTTAGGCGGCTATGGAGCACAAGTGATTGGTACTTTAGGTATTGCCAGCGGCCTGGCAACCGTCAACGTTTACACAGCCGGTTCCTCCAGATTACTCTGCAGTTTTAGCCGCGATAGAGTACTGCCCAAGTATTTTGACCAGCTGAATCAATACCAGGTACCAGTACGCGCCCTCTGTGCCATCTTGCTGGCGATGCTACTAGCGATTGTTTTAACTTATCAGTTCGGCCAGCAGTTAGAACAGCTGATTGCCTGGACCAATGGTGTATTCGTAGTGATTTACACTGCAACTATGCTGGCAGCCTTTAAACTTTTGAGCCGTAAATATCTGCCGATCATTATTTTGAGCTGTCTGTTTTTTGCTGCCATCGCCTTTTCCATAGGTGCAAACATGCTCTATGCGGTGCTGGTACTGACGCTGATCTGTCCAGTAATGTACTGGCAGAAAAACCATCTGCAGCGACAAAGCAGGCTCGCATAGTCCCACCAATCGAATCTTCAGTTAGTCTTTGATGGCTTTGCACAAACATAGTTGTAGGACTATGCTTGTGCAGACCTACAGGGCGCTAGCTGTGGTGGTGATCCCATCCAACAAAAGAGAAATAATCCAATAATTTTATAAATACAGGCTATTTGACACAAAGTACCACTATTATTTGGATTTAAAACCCAAAACCGAGTAATTATTGACGATTTCGTCTAGCCGTTAATTGCTAGAATAGCCCTAACTATTCATTTGTTGGAGTTTCCCATGAGCCATTCACTGACTGCAATTCGGCAAAACATTCTCGATTATTATCTGGCACCAGAGCAGCAAGTTATCACCCAGCTGATCGAGGATGCCGACATCAGTATTGCCCAGCGCAACAGCATATCCGAACAAGCCGCACAATTAGTGACTAACGTGCGCCAGGCGGGCAACCCTTCAATGATGGAAAAATTTCTGGCGGAATACGGCCTGACCACTAAAGAGGGCGTGGCGCTGATGTGCCTTGCTGAAGCTTTGTTACGGGTGCCTGATTCTTACACTATCGATGCTTTAATCGAAGATAAAGTCGCCAGTGGCAACTGGCATAGCCACTTGGGCAGCTCTAATTCATCGCTGGTGAATAGCTCGACCTGGGCGTTACTGTTGACCGGTAAAGTGATAGCGCCGGCAGCGGCTGAAAATCAGGAGCAAAGTATTGCCAAATCAATCCGCTCGCTGGAAAAAAAGAGGGGCGAGCCATTAGTGCGCACTGCAGTGGGCCAGGCGATGAAAGAGCTCGGCAGTCAATTTGTATTGGGCCGCGACATCGCAGAGGCCTGTAAAAGAGCGGCCAAGTTTGAAAAGCAGGGCTACTCGTATTCTTACGACATGCTCGGTGAGGCTGCGCGCACTGAAGCAGATGCACAGCGCTACTTTAAGTCATATTCACAGGCAATTGGCGAGCTGGCCAATACCTGTAAAGATACTGATATCAGAGTCAACCCAGGTATATCGGTAAAACTATCGGCATTGCATTCAAGATATGAATACCCGCAGCGCCAACGGGTAATGCAGCAATTAGTGCCACGTACTCTGGCACTTGCGCAACAAGCCAAGGCGGCCAACATGGGTTTCAATATCGATGCTGAAGAGGCAGATCGGTTAGATTTATCTCTGGATGTTATAGAAGCGGTGTTATCAGATCCGTCTCTGGCGAACTGGAATGGTTTTGGTGTTGTTGTCCAGGCCTTTGGCCCCAGAGCCAGCTTCGTTTTAGATTGGTTGTACGCGCTGGCGAAAAAACTGGATCGTAAAATTATGGTGCGACTGGTTAAAGGCGCCTACTGGGATGCTGAAATCAAACGCGCTCAAGTGTTGGGGTTATCAGGTTATCCGGTATTTACCCGCAAACTCAACTCCGATGTATCCTATCTCTGTTGTGCCAAAAAACTTTTGGCTATGACCGATACTATCTATCCACAGTTTGCCACCCACAACGCACACACAGTCACAGCAGTACTGAATCTGGCCGGGCATTTAGATAGCAGCCAGTATGAGTTTCAAAGATTACACGGCATGGGAGAGTCACTGCACCAGCATGTACTCGCTAACAACCAAACTCGCTGTCGTGTATACGCACCCGTCGGCGCACATAAGGATCTGCTCGCCTATTTGGTGAGACGACTACTGGAGAACGGCGCCAACAGCTCTTTTGTCAATCAGATTGTCGATACCAGCATCGCGCCGCAAGAAATAGCTCGCGACCCTATCACCGCGGTACAAGAGCTGGCAGATAAGATAGCCAGTCAGATGATACCGCTACCCGCGGCGATTTACGGCGCTGACAGAGTCAACGCCAAGGGCTGGGACATTACAGATGCCCAGACCTTTAACCAACTAGAAAACGCCAGAGCTAACTTTGACACTTGCCAATGGCAAGTACAGCCAATCATTGCCGGCACAAAGAGCCAGCCGCGATCCAGCACGAATGCCATCGAAATCTACAATCCCGCTGATCCCAGCGATTTAGTAGGCACAGTACAAGAGAGCAGCAAAGAAGATGTGGATACGGCCATAGCGGCCGCCAGCGATGCTTTTAACAACTGGAACCAGTGCAGTGCTGAGCACCGAGCCAACTGTCTGAACAAGCTGGCAGATCTGTACGAACAACACGCGGTTGAGTTTTTTGCCCTGGCGACCAGAGAGGCGGGCAAGACCTTACTAGATGCGGTTGGTGAATTACGTGAGGCAGTGGATTTTGCCCGCTACTACGCGGTTCAGGCGCTTAAGTGCCCACAGGGCAGTAGTGGCCGTGGCGTGATCACTTGTATCTCACCCTGGAACTTCCCGCTGGCAATTTTCTCCGGACAAGTGCTGGCTGCACTTGCAGCGGGTAATACGGTATTGGCCAAACCCGCCGAGCAAACAGTGCTGATTGCCGCCAAGGCTGTCGAGCTGATGCATCTGGCAGGCATCCCTTACGGTGCAGTGCAGCTACTGCCGGGATCTGGAGCCATTGTAGGCAGCCAATTGACCAGTGATCCGCGCATAGCCGGGGTCTGTTTTACCGGCTCCACTGATACCGCACAGCGCATCAACAGACTAATGTCTAAAACATTGGCCCCCGACGCACCTTTAATCGCAGAAACAGGTGGCCTGAATGCGATGATCGTCGATTCCACCGCCCTGCCCGAACAAGTGGTTCGTGATGTATTGGCATCGGCGTTTCAAAGTGCCGGTCAGCGCTGTTCCGCTCTGCGCATGTTGTACTTACAAGAAGACATTGCCGAAGAGCTATTAACCATGTTGTACGGTGCCATGGATGGGCTAGTGCTGGGTAACCCTCGACAGCTGAGCACAGATGTCGGTCCGGTAATAGACGCCGCCTCCAAGCAAAAAATTCAACAGCACTGTGATGCCTATAAAGCACAGGGAAAAATGTTAAAGAGCATGGCAAGCCCAGAACAGGGCTACTTTATCGCACCAACGGTATTAAAAGTATCAGGTATCGAAGAGCTGACTCAGGAAATATTCGGACCGGTACTGCACGTGGCAACTTTTAAAGGCCGCGAACTCAACGGCGTCGTTGAGACTATTAATGCACAAAATTATGGTCTGACTTTTGGACTGCACAGCCGTGTCGATAGCCGGGTACAGCAGTTAGTCAGCTCCATTAAGGCGGGTAATACTTACGTCAACCGCAACCAGATAGGTGCGGTTGTAGGCACACAGCCTTTTGGCGGAGAAGGATTGTCCGGCACTGGGCCCAAAGCTGGTGGGCCGCACTACCTGAAGCGTTTCCTCAGTATTGATCAGGCAAAAACTGGCCAGCAAACAGCAACCGCAATCAGTACAGATAAGCCAGAAACCGCTAGCTCAGTTTTATTGGATTCTTATCAAATTCAGCAACAGATTGAGTCCTTAGTAAATGCACCAGCGAGCAATGCCTGGCTTAAAACTGATAATCGTCTGGAAAAATTACGTCAGTGGTTTTTCGAGCTTCCCTGTAAAGACAAACTGATCGATAAAATCAGCGCGGACACAGCACCACTGACTATGCCAGGGCCTACCGGCGAGTTAAACGTATTATCGCAGCATGCCAGAGGCCTTATATTGTGCCTTGGCGACAGGCAAAATACTGCGTTGAGCCAAGCCGCCTGCGCCCTGGCTCAAGGAAATCCGGTGATTATCATCATGCAGCAGGCTCCCGAGCAGATAGACTTAAGTCAGCTGATGAGCAGAGCAACAGAGCTGGCAATTCCAGTACAATGGCTTGACGGTCAATTACAAGCCTCTGATTTAACAGTACTGAAAGGGTTTGCCGGCATAGCGACTGATGCAGACACACAGAGAATGCGCAGTTACCGGGTAGCTTTAGCCGCCAGAGACGGGGCGCTATTGCCAATGATTAACGAAGCATCTCCTGAGCGCTATATTTTAGAGCGGCATTTGTGTGTAGACACTACCGCTGCCGGTGGTAACGCCAGCTTGATTGCGGCGGTGGAGGACTAGCCAAAAAGCACAGGTTTACCTGTCTCAGTCATTGTCAGAAAGCTGCTGACAATGGCTGATTTTGTTACTGCCGTTCAAAACCAACCACTGCTGCGACTGTCCAGGTCTGCCTTGCAACTTTTTAACTGAGTCGTGTAAGTGGCGGCACGTGTTCTTACTTTCTTTGCCACCCCTAGCAACCAGGGCTTTTTGTTGTAGCTCTTGCGTTTATAACCGCCGCGCCCCTCGTGATAAGCCAGGTACTGGCCGTAGGCATCCCACTTAGATACGCCTGTCATCCGCTGAGTGCCCGCTGTATCCCAGCCGATAAAATCTATCGCATCATCGAAATCATCGCGATCTGCACCCCAGTTATTGGTGGCGGTTTTATATTCACCCCAGACGGCGTTGAGTGCCTGTGAGTAGCCGTAAGCACTTGAAATTCTTCCCGTTGGGATGATTCCTAAAAAATATTTATAGCCGGGGCGGGCATCATCTACAAAATTAGATTCCTGTTGCATAATCGCCATCATCACCGGTATCGGGGTACCCCAACTGCTATTGGAGAGTTTGGCGTCTTCATACCAGCTAATGTTGCCACGAAAAATACTACAGAGATTGGCAGGGCTTGATGGACGGTAAGTTGCGCAAGCAGATAACAGTAAAGTGCATAATAAAACCAGGCCTAAACGGCTGCTGCCAAGCTGTGTTGGTAAAGCCAATCTCATCAATTAACCCTCAGATATGTATGATTTTTCTGCCGACACAGTTGCTGCCAATTGCAGTTTCTGTCAGCCAAGATACAGCATAGCTATCGAGCATTACAATCCATCGACCAACAAATAATTAAATCACTCCTGACACAATGCTGTCAGTAGTGGCACTTTACACTGTTACTACAACCTAACAGGAGAACAACAATCATGAGCACTACAATCGAACTCGTTACCTTTAAATTAGCAGAGGGTGTTATGCCTGAGCAAATAGTTGCCACTAACGATACTATGCAGGCATTTTTAGTCCAACAGCCGGGGTTCATCTACCGCTCGTTGAGCCAGGATGAAGAGGGCCAGTGGTTTGATATCGTCTACTGGATTGATCGAGAGTCCGCCAAAGTAGGTGGAGAAGCCTTCATGCAATCAGCAGCTTGTGCCGCTCTTATGCCGCTGATCGACGGCCCCTCCGTGGTGATGCGTCATATGGATGCTCTGTCTGAAACATTAGTAAAGAGAGATGCAGCTTAATTTGCACTAAAGAAAAATTATAAACTGCTATTAGTTCGGATCTAGTGACAAAGCCACGAGTTTAAGGTTAAGGTCGCTGGATCTGGATTTTATTTGAGACCTCGATGAGAAAAGCAGAACGGCTATTTCAATTACTGACACTATTACGTGGCAGGCGCACAGTCATTACCGCCCGCTCATTGGCCGAGTACTTGGAAGTCTCAGAGCGTACTATTTATCGTGACATGCAGGCGTTAACACTATCGGGTATCCCGATAGAGGGAGAGGCAGGGGTTGGTTATCGACTTAAACCGGGATTCACTATCCCGCCTATTATGTTTAACGCCCAGGAGTTAGAGGCACTACAGCTTGGCGCGCGTATGGTGCAGCGCTGGGCCGACGATGAGCTGGGGGCAGCAGCCGACAGCGCGCTAACCAAAATACGCGCCATCCTCCCCGACAGGTTACATTTTGAGCACACCTTAAAGCCTGAATGGATGTTAGTACCTGAGTATTCCGCAGGTGAAAATGCCCGTTTTGGCGAGCAGATCAGAGCCGCCATTAAGCAGCAGAGCATCTTAAGCATTAGCTATAAAACCGGCGAAGATCGACAATCCAAGCGTGAAATATGGCCTTTAGGTCTGGTTTTCTGGGGCAATGTCTGGACCTTGGTCAGCTGGTGTGAATTGCGCAGTGACTATCGCTCCTTTCGTCTGGACCGGATAATGCAGCTTGAGACAACCGCTAAAGATTACCCGCACAGCGAGGAGATTAATTTACAGCATTATATTAAGCAGGCGGGGGGGGGGGTG
>ASZI01000316.1 GCA_000416315.1 Osedax symbiont Rs2 | reverse complement strand
GGCTAGAGCAACAAATGGGCGCTGGAGATACTAGTCAACTATTGCCTGCGCCACTGTAACGGCGCTTTTTATCAATGCAGCAGATACACTGATTCCAGTCGCCCCTACAGCCCCTGATAAGCAAAAAACAATCTGGAGTTTATGCTTTTTTCTAACTGGTTAGAGCAACAAATGGGCACTGGAGATATTATTCAATGGGTGCCAACTGCGCTGTAACAGTGCATACAAGCACTAAAATCCACTTTTACTGTTGATTATGACTCTGCTGCCAATCTCGCTTCAACAATCCATAGCAGTAAGTATCGCACCATTGATCACCCAATCGCATATTTTCACGCAGATGCCCCTCGCGGCGCATGCCCAACTTCTCCATTAATGTGAAGGATGCAGTATTTCGGGGGTCACAGTAAGCTACAATTTTATTGACTGGCAGTTCTGCAAAAACATAGTCGACCAACATTTTTGCCGCCTGTGTAGCAATTCCCTGTCCCTGGAGTTCGGTTTTGATTGCATAACCTATCTCTGCAATCTGATCAGCATGACTGAGGTACTTAAACATCAAATCTCCGGCAAAAGCCCGATTGGCTTTTACTTCAACGGCCAAGGTTAGTTTTTCACCCTCCGCCCCTTTCCAGCCGAGCATTATTTCAGTAAAACGCTCAGCGACCTGCTGCCTGTCCTGAGGCAATACAATGTATTTAAAATTATCATGGTCAAGTCGGTGGTTTAAAAAATCATCCAGATCTGTCTGTTGCATTTGGCGAAGCATTAACCGCTGTGATTCTATTTTCAATCTGTACTCTCTTATTGGTTTAATCAAACTAAGTCGTTTAACAATATATTTATGGGGAAATTAGCCTGCCATTTTTGCAGCTCTGAGAATTTTCTTGCTCGGCAATAAAACCGACATGATGACTACAGAAATACCAACCCAGGTCCAAAAATCCAGATGTTCATTAAACAGCCAGTAACCCAATACCGCTGCAAAAATCAGACCACTGTACTGTGCAGCCGCCAGACGACTGGCATCTGCTTTGCGCAGTGCATAAATTATGAAATAGGTCATCGCAATGTACATCAGCGCCAGAATTAGCGCTACATTGATCACTGTACCTGTAACAGCAGCACCCTCCCAAAAAACCAGTGGGATTACTAATAGTACCGTGTAAAGATTTGACCAGAACAAAGTCACCATCGGATGCTCTTTAGCAGCTACACGCTTTAAGCAAACATTATTTAACGCCACCCCTACAGCAGCGACTGCTGCTACTAAAACATACAAATTGAATTCGTGGGGCTTAGAAATCAACAAAATCCCGACAAAACCCACGCACACTGTGATTATTTTATGACTACTTTGCCGCTCCCCCAGCAACGAGGCGCTGAACAAAACTAAGATAATTGGCGATAAATAGACCACAGCTGTCACAGTCACCAAGGGTAAATTCAACAGCGCGATCAGGAAAGCCACGTTACTGACTGCAATCATCAGCCCCCTGAACATATGTATTTTCTGATAGGGGCTTTTTTTAATACAGCCAAACAACTTATACAGTAGTGGAATCATGATTATTGCAGCAAACAATTGCCTGAATAATATCAGCTGCATAATAGGCAGATCCGCTCCCAGCTGCTTAATCAATATCGCTCCCAATGCAGCGATTAACTGAGAGGCTAAGATCATTAATATCGCAGTATTGATTTGCATGGCCACTTATCTACTTAATGTATGAATATAAATAATAATAGCCGGCTATAAAAGCAAGATAAAATGAATTAAACTGCTTTAGCATGAATTAAACTAATAACAAAGCAGATAGGAGCTTTATGTACAACAACCTCCCTCCGCTTAAGACCCTGCGAGCATTTGAAGCGACCGCCAGACAGATGAGTTTTAGCTTAGCCGCAAAAGAACTATTTGTTACCCAGAGCGCCGTCAGTCATCAAGTGAGAAACTTAGAGCAATTTCTGGGAAAGAAGCTGTTTGTACGCCAGGGAAAATCATTATCTCTAAGCAGTGCAGGACTCGCTTACTTTCCGGTGATCCAGAGAATTTTTAACATACTAGATGTTACAAGCGCTAAGACTATGGGCCGATCATCAGGTATCACTCGCCTGGCAGTACACAGCTCTTTCGCCTTAAAATGGCTGGTCCCCAGGTTACCTGAGTTTAGAAAACTCTATCCGCACATAGACCTGCGTATCAGTATGGTGACCAAGATTGAAGTAGATCTGGATTTACTGGCGGTTGACTGCGCCATCAGTATTCGCAATGACAACCCTCAATACCACTTTAATCACTTACAGAGTGAGGAGTGGTTTCCTATCTGTAGCCCAGAGCTCTATGAAACCTTTGAGCGGCTGCCGCTGGCTGAGGCATTACTGAGCTTTCCACTGCTCGATGGAGGTTATCAAAACGAATGGCGGCGTCTGTTTGACAGACTTAAATTAGAATTACCCAAAGATCATGAGATGCACTATTTCTCCCACGTCATTTTATTGCAACAAGCAGCCATTGAAGGTCAGGGAATCGCATTGAGCACTTCTGTACTTGCCGATGCCGATATCCAGGCAGGTCGTTTGATGCGTATCCCTTTGACGTTAGAGGAGAGCCCAGAGATTTTCACCCATTTCTATTTTTGCTGTCAGAAAGAACGGCGCAACGAAACCGATATCCAGGCATTGGAATTTTGGTTAAAACAGGAGTTTACTCAGTAATCTGCTTATTTTTTTTAGGCAATATCAGTGCTACTTTACCGAGAATGTGGTCCTGGGGAAGATAGCCCCAAAAACGACTGTCATTAGAATTATCACGGTTATCGCCCATCACAAAATAATGTCCAGCGGGTACTGCCCAGGTTTGAGATAAGCCACTTCTGTCGCTATTGAGTTTAATCTTATAGCGGTTTTGATTTAAACTCTCTAAGTATATCTGCTGTTTATCTTCTGCAGAAAACAGATCGCGCGACACTTTCATACCTTTGATGGAAAGGGATTTTGCGTTTAAAGTAATTTCATCCCCGGGCAGCCCGATAATACGCTTAACAAAGCGAACCTTGGGATCTTTAGGATATTCAAACACCACCAGATCTCCACGCTGCAACTTTTTAATCATTGCAGTTTTGTATAAAGGCACGCCTAAGAAGTTATAGTGCCCATAACCCCACTTTTCAACCAATATAAAATCACCCAAGTTGATACTCGGTGACATCGAAGTTGATGGAATCTGAAAAGGCTCATAAATAAACACCCTAACGCCAACTATCGCGCTATAGATTAATACTAACAGCCCAATCAGAGCGTACCAGCGGCTATACCATTTGCGGACAAAGTTCTTAGGGTATTTTTTTAGTATAAACAAAATATGCAGCGCGCTCACTAACGCAAAACTCAGACGCATAGGCGCATACTCTGCCAGTGGAAAGCTGTGTAACTGCAGCCAGATATCAGCTATTGCCGCTGCTATACCAAGTACCAAGTATCCGATTGCCCATTTGCTACTGCCGACATATAAGTGCGCCAAAGGCTGCAAAAAAATCGCTAAACAACAGGCAAACCAGACCTTAGGTTTTGCATTCATCCAATCATATCCCTGTATCAATTAATGGTCATCACGGATCTTATTTACTGGTTGCCAAGCGGGTTGCTAAACCTATAAAAATCAGCCCCAACAAACCATCAATATGCCTGCCCAATTTCAATTTATTTCCTAACACTCGGCCCAAATTGCTAAAAAATAGTGCAAATAACATATTCATTGTCAGCGCAAAAAGACTCAGCAACATGCCTAATATAAAGATTTGCATAGAAATGGGATGGGATGTATTAATAAATTGCGGCAGGAACAAACTAAAAAACAGCAACGCCTTTGGATTAAGTAAATTATTAAGTAAACCTTTACTGATCAAATTGAGCTTACTGCTAGGGGCGACGCGAAGTTGTACTGAATGACTGTGATTGTTTTGATACCAGCTCTTGATCATTTTACAGCCCAGCCAAGCTAAGTATAGCGCTCCCAGTAACTTTATAGCCAATGCTAACACTGGCAGAGCCTGCATCAACTGACCTAAACCAAAGGCGACTAAAAGTGTCTGAATCCCCCCGGCAATGAACACGCCGATAGATAACATCAATCCCGCTTTAAAGCCGCGGGTAGTTGAGTAACTTGAAATGAGAACTAAGTCGGGTCCAGGAGAGATTACTAAAAAGAAAATTGCGCTAAAAAAGATCGGCAGGACAGATAAATCAAACATATTACACCTCGCGAAAGGAAGTATATCTTAAGCGAGTCTCTGTTAGAAAGCGAACAAAAATACCACCTTGCAACTGAATATAGCAGCTCATTAGTTGTACCGCTGCCCGCTTAAAAAGCT
>ASZI01000315.1 GCA_000416315.1 Osedax symbiont Rs2 | reverse complement strand
CAACCTTGTAGTTCAACCTTACAATAGTCACAGACTAATAAGATAAACACTGCAATTTGCTTTTAAGCTATACAGGATCAACGGCTGAGCTGATCCTGGATATGCTTTTACTATTTGCCTAACACTAGCCCTTCACGGCGTGGGTCCGCACCCCCGATTAGCTTGCCATCCTTTAACAGTATGGCGTGTAATCCTGAAGTGAGATCTCTTACGTTAACTTTATAACCCATTTTTTCAAGCGGTTCTTTAAAGTTTTCGGCACTGGTACCTTTCTCTAAATCATAAGTACCAAAACGGTTCACAAGATGCGGAAGGTTAATAGCCTCTTGAATACTTAAGCCCCAGTCCAGATGCGCAATAATAGTGCTCGCGACATAACCAATGATTCTTGATCCACCGGGAGAGCCTATTGCTAAGTACGGCTGATCTCCTTTCATCACTATACTGGGAGACATTGAAGAACGAGGGCGTTTTCCAGGCTCCAAACGGTTGGCTATAGGGTAGCCGTTTTTGTGGGTAGAAAATGAGAAGTCGGTCAGTTCGTTGTTCAGTAAAAAGCCGTTAGTCATCAAACGAGAACCAAAACCATTTTCTATGGTGGTTGTCATTGAGACGATGTTGCCCTCTTTATCAACGATCACAAAATGACTGGTTGAAGGAAACTCGATAGATACATCATCTGCAAGGGCTAATTTTTCTGAATTGACCCAATCAGGTTCTCCAGCAGTGACTTGTTGTTTGCTCAAAGCTGTCCCTTTAGTGATCAAAGCTGCACGACTTGCCAGGTAATCAGCGGCAAGTAAGCCTTGGGGCATAGGCACAAAATCGCTATCCGCCATATAACGGCCGCGATCGGCAAAGGCCAAACGGCTGGCATCGCCAATAATTTGCCAAGCTTGAGCACTGTCTTTACCCATGGCCTGTAAATCAAATTGATTAGCCACGCCCAGTATTTGCCCTACCGTTAATGCTCCCGAACTAGGAGGACCCATACCGCATACTGAGTACTGGCGATAAGGCGCGCATGTCGCTGGGCGCTCTTTTACTTTATAAATAGCTAAATCTTCGCTGGCTAGAACACCCGGATTATCTTTAGCAGATTTAACCCGCTTAACTATATCGTTGGCGATCTTGCCACTGTAAAAAGCATCTGCACCCTCTTTAGCGAGTATTTTTAGGGTATTGGCATAGGCTTGGTTTTTTAGCAGTTGGCCCTCTTGAAGAGGACTGCCATCGGTATTGAAAAAATACGCTTGGGTATCGGGATAATGGCTTAGCCTTTTTTGGTCTTTTTCTATTAAACCGGCGAGACGAGGTGATACTTTAAAGCCTTGCTCTGCCACATCAACACTGGATTGAAGTAGCTGCCCCCAGGCTAGTTTGCCAAAGCGCTTATGTACAGTACCCATTAAACGCACAGTACCCGGAGTACCTACCGACCTTCCGCCAACTACACCATCGTAGAACTTCATTTTTTCGCCGTTGGCTTTTTGAAATAACTCAGGGGTTGCTGCCAGAGGCGCGGTTTCCCGGCCATCAAATGTCGTTATCTTTTTTGATTTAGCATCGTAATAAACCATAAAAGCGCCGCCGCCAAGCCCTGAGGATTGTGGTTCTACCAAGCCCAACATAGATTGAATAGCGACCATTGCATCTGCAGCACTGCCGCCTGCATTTAAAACATCATAACCGGCCTTGGTCGCCAGTGGGTTGGCAGATGCCACCATATACTCATTGGCGATGACACTGTGTTTTAGTTCTACACCACTAGATACTTCTGGAGACACAGTATCGGCTGCCTGAGATGAGGCATAAGTTTGACTAGCAAGTAATGATGCACTGACCATTAAGCCTAGTAAGTTAACTTTAAACATAAATAAATTCCTAAGGTTTTATATTTGTTTTTTTGAATTTTCTAATCATATTAATAAGCTAACACTATATTTTTCTAAGTTCACTCCCCTGGCAATGATTATTTGTTCGCCTGCTACCAGTGCACAGATAATGTCTGGTTTTGCTTTACAAAAGAATAGCCGAATTTCATAATTGATTATTTCTGTAAATGGAATAATGTTGATGGATCGTTTTCACAGCATGCAGGTTTTTGTCGCCGTCGCAGAAGAGCGCGGTTTTGCCGCCGCTGCCAGACGTCTGCAGCTATCACCACCGGCTGTTACCCGTGCCATAGCCGCTTTGGAACTGCGACTGGGTATTTCACTGTTTGTACGCAGTACTCGCCACGTGCGCACTACAGATGCAGGGCTTCGTTATCTGGAAGATGTGCGCATAATATTGGCGCAGGCTGAGGCTGCAGATGATGCCGCCACCGGGATATACGCCAAACCCAGCGGACGGCTCACAGTTACCGCTTCGGCGCTGTTTGGCAAACTCTATGTGATGCCAGCGATTATCGAATACTTGCAGCGCTACACTGATACTCAGATCGAGGCTATTTTTCTCGATCGCAAGGTTAATTTACTGGAAGAGGGATTAGATGTCGCGGTGCGCATTGGAGAGCTGGCAGACTCCAGTGAGCGGGCGCTAAGGGTCGGCTCAGTTCGCACTATCACATGCGCCTCACCTGCTTACCTTGAACAACACGGTACAGCAAAAACCCCAGATGAGCTGTTAACACACAGTTTGATTTCTTCAGGCAGTGCAAATCAAGTACTGGTTTGGCGCTTTGCAGAAAACGCCAAACACAGAAACCTGCGCATTCAAGCCAGGCTCACTGTCACCAGCAATGACGCGATACTCGATGCCGCTAAGCAGGGCTTTGGCATTGCCAGGCTACTCTCCTACCAAGTCGCCGAGGCACTGGCCAACAATGAGCTAGTACTACTGTTAGAAGATTATGAGCTCGCCCCACTGCCTATTCACGTCATTCACCGCGAGGGACTCAATGCTTCAGCCAAAGTGCGCACTTTTGTCGACCTGGTTGCCGAGAAATTAAGAGCAGATCAGTCCTTAAATTATCGTTGAGGGTAAGTGATAAAAAGGGTTAAGCAGCTGGTTTTGAAGTCTATTACCAGTTGTCGGCTGTTATGGGATTCTAGGCAACATTTACTGGTAAGTTCTGTAGCTATTAAAAAATCACTTGTCCCCATTGGTTTTGATTAGAATTTTTTAAAAACTAAATAATTTAAAAGTCGATTAATATTGAATGAGTTAGTTTGTATTTATTAACTATTTTTTCCAGAGTGCCATTTTCAGCTATCTTTCTTATTCCAGAATCGAACATATTCGCCAGTTTCTGACCACGGGCATCTTTAGTAAACACAACATACAAATTTCTGGTAGAAATTGTTTTCATAACAAAGTCTTCTGGCTGTCCTCCGATTTTTCTAAGGGCCAGCAAAACATCTTGAATATCATCAGCGTGATATTTTATACGCTTTAGCTTTAGCATTTTTATTGCCTGAATCGTATCTCCCACTGGAAAAATATCCAAGTGTGCAGGTAGCCATGCTGAAAAATCATACCCTCTGATTAATCCAACTTGCCCCTTCAGATTGTCAACTTGATCAAATTGGGTCTGTTTCAGTAATGTAATTCCATAGTTTGAAAAATGTAAACGAGATTGTGGGTAAGTAAATTTTTTAACCCTTTCCTGAGTTTGAAATGCGGCGACAGCAACATCTACTAGTTTGTTTTCTACCATTGATAGGCATCGTACAAAAGGTACAGCACTATGAGTTATCTCTGCACCTTCTATCTCATAGGCAGCTCTAAGTAAATCCCAATAATACCCCGTTCCGTCTTTATTTGAGAGATCAGCCCTTTCTTGTGAACAGAAATTGATTGTTGCAGCAGATAGGCTTGAAGAGATCAGGATAATCAACATTGTCAAAAAAATTTTCATATTTCTCCTGTAGAAGATTCATGTATTTGATAACAAATATAAGCCAAAGAGCCATCGTCTATAGCTGGATTTTTTGATCATACTCTAAAGAACATGCGACCAAGTCCGGTGCGCCTCTGGCCTTCTGAGATATAGGCATCGTACCCAAAGTGTATGCTAACTACAGGCATGCTGGGCACCTGTCAAAAGTCGATAAACATTCGATCGGGATGTTCTCTAACCAACAGCTTAATTATCAGGTGCCTTATCTTTGTGACCGAAACCTCCATTTAAAAATTAGAACCTCCAGATATTGAGCTGTGTTATGAGCAACATACCCCTTGCTTGCCTGACATTTCACTCTTTAGTAAACAATTGTCTGAGGATAGTCTGTGATTGCTCACAGGTGAATCAGAAAAACTCTAGGTTTATAATTCCTGTTAAAATGGGTTCTCGCGACTGTGTGTTTTTACCAAGAACGGTAGCAATTGGCCGTCAATTACCTCACTGATCCATTCCTCGAACCACAAACACAAACATGCATATTTATCTACGCTTGCTGAATAGTACGCAGTGGCCGTCGGCTTATACTTCGCTTTGCAGAACATGATCCTGGGTTCAAAGCCTTTAGCTTAATTTACGACAGACTGGGCAGAGTAAATAGCCGTCAAAAAGATTTTATTCAACGCTGTTCTCACTGGAGATCAGTGTGCAGAAAATTCAATACAACGCATAAATAACAGTCAATTAGTCGTTTAATATTGTGACGACAGGTGGTTAAAAAGCATCACACTAGTTTCTGGACAGGTAATTTCTAGTTTTTTAAAAAATTGCATCAAAATCAACCAGTCTGACGACATTGATGTATGCAGTCATTGAATCAGGTTAAATTGTAGCAATGCTGTCATTTCAAAAATTGTCCTCTTATGCACTTACATAGTCATGCTTTGCACATCAGTAAATTAAGCCTTTGTTTATAGTTTGTGTATTGAACAATGGCTCAGGAGAGAGCCCAGCAAAGAAAACTAATGACATGAATAACATAACATTTGAGGAGTATTGATTATGATTTCCGGCTATTCCCACGCCCTATCGCAAGATTTTTCGAAGTCTCTGCAACATTTCAAAGCGCAACATGAGCAACAAAGAAATGTGAAGGCAAAAATGGATCAAACAGCACAAACTCCTGCATCACAAGCAACTGAACCAACGGGAAAAACTGAAGCACCTCAACAGTATAAAGAGTCTAGAATAGATTATGACGCACTGAGCGCTGATATAGAGAGCAGGAGAGACAGTGCACGTCAGGCTGCTGTTCAAGTACAAGGCTACAAACAGCAACAAAACATGATTGATATCTATATTGCCGCATCTTCAGATGAGGAAGGACAGAGCAATTCAACCCCAACAAATATAAGCCCAGATGATGTTTACCAAACAAGTATGCATTATTCACGAAACAAGTCGCTGATAGGCGCGTTTGAATCAGTCGGTAACGAAAAACCTGACCGGGTTCATGTCAGTGTTCTGGTTTAAAAACGTGACCTGTCGATCATACACTAATGGGCAGATTCATATTTTGCATAAACTCGACATTGGCGGTAGGTAAAAGAGGCATCGTTAGCACCGAACAATGGCGCCCAGTTTGGCGTAATAGCCTTTACGGTAATGTACATAATAGTGATGGGCTGTACGCAACAGGTTCTGGAAACAGCATTTAATGTTATCCAAGGTGAGATATCGTGGGCCCAATCATGCTAGGCATACTTTTGCTTCGCAGCTACTATCAACAGGGATGATTTCTAAAGACTGGATTGCTCTGCAAATGAATCACAGTTGCACTAAGATGCTAGATGACCACTACGCGAAATGGATACCAGAAGATGCGCTGCCTATGGCAGATATGGTGAATAAGATTATGGGTTTCTTAGGTGAATTCAACTCACAGAAACGTCATGTGAAGTAGCTCTTTTTAGCAATGTGATTTCTAATCTTAAAGATAGCCTCC
>ASZI01000314.1 GCA_000416315.1 Osedax symbiont Rs2 | reverse complement strand
CTTCCAACTTCCAACTGTCACATCTCGAAACCAGATATTTCATTCCCGGCGCTGATGCACGCTTGCAGCATGTCATCTATATCGGCGGGCTGACACAAACTGTTGGCGAGGATTAGCCTGATTCCGGTACGCCCTTTATACTGCGCATAATCAATGTAAGTGCCCTGAGCTTTTAATTTTTTGCAGATGGCAACATTCAATTTAGTTAGCTGTTGCTCGTTGAGCTCACTGTTGGGCTGATAGCGAAACAATACATTAAGATACACGGCCGGTGCTAACATTTGCAGCTTTGGGCTGCTTTCAATTTGTTTGATGCAATGGGCTTTACAGTCGAATAAGTTATCGATTTTAGCAGCAAAACCTTGGGAGCCTACTGCTTTCCAGCTCATCCAAACTTTCAGTGCGTCGGCGCGACGGCCACATTGAATTGAGCGCTGGCCAAGATTGTAGGCCTCATTTTCATCACTGTGAAATAAGTAGTCACCGCCACCACCGCTGCACGCCTGACGCAATAATCCCGCTTGCTTGACCAAAATTACCGCAGCAGTTACCGGGACGTTCATCAGCTTGTGAGCATCCCAAGTGACGGAATCTGCTAATTCACTGTGGGCTAACAAGTGCCTATGTTTTTCAGAGAATAATATTGGTGCCCCCCAGGCTCCATCCACGTGCAGCCACAGATCATGTTTTTTGGCGATCACACTGCAAGGTTCTATAGGATCATAGGCACCTATAACCGTTGTGCCCGCTGTCAAAGCGATGAAAAATGGAGTGTGACCCCTGGCCAGAGCGGCCTCAATTTCTGCTTCCAGGCAATTGGGGTCAAGTCGACCTTGATCGTCGCTGCTAACGGCGATTAAATTGTCACTGCCAATACCCAATACATTAGCTGCTTTTAAGCTTGAGTAGTGGGCCTGATCTGAAACGAATGCCACTAAGGTTTGGCCCTGCAGCCCCTTAGTTTTAATATCCGGACAGCAGTTGTGTCTGGCCAGTAACATTGCGATTAAATTGGCCTGAGACCCGCCGCTGACCATCACTCCATCACCTTGCTTGAAGCCAATTAAACTGTTCCATTGTTTAATCAGCTCGAGCTCCATCAAAGTGGCAACAGGACTGACTTGGTAAGTGTGCATGGTGGCGTTTGATAAGCTGGTGACCCAATCACCGAGTAAAGCAGGGGCGTTAAGGCCCGAGTATAACAATTTAAAAAATGCGACCTGGGAAACGTCCGGATTGTAGTCTAAATACGCTTTGGCGGCGCTGATTAACTGCTCGCTATCAGCTCCCTGAGTGTGCAAACTAACATCCAGTAGCTTCTGTAACTCTGCTGCACTAGGTGCGCCAGCAACCGCTCGTTTAGCGGGGGCTTGCTCGATGATTTGTTGTAACAGTGCCAGACTTTGCTTGACTGAGGATGGCTGTGACATAGGTGATTCCTGATCGCTTAAGTTTCACAAAGTATAAAATCAGCGCTGCCCGCTAAGCCAATGCTATTAAAATTGCCACCGGTTACTTAAAGGCATAAGGTGACAAAGTTGGAAGTTGGAAGTTGGAAGTTGCCAGGTATATTAACTTGCAACTTCCGACTCGCGACTTCCGACTGTCTTACTCACCTGCTCCCATAACTGCTGTGCCTGCACTGACTGTGAGTGTTTGAGTCGATATAAGATGATCTGTAGCGGGACACTTTGCAGCAGCTCTTGGATGAGAACGAGTTCGCCAGTGCGTAGTTCATCTTCAACGATACTTCGCGGCAAGTAGGCAATGCCCTTGCCTTTTAACACAAGTGCTTTAAGGGCCTCGGAGAGCGAACTTTGGTAGCAGTGTTTGATTTTGATCGAGGGGGACAATTTTGACAGACATTGAATGGCAATCAATTGGCCAAAGAATGATTCTGGGGTGTGGCTGAGCATAGGTAACGTCTGTAACTGAGTTACTTTAAATAGCGCAGAGCCGTCTGTTTGGGCTAGACATACCGGGATTAACTCATCTACTCCAACTTGCAGCGATTCTACTTCATCTACCTGTAGCTGTTTGAAAATGTTGGCGGTGTTGTAACAGAGTAAAAAATCACTGCTTCCACCTAAAAAGGTCTCGACAGCTTCGTGCAAATCAATGGTTTTCATGTGGATCAAGGTGTCGGCGAGTTGCACGCTGAAGCCTTCTATCCAGTTGGGAAAAAAAGACACCGCCAGTGTCTGCTGCGAGCTCAAAGTTATTTCATTTTGCTGATGTTGCATATTGCGCAGTTGTTCGCGACACAGCAGCATAGAGTCGGCCATGGTCTTTGCTCTATCAACAAACACATCACCTGCAGCGGTTAATACCAGAGGGTATTGGTTGCGCTCTACCAGGCTGACACCCAGCCAGGCTTCCAGCGAGCGAATTCTTCGGCTAAAGGCGGGTTGAGTGACGAACCGGCTGGCGGGGGCTCTGGAAAAAGAGCCTTGCTCTACCAGTGCCAGATAGTCTTTGAGCCACTTTAATTCCAAAAATATATTCCTTATAACCGGCCGATACCGAAAAGTAACCAGCACTAACAAAATTGGCATTGGTGGTTTTTATATCGGGATGATTAGATGTCCGTCATCTTAGATTTGAAACCACAAATAATTAAAAGAAGAACCTATCATGCAATATATAAAAAAATCTAGTGCCACAGCGGCTGTTAGCGACGCCCAGATTACTCAGAGCGTACAAAGTATGCTCGAGCATATAGAACAGCATGGCGAAGAAGCCGTTATAGAATACGCTCAGAAATTGGACAACTGGAGCGGAGATTTTATATTGTCTGATCAAAAGCGCGCTGAGTTGATAGCCCAAGTGCCCGAGCAGACTAAGCAAGATATTCAATTTGCCTACAGGCAAGTGACTGAGTTCGCTCGCGCACAACTGGCCAGTCTGACTGAGTTTAAGATGACCACAGAATCGGGAGCAGTACTGGGTCAAAAAGTGATACCGCTAAATTGCGCCGGATGTTATGTCCCCGGTGGGCGCTATTCTCACGCCGCCTCAGCGATAATGAGTATAGCCACCGCCAAAGTGGCAGGGGTGCAGAAAATCATCGCCTGTTCGCCGCCAAAAAATGGCAGTATCCATCCGGCAATCGTCTATGCGATGGACCTGGCAGGTGCCGACATTATTTTGGAGATGGGTGGAGTACAAGCTGTGGCTAGTATGGCTAAAGGATTGTTCACTGGGGTCAAGGCCGATATTTTAGTGGGACCTGGCAACGGATACGTAGCACAGGCCAAACGTTTGTTGTTTGGCGATGTGGGTATCGATGTATTCGCCGGGCCTACAGAGTCGGCCATTATCGCCGATCACAGCGCCGACCCTATGACCATCGCCGTTGACTTAGTTTCTCAGGCAGAGCACGGCACTGACTCACCCGTGTGGTTATTTACCACCGACAGAGCACTGGGGGAAAAAGTAGCGCAAGTGCTGCCCAAAGTAGCAGCGGATATGCCAAATCACGATATAGTCGCCGCAGCCTGGCGTGATCACGGAGAGATCATTTTCTGTGAGAGCCGTGAAGAGCTAGTACAAGTGAGTGATCAATATGCCAGTGAACACTTGCAAGTAATTACCGAAGATACCCAATGGTGGCTAGATAACCTTAAAAATTACGGTTCGTTATTTCTCGGTGAAGGTGCGACAGTCACCCACGGTGACAAGTGCTCAGGGACTAACCACATACTGCCAACCAAACAAGTGGCAAGGTACAGCGGTGGCCTAAATGTGCACAAATTTTTAAAAATCCTTACTTATCAGGAGATCAGTGAAGAGGCGAACTTGGCTTACAGTGCCGTTGGCTCGCGGGTTTCCAGAGTAGAGGGCATGGAGGGGCACGCTCGCGCCTGCGACTGGCGCTTGCGTAAGTATTTCCCAGAGATGCAGTGGGACTTTGAGGTCTATCAGCAAAAGCGCTACGACTGAGTGAATAACAATATTATCAAGATTTGAGGTGGTTTATGAAGAGCTTTACTAAATCCTTTACTCAGCAAGAGGCCATCCCTGAGAGCGCCATAGAAGCGGCGGTTGAGGTCATGCGCAGCGGCCGTTTGCATCGCTATAATAGCGCGGCGGGAGAGCGCAGTGAAACAGACCTGCTAGAGATGGAGTTCGCTGAGTATATGGGTGTTCCCTATGCGCTGGCCTGCTCATCGGGGGGTTATGCGTTGCATGTAGCACTGTGTGCCGTTGGAGTGCAATCGGGAGATAAAGTGCTGTGCAACGCTTTTACTCTAGCGCCTGTTCCCGGGGCTATCCACAACAGCGGCGCTGTTCCAGTGTTGGTGGATGTCGATGAGAATTATTGCATCGACCTCGATGACTTGTATGCAAAAGCGGCGCAATCGGGTGCCGGATATTTAATGTTGTCACATATGCGCGGACACATTGCCGATATGGATAGGGTGATGGCGATTTGTGCAGAATTTGCGATTGTCTTAATAGAAGACTGCGCCCATACCATGGGGGCTTTCTGGGATGGAAAACGAAGTGGTACCTTTGGCCAAGTGGCCTGCTTTAGTACCCAGACCTATAAACATCTAAACTCCGGAGAAGGTGGTTTTCTGATTAGCAGTGATGCTCAGCTAATGGCTAGGGCGATCATGTATTCTGGATCTTATATGCTCTACGCCAATCACTGCGCCGCTCCGGATCCGCAAGTTTTTGCCGATATCTGTTTGCAAACACCTAACTACAGTGGCCGCATGGATAATTTACGCGCGGCGATTTTGCGACCGCAACTGGCTCAATTAGATAGCCAGTGCCAACGCTGGAATGATCGCTACGCTCTGATGGAGCGGGTTCTACAGCCGTGCCAGGCAATCCGACTGACCCAGAGGCCGGCGAAAGAGCAGTACGTAGCCAGTACCTTGCAGTTTTCGCTGCCAGAATTTTGCTCAGATAAGATTATTGAGCTTGTCGCACAATGTGCAGCACGCGGGGTAGTTTTAAAGTGGTTTGGAGCAGCAACACCAGATGGTTATACCAGCCGCTACGACAGCTGGTGCTACATCAAGGACATGCCGTCACTGCCCGTCACCGAGCAGCGGCTGTCAAAACTATTGGATATGCGCATACCATTGACTTTTACCGAAGAAGATTGCCAGTTGATTGCAGAAATTATCTATGAAGTAGTCAACGAACTGACAGATTATCGCTGAAAACGAAATAAAATATTTAATACAGTTTCTGGCCAATTGCTAATCGGCTGGCCAATCTTATAAGACGTAAGTCGACAAATTGTTGCGTTTCGCGATAATTTGTCGCATGCTTTCGAGCAAATGACAGATAAATTGTTTACTGAGTAGGAATATAATTATGGCTACTAGCGTAAGGCTAGATGATAGTTTTGTAACTGATGCCAGAGTTCATGCTGAAGCTGAGGGCCGCTCTGTACCTAAGCAAATAGAGTACTGGGCCAAGATTGGACGAACTATGATGGATAATCCAGATTTATCTTATGAGTTTGTGCGTGAATCCTTAATTGCCACTGAAGAAGTAAAACAAGGGCTAACACAAAGATATGTCAGACGAACAAAACGAAATTGACGTATATGAATCCAGGCGATTCACAAGTGCATTAAAAAAATTATCAGATTCCCAGCTAAAAATAGTTGAGGATGAGATTGATGTAATAATTAAAACCCCCGAAATAGGGGTGGCTAAAAAAGGTGATCTTTCTCATATAAGAGTGCACAAATTTGATGTCACTAATTCCCAGGCTTTATTGGGATATTGCTGGAATGAAACAAGCATTGAAATTTATTTGCTCAGCTAGGGGTCCCATGAAAATTTTTATAAGAAAATGAAATCTAGCAGAAAGGC
>ASZI01000313.1 GCA_000416315.1 Osedax symbiont Rs2 | reverse complement strand
TTTGATGCCGGAAGAGTAGTTACTGACAATTCGGAAAAAGTAAGTGTTTACATAGCTTTAGCGCTGTTTAATAAATTTGTCCTTTCAGTAAAAAATGTGCCGCTGATTAGCGTCAGATAGTTGGACTGTAAGGGCTTTGGGTGTAATCTGTAGTTCAAGTTTCTCGCCGATGCATGCATGGCTCATGCGACAGTTCTCAGAGAATAGGTTAATTTTGTGCAGAAGGAGGATAATGGTTTGAATAACAAGCAGTTGGCTGAGCTTTATGTAGAGCTGGCACTGATGTACGAAGAAGACTTTCCGGTTAAATGCGGCTTTGCTGCAGCCACTTCAGCTCAGACGATGCTGGTAGAAAAAATCAATCCCGGCGCGCTTTCAAAAACAGATATTGCCCTTATCGAGCCGATCTTTGCGTACGGGCATGTTGATATACACAAACATGTGACAGCTAAAAAACGTTTCATTTGGTTTTAAGGGGAATCCAGTAGTAAGTAGTAAGTAAGGAGCCGCTATCGTCGATAGCAGCCTTCTTCACTAATGATCCGCCGTCTCGGCAATGTCTTTGTGTGTATTTCCCCGCTATAAGCTGCGCTGATATCCCCGCTAGAAAATGGCTATTATCTATAGTGATAAACTGTCTTTATTATGGCAGCATTAGGGAGGTTTAAAGTGCCTTTCAGAGGATGTTGCACTAGTGCCTTTTTTGATCAGCAGTGTCTGCAAGTAACAACAATAACCCCATTGGATAGAGATGTAGCAATGACAGCATATTGGACAAAAGTGTTAAAGGATATCTGGGATATAGATGCCAGTTTAACTCAGCTAGATGGAGAGTACGATCTTAACTTTTTGCTCACAGGCGAGCGCCAGGGCGTGTTAAAAGTAATGCGTGCCGACTGTGACAGCAGCTTTATCGATATGCAGTGCCGAGCCTTTAAACACTTGTCTGATAATGCCCCAGCGGTGCCTGTTCCCAGTGTTTTAGCAACCACTGCCGGTGAGTTATACAGCACAGTATCAGGGCCTGAAGGTGAGTCGCGGATTGTCTGGCTATTAGAGAAAATGCCGGGTAAGACCTACGCCAAATTCTTACCGCAGAGCTTAGATTTAATTTATCACTTAGGTCAGTCAGTAGGCGCTATGGACAAGGTATTGCAGGACTTTGAACATCCGTCACTGCAGCGTCAATTTAAATGGGATCTAAGCACGGCGCAGTGGATAAAGGATGAACTGTCTGTCATCAGCCAAGCCAATAAACGAGAGATTATTGCAGACATTGTCGATCAATACCAAAAGATACAGCCAAACTTACTGCAGCTGCCGCAGGGGGCGATTCACAACGACGTCAATGACTACAATATTTTGGTGTCGGGTTCACTGACTGAGGCCGCGCGCGTGACTGGCCTGATCGATCTCGGCGATATGTGCGCCGGGCCGAGAATCTGTAATTTGGCGATTACAGCAGCCTATGTAGTGTTGGGTCAAGATCAGCCTGAACAGGCACTGGAATCTTTGGTGATGGGCTATCACAGTGAATATCTGCTTACGGCTGCAGAGTTGGAAATGCTTTGGCCGCTGCTGAGAATGCGCTTGGCTGTCAGTGTGGTCATTTCAACTTTAGTATCCCAGGAAAAACCCGATGACCCTTATGTGCTGATTAGTCAGGGACCTGCCTGGCAGTTCCTGTTCGATAACAAGGTTAATTTTGAATTGCTCGGCAGTAGATTGCGAGTAGCTTGCGGCCTTGCTGTCACTGACACAGCGACAGAAATAAGCAACTGGTTAGAGAGCGAACGCGGTAACTTTGCAGCTATTTTAGGCTGTGACCTGACAAATGCAGCAGTGCGTGAACTGTCAGTTGAGGCATGTGCAGTGCCAAAAAATCCTTTTGCAATGAGCGCACAAGAAGCTTTAGTGCTAGGCGGCGCTTACGATCCTGCTGAAGGGGTTTGGCTGGGTTACTACAATGAGCCAAGGCTGGTATACACAGACACAGCTTTTTCAAAGGGCCCCTACAAGGCCAGTAACAGACGTACAGTACACATTGGCGTGGACGCTTTTGCCGAGGCTGGTAGAACCGTGCAGACACCGCTGGCAGCCACTGTGGTTTGCACTGAAAACCGTCGCGCCAACCTGGATTATGGCGGTATGGTCATTCTCAGTCACCAAACGGCAGCAGGCGATGTGTTTTATACCTTGTACGGTCACTTAGATCCAGAGTCGATTAGCAACTTGAGCAGCGGTCAAACTCTGCAGCGAGGTGAGAGCTTCGCCGCACTGGGTGGCATGCACGCCAACGGCGGCTGGAACCCGCACTTACACTTTCAGCTTGCTTTAACTACTAAAGGCATAGGTGAGGACTGGCCAGGTGTCGCCGACCCCGATGAGCTGGCTCTGTGGAACGCTATCTGCCCTAACCCGGCGGCACTGATGAATCTTAGCGATGCTAAAACGGGTTATAAACCGGTTGCCAAGGCGGCGGTACTGGCTCAACGGCGAGCGCATTTTGGTGACAACGTAAAGCTGACATATGCCGATCCGGTGATGTTTTTGCGTGGTTGGCGACACCATCTATTTGATGAGTGGGGTCGCCCCTATTTAGACAGTTACAATAACGTACCCCACGTGGGGCACGCACATCCGCGAATTCAGGCGGTAGCGGCAGACCAACTGCAGCGGATTAACTCCAATACCCGCTATCTGCATCCGGCGCAGACAGCTTTTGCCGAGAAGGTCTTGTCCAAACTACCCAAATCATTGTCGGTATGTTTCTTTGTCAACTCTGGTACTGAGGCGAATGAGCTGGCGCTGCGTCTTGCCAGAGCACACACCGGTGGTAAAGACATGGTGACTCCCGATCACGGCTATCACGGCAATACTACCGGTGCCATAGACATCTCCGCTTATAAGTTTAACGCCAAAGGCGGCATAGGCCAGGCTGATTGGGTCCAGCTGGTAGATGTTGCCGATGAATATCGCGGTCGCTTTAAGGCCGATGACCCGCAAAGAGCTGAAAAATACGCCGCTTTGGTTGATGATGCGCTGGCGGCAATCGAAGCTCGCGGTGGCAAATTAGCTGGCTTTATTGCCGAGACCTTTCCCAGTGTTGGCGGCCAGATTATTCCGCCGCAAGGATACCTGGCAGCTGTTTACAAGCGCATCAGAGCCGCTGGTGGAGTTTGCATAGCCGATGAAGTACAAACGGCGTTGGGTCGATTAGGTGAGTACTATTTTGCCTTCGAGCAGCAGCAGGCATTGCCGGACATCGTAGTAATGGGCAAGCCTATAGGCAACGGCCAGCCCATAGGCGTGTTAGTAACTACCCCGGAAATAGCCGCCAGCTTTGCCCGCGGACCCGAATATTTCTCGACCTTTGGCGGCTCCAACTTGTCTTGCCGAGTAGGCACAGAAGTGTTGCAGATAGTCGATGATGAAGAGCTGATGGAAAATGCCCGGACTATGGGTAACACACTGCTCAACGGCTTGCGTCAGTTACAGGAAAAGCATCAATTGATAGGTGATGTGCGCGGCTACGGGCTATTTATCGGTTTGGACTTAGTGACGAACCGGGAAACTCGCGAGCCAGCCACTGCTGTGGCGGATTATGTAAAGAACCGCATGCGCGAAAACCGCATCTTGATGGGTACCGAGGGACCGGCAGATAATATACTGAAAATTCCCCCGCCACTGACTATTGAAGAGCAAGATGTGCAGATGATTCTGACAGTGCTGGATCAAGTGTTAGCAGAGGCAGAAAGCCTACTGGCGGATTGAGTAGCTAAGGACTAGAGTTTAGTTATAGATCAAATCGGACTGTTAGGGAGCAGTTCGACGCTATTCTCGCTGATACTCACAGCGATGCGAAACAATGCATAGCTCATCAGGTTTTAATGGAACAATGCAGCAGCAATTGAAAACAGTCTTAATCATAAATTATTCTTTACTGATCTTTAGTTTGTGCGCTATTGGTGGGCTGTTTTTTGCGTTGGCCAATTTGATTAGTCTCAATGATATGCGCGATGGCAGCGAGTTTCTCAATACCATCAGTATTTTTGTGCTGCTGGTGTTTGCTATCTCTTTTTGTAATGCAGTGTTTACTGTCATTTTTATCAGAATGAAAAAGATAAAATGCAGTGGGCTGGCCATGTATTCTCCATTGGTTATTTATACTCTGCTCGGAATTTTTGCAATAGTGACTAATACTCTGCTGTAAATTTTTCTTGGAAAAACAATAAACCTAGGAGACTGACTTTTCTTTTTCAGTTTGTCTTTAGGGGCGGGGTTTTTTTACGGTTTTTATATCTGATGTTTTGTTTGTTTTTTAGGGGTATTTCGTTTTCAACGAGTTACTTTTTTGCCCGTAAAAGAGTAACCAAAAAAGC
>ASZI01000312.1 GCA_000416315.1 Osedax symbiont Rs2 | reverse complement strand
TAGGGGATCAGCGGATCACAGTTAAAATTAACCGTAAAGTTGAAGTTGCCCTCCCCCCTGGGGGTAATAGAGCTTATTGTTTTTACCGTGTTTGCCGCTAACTGGATAAGATCGTTGTCTAGCACAGCAAAATCATCGAGTCCGACGTTGACACAGACATTGCATAAATCACCGAATTCTTTAATTAGTTGCGGTAACATTTGTATTTCTGCTGTTGTTCTGGCCTCGCCGATTGCAAAGCGAATGCGAATACCGGATTGATCCGAGTGACTTAATAAATCACTGAGATAAGCTAAGTCCGCTCTGGCACTATCCAAGCTATCGGTATTGAGATATTCACCAAAGGGGTTTGTCACTACCCTAATGGATTGAACGCAGTATCCTTGGTCTTGGAACTCTTTTGATAAGTCGTTACAAAATGCCGACGCTTTCTGTATTTCTTTTGCCCAGCTATTTCTGTCATCTATCAGGCAAACAAACGTGGTGATGGTTCTGACTTTACAAAGCTCTGTATTTTTATAACTCATGTTATTTTCCTTTTACGCTGCTGGCATTTTAACGCTGGGTATCGCTACAACTGTTTGTACAACCAATCTTGAGTTTTAATTAAAGCAGCCTAGTGCCTCGTTAAACCAGAAAACAGAGCCAAAAGAGTCGCTTTATAACGCCAATTTTAATTTTGAAGTGGTTTAGCTAGTACAATCACCAGCATTGTACTAACTAATATAATCCAATATGCTGCTAACAATCTAAACAAATATAGGAAAACAGATGTGGGCTTGGTTAACGGGGTTTGAAAAGCTTCAGCAACAACAATCGGTGATTTATAAAGCTTTGTACCAGCAGCTTGAGGCGGCCATACAACAAGGAGTGTTGCGCGCCGGAGACAAACTGCCACCCCAGAGGCAACTGGCGCAACGCCTGAATATAGCCCCGGCGACGGTGACCCGGGTTTATAAACTTGCAGAACAGCAAGGGTTAATTAATGCCAAAGTTGGCAAGGGCAGTTTTGTTTCAATCTGCCCAGTACTGCCCCAGGCTATTCAGGCTCAGGATTATCAATGCATTAATTTATCGATCATTAAACCGCAAGTGTCACTGGGTGAAAGCCAAATAGCCGAACAACTCAAAGCATTATCAGAGCAGCAACCGCTAACCGATTTAATGGATTATAACCCCGATGGCGGTAGCTTAACCGACCAGAAAACCGCCAGAGATTGGCTGTCGCAGCGCAATGTAAATGTAGAAGGGCGCGGCATCAGCATCTGTAGCGGTGCCCAACATGGGTTAATGGTGCTGATAAACTCACTAAGTGCTTACGGCGATTGCATTGCTGTCGAAAAATACTGTTACCCCGGAATTATCACCTTAGCCAATCAATCCGGGCGTAAGTTAGTTGGCATTGAAATGGATCAACAGGGAATGTTGCCCCACTCCCTAGAGCAGGCCTGCATAAAACACTCTATTAAAATGTTAGTGGTGGTTGCCTCCCATCAAAATCCAACCACGGCAGTAATGTCCAAGACACGCCGCCAAGCTATTGCCGCCATTGTGGAAAAGTATTCGCTGTGGTTAGTTGACGATGATGTCTACGGTTTTTTATCTGCAGACTTACCCGCTATATCTAATTTTGCCCCACAGCAAAGTTTTTATTTAAACAGCTTATCTAAATCTATGTTCCCGGGCTTAAGGGTCGGTTATATCGTCTCCCCCATCAGTTTTAAACAACGTATCGATGACGAGATCAGGAACAGTGTTTGGATGCCGGTGCCATTGACCTTAGCACTGGCAGCACGATTGATACACTCAGGTCAGTCGCTAAAATTACAACAGCTGCAAAACCAGTTAGCGGCCCAGCGACAAAAACTGGCGGCGCAGTTATTAGACGGCTGTGACTTTCAAGCGCAGTCCAATAGTTATCATTTATGGCTAAAATTGGCAGATCCCTGGAGCAGTGAGCAATTTAGCCAGCAATTAAAGCAACAGGGAATATTAGTCTCCAGCGCCGATTACTTTTGCGCACAATATCAACAGCAGACAGCAGCAGTGCGCATCTCCCTGATGGCAACTAATACTGAGGCAGAACTAAGCTATGCCTTAAAGCGAATTCGCCGATTAGTTTTTACAGACCCTAGCGCTAACTAAGTGACAGGGAGCATGGAGGGCATAGAGGAAACAATATAACCCTAGCTATTAAGCTTTTAACACTCTTCGACGATCAACTGCCACTGTCGGTTTAGTTTGTACAGATTCAGCAACGGGGATTCCCTTTGCAACGACTCCATCTGCGACCCACTGGTCAAATAGTCGCAGAGCCAGGTCACTAAAAGCGCTATCGTTGATATGAGCATTGAGCTCGGTTACTGCTATGTGTGGCTGCAATTGCTCTTTTATCTCACTGAGAAACACTTGCAGCGCCTCTGGTGCATGTAATTGTGCTCCTTCCCTGTCCCACTCCTCTATGCCTTTAACAGGCAATATCACATGCACTGGCGCCAGCGCCTGGTTTAGGCATTTGCCAATTTGCCGTGCTGTCACCCTTCGCTGTTCTGCCGTTAACATGACCGAGCCGAGTAAGCGATTATGGGCATGGTAATTATCCGCTTGAAACTTCTCCGGCAGCGGCTGCCATTCAGGCAGATCGACCAAATCCATACAACCCGGTGCCCAAAGCTGTGGGATAGCATTAGCTCCGGCATTTAACATTCTGCTGGCACCGGCATTGATCGGTGAGCCATGTACCCAGTTGGCCAGCTCTTGCGGAGCAAAATCGAACACCGCGACAAAGGCCTTTTGCGCCGCCAGGCTCTCAAAGGCACGCCCGCCCATGCCGGTAGCATGAAATACTGCCACTTCGTAACCCCGCGCCTCCAATGCAGGCTTCAAGCTAAGCATGTATTTAAGACAAGATTTACCCAGTGAAGTCATGCCAATTAGCGGCCGCTGTTGCTGGGGTGGCTCTACTGCCTTACAGGCGCCAACCACAGCACCTGCCGCCTGCGATAGTGAAGATTTGCACAGCGAGTTAAGCCCGTACAAACCACCTGCCCAGAGCATCATTTGAATATCAGCAGCCAGCCGATCAGCGCCTATTAACGGCGAGAACGCCACTGTCGATAAGATAAACTTAGGCACTCCCATTGGCAGTGCCAAGGCCACATCTAACGCCAGGTCGGTACCCATTGTTCCGCCCATCGAGATCATGCCATCAAACTTCCCAGCAGCAAAAAGCTGTTCAGTTAGTGCCACCGCTCCTTTTGCCATTAACTGCATCGCAGAGTTTTCATCGCCTGATGCAATCACTTGCTCTATGCTAACGCCAGCTGCCTGAGCCACTTGCTGCTTACTAATTTGTACGGCTGTTGCAGTATCCCCAAGTACACTAATGTCCATAGTGATAACGCTAGCACCCTGGCTGTTGATACGCTCTGATAAATAATTCAGCTCATCAGCTTTAGTATCAAAGGTGCCTATCACTAAAATGGTTTTTTGATGACTCATACTATTCCTCATACAACTTTTCAAAAATATCGCTTATAACTGAATCCAGGCGGTTTTAAGCTCACAATATTTATCGATAGCGTGCAGCGATTTATCGACACCGTTTCCCGATTGCTTATGCCCCCCTAAAGGTACGCTCATATCCGCCCCCCCGTAAGTATTAACATGCACGACTCCAGCGTTGACCGCCTTAATCATGCGGTGGGCTCTGGACAAGTTAGCGGTCCAGATAGCCGCCGCCAGACCGAATTCGGTACTGTTGGCAATTTCTATGGCATGCGCCTCATCATCAAAAGGTATCACCGCTAAAATGGGACCAAATACTTCTTGTTTAGCAATACTCATCTGCACAGTGACATCATCAAAGATAGTCGGCTGCATATAACTGCCCCCTGAGTCTTTACTTAACTGCTGCCCACCAGTGACTAATGTAGCTCCCTGGGCAATGCTCTTGTCGACAAAGGCTAAGTTACGCGACAATTGCGCACTGTTGGCGATACAGCCGATTTGATTGCGCAAATCCAGTGGGTCTCCCACCTTTAAGTCACTGGCAATAGCTGTGAGCTTATCGACAAATTCTCGATGAATTGAGCGTTCAACTAATATTCGCGATCCGGCAATACACACTTGCCCGGAATTGCGAAAAATGCCCATGGCGCTGACTTGTGCTGTCTTATCGAGATCTTCGCAGTCGGCAAAAACGATGTTCGGTGACTTGCCTCCTAGCTCCAAATAGACATTTTTTAAATTGGAATCCGCCGCGTAATGCAGCAGCTGTCGGCCGACATTACCTGAACCGGTAAATGCCAGCACATCTACATCCATATGCTGCCCCAGTGCCTTACCCGCAGTGTGCCCTAAACCGGTAATCACATTTAACACCCCATCGGGTAATCCCGCCAGATGACACAACTGTGCCAGGCGCAATACTGATAGTGAGGCATCCTCTGAAGGTTTAAGTACCACAGAGTTACCCGCCGCCAGCGCCGGCGCTATTTTCCAGCTGGCAATCATCATCGGAAAATTCCAGGGCACAATCGCTGCCACTACCCCGATACTTTGTCGATGTACCAGTCCCAGCACATTCTCGGCACTGGGCGCGATTTCGCCGTACACTTTGTCGATTGCCTCAGCGTAATACCTGAAAGTGGCGGCGGCGCTGCCGGGTTCACCTTTTAATGCCATCGACAGTTCAGTGCCATTGTCCCTTACTCCCAGTACCGCCAGTTGCAATGCCTCTTTATCGATTAAATCGGCAATCGCCAGCAGTATTTTTTTTCGCTGCGCCGGGCTCTGTTTTGACCATACCCCCGCCTGGTAACTTTCTCTGGCGGCGCTCACCGCATCGTCCACATCAGATTCATCGGCGCAGGCGATAGTGCTAATTTGCCGACCGTCAATAGGGCTTATCACCGGCAGTGTTGCGCCACTGCGCGCTGCAACTTGGTGACCATTAATAAACAGTTTCTGCTCTGGGATGGCCAATTCCCGTAAATCATTAATATTACTTTGCTGCATCTGCTTCTCTCATCTCATTTACTGCTGTAGCGTTTTTGTTACCCCGCATGCTTAATAGATGCAAAACGAGGGAACTGATAATCAAGGCAAACAGTACGGCTGCGACCGGACGATCGACAAAATCAATCAGAGTATCAATACGTGGCAAACTAGTGCGCAATTTAATTTCCATAATTCCACCGAGTACCATACCCAATATAATTGGTACTATTGGCAAATCTAAACGCTTCAAAATAAAACCAAACAAGCCAAAAACAACTGCCATCACACAGTCACTAAAAGAGTTTCGCAACGAGTAGACGCCGACAAATGACAATACCAAGATCATCATTCCCAGAAAACGGTTGGGGATCAGCACTACCTTTAACAGCCACTTGCTGGAGAACATTAAAAACAGTAATGCCAATACGTTGAGCAGCAACAGACAGATGTACAGTGCCAATACAAAATCGAACTGATGGGTAAACAGCTGCGGTCCGGGGATTACATTGTGCACGTAGAAGACGGTCAACATCATGGCGGTCAATGCTTCTCCAGGTATTCCCAGCGCCAGCAGTGGAATCAGCGCCGCTGCTGGGACAGCGTTATTAGCCGTTTCTGAAGCCACTAATCCCTCGGCGGAACCGCGACCAAATTTTTCTGGATGCTTGGAGATTTTCTGCGCAAAGTTGTATGAGAAAAACTGTGCCAGAAACTCACCGACACCTGGGATAATGCCCATAAACACCCCAAAGGCGGACGAGGGAATAAACACTTTGGGCATTTTCAATACTTCTTTTAAGCCACTAAACAGTCCGCCCTGCAACTTGGGCTCAGCCACTTTCAAATCTCCCTTTACCAGCAATACAAAAGCCTGGCTCAAGGCAAACAGCCCCAATACAACAACAATCAGATCGACACCAGATGCCAACCAGGACTGGCCAAATGTAAAACGCTTAGTATATAAAATCGGCTCCATGCCAATGGTGCTGAGAAAAATCCCCAGACAGAGCAGGAATCCGGCGATCATGTGTTGGCCCCGGTGGGTGATCACCACCAACACCGCCCCTAATACACAGGCCAAAAAGATTTCCCGTGAACCAAACATAGGAGCAACTTTTGCCAGTACCGGGGATAGCAATATCAGTGCCAGAACCGATATCACCCCGCCTAAAAAAGAGGCGCCATAAGCGAGGGCTAATGCCCTGGACGCTTCACCTCTACGGGTCATCGGGTATCCGTCATAAGTGGTCAGTGCATTTACCGCCGTGCCTGGCGTATTGCACAGTATCGCGGGAATAGCGCCGCCGAACATTGCCGACCCATAGATGCCCAGCAACAAGGTCAAGCCGACAATCGGCTCCATAGCGAAAGTAGCGGGTAGTAAAATAGCGATGGCAATCGCCGGCCCTACTCCGGGAATAGCGCCTATTACTACTCCCCCCAGCGCCCCGAATAACAGGGCCAAAATCACATCGACTCTGGCAATGAGTTCTAAACTTGAATACAGCACTTCCATCATAGGTCCCTATAAATAGACAATCATAAAGTTGCGAATCCCCTCGGGAAGGTATTGGTAACTCGCCCCCCCAGGAATTTTCACTTCAAGCAGAGATTTAAAGATCACAACAGTCGCCACAGCGCCCAAGAGCCCCGCAAAATAGATAGCTTTGCTACGATAACCT
>ASZI01000311.1 GCA_000416315.1 Osedax symbiont Rs2 | reverse complement strand
ATCAATGTCGACATCTTATACAACCGGGTCGCGCCAAGTATTCGCAGTGTATTTAATCTCATCACTTACTCACTGGCGATCTTCTTTTTAATACTGATTATTGTAATGAGTTTAGGCAAATACGAAGAGGCAATCGAGTTTGATTATCGCCGCCAGAGTGAATGGGCGCCGCCGATGTTTCATTTTTGGATCATGATGACCATCGCCAGTGGACTTTATGTTGCGCAACTTAGCCGAGATCTTATCAGCGAGATATATTTCATTTTCACCGGAAAAACGCTACTGACGCGAGGTCACAACGATGGGTATTGAGCTATTAACAGCCGTGCTATTGGGCTGCATTCTGATTTTTTTTGCACTCGGTGCTCAAGTCGGCTTAGCCCTTGGCGGCATCGCCATGCTAGTGGGCTACGCAACTTGGGGAGAGGGCATTTTTAACGTCATTCCCACCACTATAGAATCCACCTATTTTAGCTTTATATTATTAGCCATTCCCCTTTACATATATATGGGCCAATTACTCACTAAATCAGGCATTGGCGATGCCATGTTCAACTTTAGCCAAATGCTAATCGGTCGGGTAAGAGGATCACTGGCAATCAGTGTGATTGGCGTCTGCTCAATGATAGGCGCTATGGTCGGTATTATCGGCGCCGGAATTATGACCTCTGGCAGTATCGCTCTCAAACCTATGTTAGAGCGCGGCTACAACAAACAACTGGCCCTTGGCGTTATTATGGCGGGGGGGGGGTTAGGCATTTTAATACCGCCGAGTATTCCGATGATCATGTTCGCAGCCTCTACCCAAAACTCCATTGGCCGAATGTTTTTAGGCGCGATGATACCGGCGCTACTAACAGTCGCAGCGCTTATCACTTACGTGATTATCAGCTGTAAGCTCAACCCGGAGCGCGCTCCACTGGATCATGAATTAGACCAGCAACCGGCACTGACTCCTAAGCAAAAATTCATCACCGCGCGTGATGGAATGTTTGCCATGTTGTTAATTGTCGCGGTACTGGGGAGCATCATTACCGGTATCGCCACACCGACAGAATCTGGTGCTATTGGTGTTGTCGGGGCTATTTTGCTGGCGATTATGTTTAAGCGTTTCAAAGTAAGAATGTTTGTTGAAGCGGGCTTGCAGACAGGTATTTTAGTCAGTGTCGCGATGTGGATAATCTTTGGTGCATCTATCTTCAGTAATTTCCACCTGCTGATGGGTGTGCAGAGCATGATCGCCAGCTTTACCGCGAGCCTTGATCTGCCTCCTATCATGATCATTATCATGTTTCAGCTCATCATGTTGTTACTGGGCTTTATCATCGATGAGTTCATTATAGTGCTGATGTGTGCACCATTGTTCACCCCTATTGCCGTGTCCCTTGGCTACGACCCAATATGGTTTGGGGTATTAATGATTATCAACATATTGATTGCCGTGCAGACCCCGCCCTATGGCTTCGCCCTGTTCTACCTCAAAGGTATTGCTCCCAAGGGGATCACTATGGGGGAAATCTACCGCTCAGTAACCCCCTTTGTACTGCTCAATCTCTGCGTATTGATCTTATGCATGGTTTTTCCAGAGATAATACTTTGGCTGCCCAACAAAGTAATGAATTAATATTCTAAGAACATGCCACTGCTAAAATACACATTCGTTGTGGAGTTTTTTGCAGTGGCTCTTTTTGCTCCCTTTTACTACTCAAAACATTTGTGCACATCATTCTTCTACAGCTTGCCTGTGGACTAAAGAATCGTTTAAATCATCTGACTGATGATTCATGACAACTGTGCCACTCATCTGAGAGAGCGAGTTATCATGCCCAACCACAATTTAAATCAGTGCTAACGACTTGCCATGACCGACAACACTGTGACTCCACGAGGCAGCAGCGATGACGAGTGTAACCCGACGGCACAAGCGCGGGCTGTGACTAAGCGCCATCCAGTGGATAGCATGACATATAAAATCTTATTACTGAGCCCTGACTGGAGCAACTGAGACCTACAGTGGGGAGGTTTAAATGAAATTTATAGGGAAGTGGTGAACAAAAATCACCGTTAACAATGCAATGATTTGAGGCATCTCAAAGCAAAGCAAATACCATTGCACTGTATTTACTTGCGATTACAATCTAGCTGACAGGCAAAGATGCCCCCACACAGATGCAGGGACTGTCTTTGTACTACTGATATTAGTCGACTAATCCTCTGAACAGTTTTTCAAAGTTATGCAAACCTTCCAGGGCCAGCTGATCACTGATAGTCAATGCTGGCAGAAAGCGTATAACATTGGCGTAAAAACCGCAGGAGAGCAAGATTAAGCCATGCTCTGCGGCAGCGCCTATAATCGCCTGGGTTAAGGCGGTATTTGGCTGATCACTGTCCCCTTCTTGCATCAATTCGATGGCGATCATCGCCCCCTGATTGCGCACCTCACTGATCAGTAGCGGATAGTCCGCTTGCAAAGCTGTCAGGCGCTGTTTAAACAGTTCGCCAATTTGCTCGGCACGCACTATTAAGTTTTCTTCCTCTATTACATCTAATACCGCAAGGGCCGCCGCACAGGCAACCGGAGAGCCCCCATAAGTCCCGCCTAAACCACCGGGAAGTGGTGCATCCATGATAGCTGTTTTACCTACCACAGCAGCCAGTGGAAAACCGCCGGCTATGCCTTTGGCCATGGTTATCAAATCCGGCTCTACCGCTGCGTGCTCAAAGCTAAACATCTTACCGGTACGCGCAAAACCGGTTTGGATTTCATCGGCGATTAAGACAATGCCCTGTTCATCACAAATACTGCGCAGAGCTTGTAAAAACTCTGCTGGCGCCGCATAAAAACCACCTTCTCCCTGAACAGGTTCAACGATGATCGCCGCCACATCGGACGCTGCCACATCGACTTTAAACAGGTTTTGCAGCGCTTTTAACGACTGCTTTACGCTGATGTCATGCAGAGCAATAGGGAAGGGAATATGATAAATATCTGCAGGAAACGGACCAAACAGATGTTTGTAGGGAGTGATTTTCCCGGTAAGTGCCATGGTTAAATTCGTTCGCCCATGGAAACCACCGTTAAAAGCAATTACTGCGCGCCGCCCTGTATGAGCACGGGCGATTTTAACGCAATTCTCTACCGCTTCTGCGCCAGTCGAGACAAAAATTGCCTTCTTGTCGCTGTCCCCTGGTGCCACTGCGATTAACTTTTCAGCCAGTTCCACCGCCTCTTCGTAGGGGTTGACCATCACGCAGGTATGACTAAATTTATCCAGCTGTGCCTTGGCCGCTGCCACTACTTTTGGGTGGCTGTGACCTGTGTTACATACGGCTATACCGGCGCCAAAATCAATGAAACGCTGCCCTTCGACATCCCAGAGTTCTGATCCTTCTCCGCGCTCAATATACACGGGATATAAATTACCCTGGCCGCGAGCGATTACTTTACTTTTACGTTGTTGTAACTGATCGTTATTCATCATGCTTTATCCTAATTTATTGTTTTATCTGCCGAAGAATTTGCCTTTAGCCTATATTACCCATGCAGATATACTTTATTTCCAGGTAGTCATCGACACCGTACTTGGAGCCTTCTCTGCCCTGACCCGATTCCTTAAAACCGCCAAAGGGCACAACTTCGGCACTGATAGCGGTCTCGTTAACCCCGACCATGCCGTATTCGAGTGCTTCAGACACCTTCCAGCTACGGCGCATATTTTCTGTATAAAAATAGGCGGCCAAACCGAAAGGGGTGTCGTTGGCCATATCGATTGCCTGCTGCTCAGTTTCAAAGCTATAAACAGCCGCCACTGGGCCAAAAATCTCCTCTTGGAAGATATCCATATCCGAATTTAAGTCTACGAGCACTGTCGCCGGATAGAAGTTTCCAGGCCCCTCGCTTAACTGTCCTCCGCAGAGAATAGTTGCGCCTTCTTCAACCGCTCGCTGCACTTTAATATCGACATTTTTAGCCGCTGTCTCTGTTATCAGCGGTCCGTGGCTACTGCTTTTATCTGTATATGCACCAAAACTGAATTCGGTTACTGCCTTGCTCAGACGCGCAATAAACTCTTGATAAATTCCCTTTTGCACAATAATGCGATTGGCGCTGATACAAGTTTGGCCACTATTGCGAAATTTTGCATTAATCACGCCAGGCATCACTAAATCCAAATCAGCATCATCAAAAACAATAATCGGAGCGTTGCCACCCAATTCCATCGAAGTGCGCTTAACAGTACTGGCACACTGCGCCATTAACAATTTGCCCACTGGGGTCGAACCGGTAAAGGTCAGTTTTTTGACCAGAGGGTGGGAGGTCAGCTCAGCTCCAACCGCTATGGCATCATCACTAGTGACTATATTGAGCAGTCCGGCAGGCAAGCCTGCGCGCTCACCAAGCTCAGCCAATGCCAGAGCTGACAGCGGTGTTTCTGCAGCGGGTTTGAGTACGACTGCACAACCTACAGACAGTGCGGGTCCCACTTTTCGTGTGATCATTGCACTGGGGAAGTTCCATGGAGTGATGGCCGCAACCACCCCAATTGGTTGCTTGATTGCTATACCCCGTCTATCTGACTGCGCCAATGGAATAACATCACCGTAGACGCGTTTTCCCTCTTCGGCGAACCATTTAATAAAGGAGGCGCTATAGCCGATTTCGCCTCGGGATTCCGCCAGTGTTTTTCCCTGTTCGGCACTCATAATAATGGCCAGGTCTTCGCTATTTTGTAAAATCAATTGGTGCCAGGACTCAAGAATATCGGCACGTGTCTTGGCACTTTGCCGGCGCCACTTGCGCATAGCCTGATCGGCAACCTGAATTGCTGTTACTGTCTGCGCCGCACCTAAGTTCGCCACATTGGCAATGACCTTACCAGTGGCGGGGTCTGTCACCACAAAAGTGTGCTTGTTATCTGCATCGCGCCATTGGCCATTGATATAGGCTTGTTGTCTGAATAATTTGGGATCATTTAGCTGATCTACCAGTTGTACCGTCATATTAGCTCCACTTGTTGTATGGCAGTTTTGTGGGTTTTTCTCAGGTTGAGAATAAAGGCATTTATAATGGATTTTTAGCATTGTTTATATAATGCTTTTAAGGATATTATATTTGAATATACCATTACAATGAGACTGACATGGGATTCAAAAAAGCGGCCCTAAGCGGACAATTAGCGGATATCGATATTAAACTGCTGCGCATCTTTAAAGCGGTGGTTGATGCCAAAGGTGTGACCGCAGCTGAGGCGCAGCTAAACCTCGCCAATTCAACTATTTCAAATTATTTATCTGACTTGGAAAAACGTCTAGATATGCGTTTGTGTGAGCGCGGTCGCAAAGGCTTTATTATCACCCAGCAAGGTCAGTTAGTGTACGATGCAGCACTAGAGCTGCTCGGCGCTTTACAAAAATTTAAGAACAAGATCAACGACTCACACCAAGTACTGCTTGGGGATCTTCATTTACTCTGTGCAGAGCACACTTTAGGTTACGGTAATTACTGTATTGTGAATGCCATCGATGAATTTCAGCAACTGGCCCCGCAAGTGAATATACAGATAAGTGTGATGGAGTCGAACAGCATTGTTAGCGCCATCCTGGAAAAACATGCTGACATTGGTATTACTGTACCCCTGCAGGGCCATGCACAGTTAGACTCGACAGATTTATTCACTGAGCAAATGCTTTTGTACTGTAGCAAAAAGCATCCATTATATGCGCTGAGCTCCAATCAGCTAAGAGGGCTAGATTTATCTGAGTATAAATTTGTAGAATCACCACGACTCAGAGCGGGGCAAGAGCCGCATGCTGATATGAAACACTGGAATATTGCCAGCAAAGCGCATCACCAAGAAGCGCGAATGTCGCTTATTTTCAGTGGCCATTACCTAGGTTTCTTACCCAGACATTTGGTCAATCAGTGGGGGTTAGGCGATGAACTGAAACCGATTTTAGAAACTAAATATGGTTATACCAATACCTTCAAATCGATTTACGCCAAGCAATCTAGCAACCAGTCTCTGATCAAGATATTTAACAATATGTTACAAAAGAACTTAGCCTCTGGGCAACACGCAGACAATTAGTCTGCTGCCAAGCCCTGTATAATATGAGCGGACGACTGCTGAGATTGAGTATCGTTTGTAATTACTGTGCTCGTTAATAGCCATGCCCTTTTAGAAAACTGTGAAACGACTTAATAAGTATTAGAAGTTGATGGTAGCAGCGAGGTTATGAGCCTATTAAATAACAGATTCGCTTCCAATAATAACAAATTGAACCGGGTGCCTTTATAGTCATGCAAAAAAAAGCCCTGAAAACAGGGCTTTATTGTTACAGCTTGTTATTCAAAAAAGTACGGCTTAAAACGGGATATCGTCGTCAAAATCGTCAAAATTAGGCGCTGCTTGAGGAGCTTGTTGCGGGGTCGGTTGCGACTGCTGTTGTGGAGCAGGAGCAGCAGGCCTATTCTGTTGTTGCTGTGCTTGCACAGGGGCCTGTTGAGGAGCCTGCTGGTAATTTTGCTTTGGCGCCTGTTGCGCAGAAGCCTGCTGTTGTGGAGCTTGTTGCTGATAACCACCCTGCTGTTGAGGAGCTTGGTAATTGCCTTCACTGCTACCACCTCTGGAGTCCAACATTTGCATTTCGCTGGCAACAATTTCAGTCGTGTAACGGTCCTGACCATCCTGGCCTTGCCATTTACGGGTACGCAGAGAGCCCTCTACATAGACTTTACTGCCCTTACGCAAATATTCACCGGCGATCTCACCTAGGCGATTAAAGAAAACTACTCTATGCCATTCGGTGCGCTCTTGGTTTTGACCTGTTTGCTTGTCTTTCCAAGTTTCACTGGTGGCAATAGTTACATTTGTTACTGCATTACCTGAAGGCATGTACCGCACTTCTGGGTCACCGCCAATATTACCCACTAAAATCACTTTATTTACGCCGCGTGCCATGTTCCACTCCAAGTACTGTTGTATTTTATTGCGCGATTATAAAGCATAACAAATCTACTACCAATAGTGCATCCTTATCTAATTTTGCATCTGTTAGCTAAAAACACTGCAAGTGTAATTTAGCGCGAATACCCCGCATACAATGATCTATCCATCGCAAGCCGATAACTGCTGCTATTACTGCAATTAAAATACGATTTGAAATGATTTATTACTGTTTATTTCGCAGCACTACTTGACTAATTTTATGCAGACAATACAATAGCCGCTCGCTTCAAGGAGCTAGGATTTAACAGTCAAATCTCCTAAGTAGGGCCGCCATACCTACTATAAAAAATACCCCTGTTAGCCCGGGTGGTGGAATTGG
>ASZI01000310.1 GCA_000416315.1 Osedax symbiont Rs2 | reverse complement strand
GTAAGTGGTAAGTGGTAAGTCGTAAGTGCTAAGTCGTAAGTAATAAGGGTTGATTGCAGTTTTTTAAAGCAACTTCGAACATAATTAGCAAGGTAGTGACAATTGCCAGGCGGCATTTAATCCTTTCAGAAATCTGACGCAGTCAAATTTTAGGGGCTTGGCCCAACACTGCTGTGACAAGTTATTAAGTACCATGATGAGAACTTAAAACAAGCAATGTGGCACGCTGGCGGCCAGAGTCATTAGGGTGGGGGTTGTTTAGCTATCCTTATACTGCTCAATCTAGTCACTGCGCTAAGGTTAAGTGTTATGTTTAATGATCTAATATTAGTGCCTCTTGTCTACCTATCCCTGTTGTTAAAAGTCCATATTTTGTATCGACGAATGCCGCTATGCTCTAGGATCATGCGATTTAGACTTGTATCTTCTCTGCAAGCTCTAAAGCGATCGTATCCGTGCATTGGAAACATTGAAAATACAAAAATTGGCGTGTGAATCTCAGGAGCTATGCTAAGATGCGTCTTTTTTACACTGAGCTATACTTGTCCAAGCATATAGATCAGATAGTAACTGTGATTGAAGCAAAGCCAAACGGAAAACAAATGACAAATAACACTATCATCATAGGTATTACCGGTGCCTCTGGATCAGGTAAAACACTCCTCTCTAATACCTTAATTGAACGTGTTAGCAGCACAGAAACTGATGATATCGGTTTGATCTGTGAAGATTCTTATTACCACTGCCAGGACCACTTGAGTATGCAAGAGCGCATTCAAGTGAACTACGACAGCCCCAAATCTAAAGAATTTGATCTACTCTGCGATCATCTGGAAGCACTGATTGGCGGGGAAACAGTGCAGATCCCGCAGTACGATTTTGTCAACCATACCCGCTCGTTAGAAAAAGTTGTAATGCAGCCTAAGAAAGTCATTATCATTGAGGGCATTTTACTTTTTACTCACCGACGTTTACGCAAGCTACTTGACGCCAAGATATACGTCGATACCGCACTGGATTTTTGTTTTATCAGAAGATTGAAGCGTGACGTAGGGGAGCGAGGTCGCACTATGGAATCAGTGATCAGTCAGTACGAAGAGACAGTGCGCCCCTCTTTTTATAAGTTTATTGAGCCGAGTAAAAAGCACGCCGATGTGATTATTCCCGGTGGCGGTGAAAACCAGGTGGCAATTGATGTACTCTCCACCTATGTGACTAAATTACTGAATAAATAACCTGCTAAATTCGATTTGTTTTTGTCTGAGTTCGTGCTTAAAGGGACGGGGTAATACAGGCCGCATCAGCAGCCTGCACATAAAACAGCTGAGTTATAACTCTAAATTAATTTGCTTGATGGTCTCCTCGGTAGTTCTAACCGCGTTGGCTATCATTCTAAAGTTGACCATAGCTGCCGCGTAGCCGTCTAAGCCTGGCAGTACTGCTGCTGCGGTGGCATCTGATACTATCTGCACTTCAAAGCCCTGCTCCATAAATTCGCGCATATGTGATTCAGTGCACAAGTTAGCTGACATCCCAGCGAGAATTATTTTGCTGATGCCGCGCTTGCGCAACTGTAAAATCATGTCGTTAGATTCTGGACCGTAGACTTTGTGTGGGCTGCTGACGACTGTTTTGCCGTTGTTGATGTAGGGCTTGTAGCGCTCTAACCAATCGGCACCTGAGTTGTTAAAACCCTCGGTGGTCAAGGCACCTTTGCGGTCAAACATGCCCATGGCGTGCATGGCTTTTTCCAATGCTCCCTCGTGTTTCCACTGGTGATCGTGGGGGAAATAGTAATGCGGGGAGACAAATACCGGGATATCTTTGCTCTGGGCAATTTTAAACAAACTCTCCAAATTATCCACAGTGTTGTTGTCAGTGACGCTTTTTCCTACTAACTTCCAGGTGACTCCATCGGGGCTGAGAAAGTCATTTTGCGGATCGGTAATCACTATAGCTGTCTGCCCTTTAATGAAACTGACACCTGGGTCGGGTAACCCCGCGCCCTGTGCAACAGAAAGGGTTGCCGCGAGACCCAGTGCGATGGCGGTTAATTTCTTGCTGATTGTAAACATTGTTTATCCTCTTGATTTGTCTTCGTAATAAGTAATGTTATTGTTGCAGGGCGTTAACGCTCTGTGAATGTCACAGTGTTCAGATTAATTGTCTGTTTGTTTTAAATAAGGTGTGAGAATGCAATCAGTGGATGTATTAGGGGATGTGCTAAGAGTATTGCGGTTGCGCGGTAGTCTGTATTTTGACGCCTGCTTTTGCGCGCCATGGGGAATGCAGGTGTCCAGTAGTTCCCAGGCTAGTTTTCATATTATAGTTAAAGGCGAAGCTTGGTTAAAACTGGACTCACAGGCTGAGCCTATCAAGTTGCAGGCGGGGGACATAGTGCTGTTCCCGACCAGCGCCGGGCATTCGATTAGTGATAGGTTGGATAGTCAGTGTCTTCAAGGAGAAGCAGTAGTGCAGGCCTATCAAAACCAGCAGCCGCTGTTCGCTGGATCCCCGGCTGATAGCCATCAGCCTAAATGCAATATCATCTGTGGCTATGTCGAGTTCGATCGCGCGCTGTCACATCCATTTCTAACTAATTTGCCTGATTTTATTCACGTAGACGGACAAATGCGCTCGCGCTTTAAATGGCTGGACAGTGCTATTGAGCAAATTGTGCTAGAGACGAGTGTGCAGCAGCCAGGCGGCGCGGTGTTAATCGATAGATTCACTGAAATCCTCTTTATTCAAATGATCAGAAGTTACGCCCAGTTAAATCTGCAGCAGCAAAGTTATTTTTCAGCGCTTTTGGATGATCAGCTCTCAACGGCACTGTCGTTAATGCACAACGCCCCGGATAGGGACTGGAGTGTTGAGTTACTGGCCAGTAAGGTGGGCATGTCGCGTTCGGTTTTTTATGGAAGGTTTAATGACCACATAGGTATCCCGCCAATGAAATACCTGTTTGAATGGCGGATGCTGCAAGCTAAACAAAAAATTCAAAACAGTCATAAATCTCTGTCACTGGTGGCGGAAGAAGTAGGTTATCAGTCCGATAGCGCCTTTCAGAAAGCGTTTAAAAGATTTTTTAGTTATACCCCCGCCTCACTGCGAAAAAAGACCAACTCGACAAGAGATGGCGGATAAACCGCTGGCCAGCATGCCAGTCAGGTCATTGCTTTATGTTCCTGATAACCTGGCCAATATAGCTAGCCCAAGCAACCGAGTTGGTGTGGCAAAAGGCGGGTTTCAGGAGTAAATTTAAAGTGCTCAATCACAGCTGAGCAGGTATGATGTGCAGCTTATTAGAAATATTGTCCACTCACTGTTTATGATCATAGGGTATGCATGGAAACTAGGAATATATTAGCCAAACTATTATCTGTTGGATTGATGTCAATGGCGTTAAGTCCTGTTGTAATGAGTGCAGAGCATAGTTATGCCGGCCCTGATTCTGTGGCGAAGTTTCATCCTCTGTGTCTGGACGTTTTAAAGCAGTGGCAAGAGGACGGTGGCGCAGTTGATATGCAAAGCTGTGCACAGCAATACCAAAGTACTGAGGTTTTAGAGACCGCAGAGGGGGCGTTTTACGCACAGCGCCCAAAGGGGCAGCCGGGTTATATGGCATATAAACCGATTGGTAGTTTAGATAACTCAATGGAGCTGCTGCTGGTCTACGATAAACGTCTACTCAATCCCATTACCTCTATATATTTTATAGGCAAGATTCCAGGTACTGAGCTGACCCGGGATTTTTTGACCACTATTGAAGAAGGTGGCGACAGGTGTCTAGGCGGGGTTAACGCTGCCAGATTGGTCTCTGCTTCACGTCTGGAAGTGGATGTTAATGCCACAGTGCACCAAATGCTGACTTTTATGGACGACAGTGCCAGCTCAGACACGTCCACTGTCTCATTCAAGCCGAAGAATTATCAGGCCTACGCTTGTGCGGGAACGATAACCAAGAGCTATGACTTATTGACTAATAATATGCACTATTCCAAAGTCTCCTTCACCCGGGATGAGTCGCGCAAAGTAATAGACAAAAGTGCTCGCTGTTACGATAAGCTGGTCGCCGAAAACCTCTCTGAGCAGAAGGTATTAAATATGACCGAGTATGCACAATTTCTGGTCGATTACAAAAATAGCTGTGGGGCGGTGAAGTAATAACTGATGCGTTTTTTACATACCTCTGACTGGCACATTGGCAGAACTTTTCACAATGTGTCACTACTGCAAGATCAGGCTTATATTCTCGAACAAATAATTGACATAGCCCGCACTGAAAAAGTTTCCGCTATTTTAGTGGCGGGGGATATCTACGACAGATCTGCCCCTCCCGCCACAGCTGTGGAACTGCTTGATCGGGTGGTAGATAAAATTATAGTTGAGCTAAAAATCGCCTTAATTATCATTCCCGGTAATCATGACAGCGCCCAGCGTCTGGGGTTCGCCTCCCGGCAGCTACAGCGCAGTGGTCTGTATATATTGGGTGATTTGCAAGCTGAGCCCGAATCTGTGGTATTGACGGATGAACAAGGTGAGGTGGCGTTTTGGGGATTGCCTTATGCGGACCCAGCGGCGGTGCGCAGTGCTTTTAAAGTTGAAGCGAGCAGCCACGATCAGGCAATACAAGTGCTTTGTAATGCCGCTATCAGTCAATTTCAGCCAGGTCAGCGCAACGTGGCCTTAAGCCATTGCTTTATCGATGGAGGCAGTGAGTCTGACTCTGAGCGCCCGCTGTCAATAGGTGGGGCAGATCGGGTTGACTGGCAGCACTTTAATGCCTTTGATTATGTGGCATTGGGGCACTTGCACGGCCGGCAGTTTAAAGGGCGAGAGAACATCAGGTATTCAGGTTCAATTCTCAAATATTCGTTTTCTGAAGAACAGCAAATCAAGTCGGTGACCATTGTCGATATGGGCGGCACAGGTGAGTGCGAGATTCGTCAAGTCGCTCTGCAACCGCTGCGCAATATGCGCTCTGTTAGCGGTGAATTAAAACAGATATTAGAAAGTGCTGAAACTGATCCGCATAGGGATGACTACTTGCTGATAAAGCTTACCGACTCGCAGGCGATTCTCGATGTGATGGGGAAGTTGCGCGATCTGTATCCAAACATTTTACATTTAGAGCGACCGGGGCTCATGGCGCTTAAGTCTGCAACGCGGATGCAGCCGCAGCAAATTAACGCCAATGAGATGTCGATGTTCACAGATTTCTTTTCTCAAGTGATGAACAGAGAACTCTCTGGGGATGAGTCTGCTCTAGTGCAGCAAGTAATAGAAGATTTGCATGGGCAGGAGAGTTAATCATGAAACCTCTGACACTAAAGATTTGTGCATTTGGCCCTTTTGCCTGTACTGAGTTCATCGACTTCAGGTTGTTGGGCGAGCAGCCGTTATTTTTGATCAATGGGGTGACTGGCGCCGGCAAAACGACGATTTTAGATGCAATCTGTTTTGCATTGTACGGTAAAACTACCGGTGATGAGCGCGAGGCAACGCAGATGCGCTGTGATCACGCCGGGGCCGATGAACTCACTTGCATAGAGCTGTGCTTTGCTATAAATCAGCGCTATTACCGGGTCAGGCGTATTCCTGAACAGTGGCGACCTAAGGCCAAAGGCGAGGGCGTCACCCGCCAATCCGCTGAAGCT
>ASZI01000309.1 GCA_000416315.1 Osedax symbiont Rs2 | reverse complement strand
AAGTTGGAAGTTGGAAGTAGGAAGTAGGAAGTAGGAAGTAGGTAATTCACGCCAAGTGCGCTGTTTAATAGTTGGCTTATGGGTGTTTATCTTTTTTCCTGTGTTTTTACTTACTACTTCCGACTAATTACTTGCGACTGCCACCTCCGGCGTGTATTATACGCGCTCCTCGAAATGGGGTTCGATGTTAAGTGTCCGGTAATAATAGGGTGGTTAACGAATAATTATAAGTTAAACCGGTAGCAGGCGAGATGTTTAGTCAGATCTGTGAGCTAGGTTTAAGATTAAGTAAGGCGAACAAAGATGAAAACTTTTGTTGCTAAGCCGGCCGAAATAAAACGCGACTGGTATGTAATAGATGCAGAGGGCAAAACTCTGGGTCGTATGGCTACTGAAATTGCCCGTCGTTTACGCGGCAAGCATAAAGCAGAGTACACTCCGCACGCAGACACAGGTGACTACATTGTTGTCATTAACGCTAAAAAGGTTCATGTAACCGGTAACAAGCGTCAAGGCAAGATTTACTACCGTCACACTGGCTACCCTGGTGGTTTGAAGCAAGCTAACTTTGAAATCATGATTAACAGCTTTCCGGAGCGTGTTATCGAGCTTGCAGTTAAAGGTATGCTACCAAAAGGTCCACTAGGACGTGCTATGTATACTAAATTAAAAGTGTACGCAGGCGCTGAACATCCACATGCGGCTCAGCAGCCACAAGAATTGAAAGTATAAGGGGAAGTAGATTATGTCAGCTACTCAGTATTACGGTACAGGTCGTCGTAAAACGTCTACTGCTCGCGTATTTTTGCGTCCAGGTACGGGCACTATCACTATTAATGATCGTACTATCGAAGTTTACTTCGGTCGCGAAACTGCACGTATGATTGTACGTCAGCCATTAGAGTTAACTTCAACGTTAGAAAAGTTTGACGTTTTTGTTACTGTTAAAGGCGGCGGCGGTTTCGGCCAAGCTGGAGCTATTCGTCACGGCATCACTCGTGCACTTATGGAATATGACGAAACTTTACGTCCAGAACTACGTAAAGCTGGTTTCGTTACACGTGACGCTCGTGAAGTTGAACGTAAGAAGGTTGGTCTACGCAAAGCGCGTAAACGTCCTCAGTTCTCTAAGCGTTAATCGATTGCTGCCACTACGGCAGCGGTCAATCAGAAAACGTTCGCTACCTTCGGGTTGCGAGCGTTTTTTTTTGTCTGTGAAAAGTTTCAGTTCGCCAGCGGCGCTGGGTAAATTTAACTTCTAAGGTTATTGACTATTTGGCTTTGGCGGCTGGGTGTTGTTGGCTCAGTTGTTGATGATTTTTTTACATAGCATTGCTTGTTGGCTTGTATTTGGTTGCAGCCCGCGATTGCAGATCGAGTGTAAAAGCGGCTTGAATAGCGATAAAGGCCAATAAATGGCAGCAAAAACAATCATCTGCTTATTTGTTGTGCGCTGAAATATTGATATAGCGCAAGTTTCCAGCTGTGTCTCTGGTTGCTTAATAGTCTAGGCTGTAGATACTGTGCTTATTAGCGCCTTCCCTAGGCTATACTGTGAATTAACCTTGATTGTGAAGTGGATATTCTTTACCATTCCCACAATCTAAAATACTGTTTTCTATTTGGTTATATACTGTGCAGCTACATGATACTTACAAAGAATGAGTAGTGTAGTTGAAAGAGGGAGAAATCTTGATGAGCGAAACAACGATGTCCGATAACGGCGTGAACGTTAAGCGGCGGCGTCTATTGCTTGGTGCTACATCTGCTATGGGTGCAGTGGGGGCGGTCGGTGTGGCTGTGCCTTTCTTGGGTTCATGGAACCCAAGTGCCAAGGCTAGGGCTGCTGGAGCCCCGGCAAAAGCTGATATCAGCAAGTTAGAAGAAGGTCAGCAAATGATCGTTGAGTGGCGTGGCAAACCGGTATGGGTTGTTAAACGTAGTGCTGATTCACTGGCGACATTAGCTACAATCAGTGAGCGACTGTCGGATCCGGACTCTGCATTGCCGCAGCAGCCTGAATACGTTCCGGCAACTCCGGCACGTGCGGTACGTGAAGACATAGCTGTTATTGTCGGTATCTGTACTCACTTAGGTTGTTCACCTGTGTATAAGCCTGAAGTGCAACCACAAGATTTTGACGCTAACTGGGTCGGGGGCTTCTTTTGTCCCTGTCACGGTTCGCGTTTTGATTTGTCTGGCCGTGTATTTTCCGGTTCTCCCGCGCCGAAGAATTTGGTGATACCACCGCACTACTACGAGAGTGACAATATCTTAGTCGTGGGCTTGAATCCTGAGGGGAACTCATAATGGCTGGCAATAGAAATAAAGGCAATCCAGGTATTCTGGGTTGGTTTGATGACCGTTTCCCGGCAACTGCGCTGTGGGAAGATCACCTTTCAAAGTATTACGCACCTAAAAACTTTAACTTTTGGTACTTTTTTGGCTCATTGGCACTGTTGATGTTAGTCAATCAGATACTGACCGGTATTTGGCTGACCATGAGTTATACCCCGACTAATGAGGGGGCTTTTGCATCAGTTGAATACATTATGCGAGATGTCGATTACGGTTGGTTGATTCGCTATATGCATTCAACCGGTGCCTCGGCATTTTTCTTTGTTGTCTATATGCATATGTTCCGTGGCATGTTGTACGGCTCTTATCGCAACCCGCGCGAGCTAGTGTGGATCTTCGGTATGGTGATCTACGTTGCACTAATGGCCGAAGCGTTTATGGGTTACCTGCTTCCCTGGGGGCAGATGTCCTATTGGGGTGCTGCGGTAATTGTCTCTCTATTCGAGGCGGTTCCTTTTGTCGGTCCAGATCTTGCACAGTGGATTCGCGGTGATTACTTAATCTCCGGGGCTACTTTGACGCGTTTCTTTGCCTTGCACGTTATCGCACTGCCTATCGTATTGTTAGCATTGGTTGTGCTGCACATCATTGCATTGCATGAAGTGGGCTCGAACAACCCCGACGGTGTCGAAATAAACGAGAAAAAAGATGAGAATGGTATTCCCTTAGACGGTATTCCCTTCCATCCTTATTACAGTGTCAAAGACATTGTTGGTGTGGTGGTGTTCCTGTTCGTATTTTGTGCCATTGTCTTCTTCTTCCCAGAGGGAGGTGGGTACTTTATTGAAGCGCCGAACTTTGAGCCGGCTAACCCGTTGAAGACACCTCCGCACATTGCGCCGGTTTGGTATTTCACACCTTTCTATGCCATGTTGCGTGCAATACCTCCTATCGCTGCCTCTCAGTTCCCAGGCGTCGTGGTTATGGGTGCGGCAATAGCGATACTGTTTGTCTTGCCCTGGTTGGATCGCAGCCCGGTTAAGTCAATCCGCTATAAAGGTTGGTTCTCAAAGATAGGCATTGTTATCTTCGCTGTTTGCTTTGTTATCTTGGGTTATCTTGGTGTGGTTGGTTCCACGCCTGGGCGTACTTTACTGGCTCAGATCTGTACTGTGCTGTATTTCGCTTACTTCATTGGTATGCCGTTCTATACCCGAATGGAAAAGACCAAACCGGTACCAGAGAGGGTGACAGGCTAATGAAAAAGTTACTTATTTTACTGACTATGTTGGTGCTTCCTGTTGCTGCTGTTGCAGAATCCGGAGGCGTTCATCTGGATAAGATGGAAGTCGATTTACATAATAAGGCATCGCTGCAGCGCGGCATGACAACTTATGTGAATAACTGCCTGGGTTGTCACTCAATGCAGTATCAGCGTTACTTGCGTACCGCTGAAGACTTAGGTGTCCCCGCCGAACTGCTCAAAGATAATTTGATTTTCAGTGAGCAGAAGGTTGGAGATCTGATGACCAACAATATGCCTAAGGGAGATTCGGCGAACTGGTTCGGTACAGCGCCTCCGGACCTTACGCTGGAGTCCAGATTGCGTGGCCCAGATTGGGTCTACACCTATTTGCGTGGTTTCTATCAGGATGAGTCTCGCCCTTGGGGAGTCAATAACGCCGTATTCAAAGATGTAGGTATGCCCAATGTATTGGGTTATCTGCAAGGTGTGCAGTTAAATCACTGCAGTGCCCAGGAGATGGCGGAGCATGAAACTGAAATCGACCCTTTAACCGGTGTTGAAATTGGTGGTTGTTACTCTTTGGTTGAAGGAAGTGGTGAGCAAAACGCCAAAGAATTTGACAAGACTGTCTATGACTTAGTTAACTTCATGGCATATATCGGTGAGCCTTCGAAGTTGCAGTCACAGGCCATGGGTGTCAACGTGCTTATCTTCTTGTTCATATTCTTCTTCTTTACTTATGCGTTGAAGAAAGAATACTGGCGTGATATCCATTAAAAGTATTATCGAGTAAGCCTGTCGGCTTTCTGGTATACTACTTTGCTTTTGATTGGCGCGGCTTTTAACGAGTCGCGCTTTTTTTGTTTTTTGTGAAATTTTTAACGAGGGGACTTCGATGGGAGTTGTGACTAAACGTTCTTCTATGACCTTTTATTCAGATGGGTCAGATCACTACAGCCACCGTGTACGTATAGTACTTGCGGAGAAGAGTGTTACAGTAGAAATAAATGATTGTGATGCGGACAATGTTCCAGAAGATTTAGCTTCGTTGAACCCATATAATTCACTACCTACGCTAGTGGATCGCGAGCTAGTTCTGTACGAGCCAAACGTAATGATGGAGTACCTGGATGAGCGTTTTCCTCATCCACCACTGTTACCTGTCTACCCGGTAGCCCGGGCAGAGAGTCGTCTTTATATGCATCGCATCCAAAAAGACTGGTGTGTGCTCGTAGACCAAATTCTAAGCGGTAAGTTATCGGCTGATGAGTTAGAGGCTACTCGTAAGCAGTTGCGTGATAGCTTGGTAACTATCTCACCAATTTTTGGTGAAAAAGACTACTTCATGAGTGAAGAGTTTACTTTAGTGGACTGCTGCATTGCCCCGATCTTATGGCGTTTGCCTTCTCTGGGGGTTGAGCTTCCAGAAGATCAGTGTGAGGATTTAATTGCCTATATGGAAAGACTTTTCGAAAGAGAAGCTTTTCAGGAAGCGCTATCAGAATATGAGCGTGAATTACGCTACTAATATTTTCATAGAAACTACGCTATAGTTACTAATTTAAAGGGATGGATAACATCCCTTTTTTGTCGCTGATAATTCAGCGAGGTTACCCTTCTCGGGTAATTTAATGCATCGAGGTGAACGTTGTGAATCCTAGTCGATCCTATTTATTGCGTGGCCTCTACGAATGGTTGCTGGACAATAATTGCACCCCGCACATTGTCGTAGACACTACTTTGGCGGGAGTTGTTGTGCCGGAACAGTTTGTTTCCGACGGTCAAATTGTGCTAAATATCAACAGTTCGGCCGTGCAGAATTTGCAGTTAGCTGAGGCTGCAGTTAGTTTTAGTGCCCGCTTTGGTGGAGTGCCGATGAATGTGTACGTGCCAATGATTGCAGTAGTTGCTATCTATGCCAAAGAGACTGGCATGGGGATGGGTTTTGGCATGGAGCCGGGTGTCGAGTTCTTTGATCAGCCTGAGCCGCCGACACCTTCTGCACCGAGCAAATCTAAAAGACCGAAGTTACAAGTGGTTAAATAGACACAGCTTATGCTTACAATAAAAAAGGTCGCCATTGGCGACCTTTTTTATTGTCTAAATTTTATTCTAGCTTAATCGATATACTCAAACACTTTTACTATTCTTCTGACGCCTGAAATACTGACGATTTCATCTACTGCTGCCTGTCCTTCTGCTCTTGTTACTAAGCCCATTAAGAATACAGTGCCGTTTTCAGTGATTACTTTGACTCTGACGCCGTTGGCGTTTTGTGAAGCCAGTAAGCTGACTTTTGCCCTGCTGGTTAGGTAAGTATCATTGCTGCGAATCAGCAGCGAAGTGGGGCCTGCAACCAGTAGCTCATTGTGCACACTGTTTACTTTACGTGTTGACTGGGCAATCGCTGCCGCCTCTGCCTTGGCTTGATCAGTAGGCACTTGGCCAACCAGTAAGACGTTTTCATTAAAGCTGACAACATTAATGTGGGCGTTTTTAATCAGTTCAGAACCTTTGCCTAAATTGACGAGGATTTTATTTTCTATGATTTCATCTTCAATAACAGTTCCGGCGCTGCGCATGCCTGGAGTCGCAGTAATAGGCTCCTGGGTAGTTTCACCAATGATAGAGGCGCATCCTGTCACCAAAGTGGCAAAACATAGAACGCTTAGTATTTTCAGGTTTAGCATTATTGAGCTCCGAATAATTGATAATCGATTAGATCACAAAGGCAATGTAAAACTAATAAATGAGTATTGTGGATTAATATATTGTCAGTTGAGGGGACACAAATTTCGACTTCATCGGGGCGTAAAAGTGCCGTTACATCTCCTCCGTCATTACCGTTAAGCAAAATAACCAACATCTCACGATCGTGTGCCGCCTGGATGGCTTGTACTAAGCTGCTGGCTTTGCCATGGGTCGTGGCCATTAACAGCACGTCACCCGGTTGACCAAAGGCGCTAATTTGCTTTGAGTAGACGTCGCTGAAATTGATATCTTCAATAATAGCTGTCAGTGTGCTGCCATCTGCCGCCAGGCACATTGCTGGCAGTCCGGGTCTCTCTGTGCGAAAGCGGCTTAGAAGTAAGGCGCAAAAATGTTGCGCCAGTGCAGCGGAGCCACCATTGCCTACACAGAGGATTTTTTTCTCTGAGCTGAGGCAGTGTAGTAGTATTTCACTGGCGTGTGCAATCAATGGTGTATATTGTTCAATGGTATGTGCGTTGACATCCATTGCGCTATGAAATTGATTCACAATGCGATCTTCGAGTTCCATCGATTGTTTCCTAAAGTCTGAAGGCGTCTTTATACCATACTGGGGTATTCTCTGCAGAGCTAGTTTCCAAAGCCACTACATCAAAGCGACAAGTAGATAAATTGTATTTGCTATTACAGAGTAAAAAGTGCCTTGCAGTGGTTATTATTTTTTGTTGTTTTTGTTTATTTACCGAGACAGCGGCGCCGCCAAATTTTAAGCTACTGCGTGCTCTGACTTCAATAAAGACCAATATTGAGCGGTCCAACATGATCAAGTCGATTTCACCGAAGCGACAACTGTAGTTGCTGGTCAGCAGTTTAAGCTGGTTTTTTAACAGTAACTGCAATGCTATTGCTTCGGCTTCACACCCTTTTGTGTTCATAGTATGCAGCTCCTGAAGGTTTCAGACTGCTGCACTGTTCTACCCTTTAAGCGAGTTACCCACTAGTCAAAACCTTGCAGAGTAACTTGCTCTAGAGCGTTATTGAACCGGTAGCAGTTGCGGCGTTCCGTCGACAAATTTAGCCCAATGTAGCTTCTTTTGCACGAAGTTATCAGGCGAAATTGTCAGCTCGCCCGTCTCTCCTGTGTAACTTGTATGCGACTGTGTGGCTAAGTCATACAAGTTTGGAGCTATATTTAGTGCATCGATGCCGAAGGCAAACAAGCGCCCGAAACGTGTTTCGGTTTTATTTGAAAGCGCCGCCATCTGTTGTTTGTTGCTGCTCTCGCTCAACACCCAAGGTAAGTCTCCAAACATCATGCCGTTGAGGTCTTCGTCCCGCACTGGGTTTTCGCGACCAGCATATATTCTGGAAGTGGCGTATAACGGCAAGTGATCGGCATAGAAATAACCAATACTAGGGCCAATCTGATAGGCGTCTGCAGCGCTGGCCAACAGAAATATCCCGTCGGCATCTTTGCGAATCAATTTGCGTATTGCCTTGCGCAGCTCCAAGGTCTTAAGTTTTTTCTGCAGGCGTCGAATCTTAACTTGGTTGAGCTGCAGCATCTGTGCAATAGAGTCAGTTAAGTTGCCTTTAGCAGTATCGTAGTAAGTGTTCGATACTACCAGGCCCCCAAGAGAGTTGAACTGATTGCTGAAAACACTGGCGGCTAAAATCCCCTTGTCGTTGTCAGGAACTAATATCAGCATGCTTCTTCGGCCGTCTGCATAAGCTTTGGCTGCAGCATCTCTTACTTCGTCTTCAGTGGTCAGGGCAAATTGATATAAGTTGCTGTTGCCAATGGCAGTGTTATTTAAGGCCAGTACCGGCAGTGGCAGTGCACTCATCTGAGCCAGCTGTGAGACCAGCGTTTTATCCAGCGGGCCAATGACAGCGTCGACACCGAGCAGTTTAGCTTGATCTAAAATTGCATCGCCACTGTTATATATTGCAGTATCTATGTAGCTGATCTGGATGTTGCTATTAGCGACGTTATTTTGCGCCGCTAACTTTATGCCTTTTAGTACTGCTGCAGCAGCATTGGCGTACTTACCTTTTTTGGGAAGGGCAATAGCGACGTGGTTATATGAGTAGCTGCTATTGTGCAGCGGCTCTTTGGACAAATAAGCTGCTAGTTGCTGTGGTGGGAACTTAGCTGCGAGATGTGAACCCCAGCTTTTTAGCCAACTATTGGCAACCAGTTTTTCACTGAAAGGCGTTTCTTTAAAACCGATAAATAGAGCCAGCCATCCGCGCAGAGCGTAGCTATTGTCTTCTTGCTGCTCAAGTTTGGTTAGTTCTTCAAGTTCCAGGGTTTTGAAAACAGACCAGATCTTTTCGTTCAAAGGGTTGATTACTTGTCTGTCAGTCGTGTATTGGCCAACGGTTACTAAAGCGGCTGCCTCTTGGCTAAGTTGATTAACTAGCCCATAAGCAGAAGCCAGTAGGCTATACTTATCTTTAAGTTGAACATCGCTGGCAGCCTCATCCTGGCTATCTTCGTTTAAGTACTTCAATGCCATCGGTCCATCACTGAGACCGATAGCGGCCTTGGCTTTTACTAATGCGATGGAGAACTGTAAGTCACCAGGCAGTTCATCGCTGGCAACCAGGTTCAGTAAATTTAACAGATCAATATGTTTCTTTTGCAATAACATCAGCTTTGCCGCCGCTAGCTTTAGCTGAGCAGCTTCCACTGTTGGAGCAGTTTGTGCTCTAAGTAGCAGGCTGTCTACTTTGGCGCCGGTGTCTTTGTTTGCAACCGGGGCATCGTCTTGATTAGATATCGGCTTTTGAGTACCACAAGCAGTTGCTAAAATGGCAAATAGCGCTATTATCGCCAAGCGTTTTAAATTCGTCATATGTATATATAAACCCTAGTAGGATTGAGAATAATGTCAGATGCTTTGTTATATGTGGTTGCTACCCCCATTGGAAACCTCGGGGATATCCCCCATCGAGCCATAGAGGTATTGCAGTCCGTTGCCCTGATCGCTGCAGAAGATACTCGCCACAGCTCTCGTTTAATGGCGCATTTTAACATTAAAACTCCAATGATATCAGTACATGATCACAATGAAAGACAAAGAGTTGATACAATAATCGCCAAGTTGTCGGCCGGTGATAATATTGCTCTTATTTCTGATGCTGGAACGCCGCTTATATCTGATCCCGGCTTTATATTGGTCCGCGCTGTGCGCGAGGCCGGCTTTAAGGTCGTGCCAATTCCCGGTTGCTCAGCGTTGATCACAGCATTGAGCGCTGCGGGCATGCCATCAAATAATTTTATCTTTGAAGGTTTTCTTCCAGCCAAACGAGTTGGCAGAAAGCAGCAACTACAGGCGATTGCCGATGATACCCGCACGGTAATATTTTACGAATCTACCCACCGAATCCTAGAATCTCTCGCCGATATGCAAGAAGTCCTGGGTGCGGATCGCTATGTCGTGATCGCCAGAGAGCTGACAAAAACCTTTGAAACTATTCACGGTGCCCCATTGTGTGAGTTAATTGAATGGATAACAGCTGATCACAATCAACAAAAAGGCGAGTTTGTGGTCTTGGTATCAGGGGCTGAGCCGATAAAAGATCAAGGCATTTCTAAAGAGACTCTGCGTATTTTAGATTTAATGCTTGAAGAGCTACCTGTTAAGCAAGCATCGACTCTGACAGCCAAGATAACCGGCGAAAAGAAGAATGCCTTGTATCAAGAAGCCCTGCAGCGAAAGTCGTAACTTAATTTACTGAATTTTGCCAATAGTAGTAGCCAAGCATTCAGACATTTGGTAAATTACGCGCCGAGTTCGCCGGGCAGTCGCTGCTGTGTTTACACAGGGGAGGAAAGTCCGGGCTCCAGAGGGCAGGGTGCCAGATAACGTCTGGGCGGCGTGAGCCGACGGCAAGTGCAGCAGAGAGAAGACCGCCTACGTATCTATACCTTCGGGAATAGATGCCGGTAAGGGTGAAAGGGTGCGGTAAGAGCGCACCGCACACATGGCAACATGTTGTGGCAAGGTAAACCCCACTCGGAGCAAGATCAAATAGGGTTCCATGTGCCGCGGCCCGCGGTGGAACCGGGTAGATCGCTTGAGGTATA
>ASZI01000308.1 GCA_000416315.1 Osedax symbiont Rs2 | reverse complement strand
ATTTCAATTAACCTGTTCTCGGCAAATAGTGACAGGGCATTGGCGCATTCTAATAAATATTCCCATTTGAAACCCGCCTCCACAAAGAGTACTTCGCGCTCCTCAAACCCCTGCTGTCTTAAGTGTTGGCGAATAGCATCACAGCTCTCATCGACCATCAGCGGCTCGTCGCCGCACACCAGGGAGGGTTGCGAAGAGGTTTTGCTTAAGTACCCTGCAAGCTGTTCAGGTTTGATCTTCATTTAATTCTTAGGCGTGCAGCGTACTGTCTGAGAATTTGCTGGGACAGATCGTTCCACAATTCAGTGTTTAAGAATGCTTCTCGAGAATTACTGGCGGCGGCATCGTTGGCATCATATTGGAATGTACGTTCGGAAAAAGCCTCCAGATTACTGGCGATGACCTGTTCCTCGCTATCGAGGATATCGAAAGAGAGTTCACCACGCAAAGTGTATTCATCAACCTTTGCATCGGAGGTAATAGTTGTCGAAATGCGCCTAAAATTAACACTAGTGACTATAATCTGGTAGTTGGCGTTGCTCTCTAATCGCAGGCTGTTCTGTTCTGCAAGTGCCTTAAAGTGCTTTAGCAACGGGCTGCTCTGATAAGCCGATTTTCCCTCTACAACCAACCACACTGATTGTGCTTCAACTGGGATCTCGATATTGCCACGTAAACTAAAACCACAGCCGATCAACAAACTGAAGAATAGGCTAGTTGCTATCAGGCGCATATTGGCCCAGCGAATAGTTTTGGTCAGTGCAAACATTCAAGCTCCTTGAAGCTGTGCCCGCTAGTGACAGGCGGGGCAAGGATAAAGTTAGATATTAACTGGCAGTATCCGCTTTCAACAAAACCGGGTACTGCCACAGTGGTTAGCCAACAACGATATTGACTAACTTACCAGGGACAATGATCTTTTTACGGATAGTTTTATCGGCAATGAACTTTTGTACATTTTCCAAGCTTAGTGCTGTATGTAAGATCAGATCATCGTCAGCGTCGGCGGCAATAGACATTTTGCCACGTACTTTGCCGTTGACAGAAATGACCATTTCAACATTCGCCTGCACTAATGCTGATTCATCGACCTCTGGCCACTTTGCATCAATCAGTTGTGCACTGTGAGACAGTTCACTCCACAATTGCTGGGTAATATGTGGGGTGATAGGTGCCAGTAGCAATACACAAGTTTTCAGTGCTTCGCCAACTACTGCTATGCCCTGATCGCTTTGATCTTTAAACTTGGCGATGCTGTTTGTCAGCTCCATAACTGCTGCTATTGCAGTATTGAAGGTTTGCCTGGCATCAATGTCATGAGTGACCTTTTTAATGGTCTGATGGACTTTACGTCTTAATTCAATCTGTTGATCATTGAGCGCGTCAAGGTCAAGACTGACGGTTTTATTTGCGCTGGTGTGTTCGTGTACAAGCTTCCAGAGGCGTTTTAAGAAGCGCTGAGCTCCTTCGACAGCTGAGTCAGACCACTCCAGTGATTGTACTGGTGGAGCGGCAAACATCATAAATAAGCGTACAGTATCTGCACCGAATTTATCGATCATCATCTGCGGGTCGATGCCGTTATTTTTCGACTTCGACATCTTAGTGATGCCGCCGTGACTAACAGGCAGGCCATCGTCTTTGTGTACCGCTGACAAAGTTCTACCTTTATCATCAGTTTCGACTATTACATCGCTGGGTGAGATCCAGTTGATACCAGTGGTCTCGTCGCCACGATAATAAGTATCAGCGAGCACCATGCCCTGGCAAAGCAATCTCTTGAAAGGCTCATCCGAATCGACCAAGCCTTCATCGCGCATCAGCTTGTGAAAGAACCTTGAATACAGCAAGTGTAAAATTGCGTGTTCAATACCACCAACGTATTGATCGACAGGCAACCAGTAATTGGCTTTCTCAGGCTCGAGCATGGCATCGCTGCTGCCGCGACTGGCATAGCGGGCATAGTACCAGCTAGATTCCATGAAGGTATCGAAAGTATCGGTTTCGCGCTCGGCATCCGCGCCGCACTCAGGGCAGGGAGTCTCTATAAAGCTGCGCATTTTTTTGATCGGCGAGCCGCTGCCATCAAACTCTACATCTTCAGGGAGAAGAACCGGTAATTGATCTTCAGGTACCCCGACAGGTCCACAGTCAGGGCAGTTGATTACCGGGATTGGAGCTCCCCAGTAGCGCTGTCTGGATACACCCCAATCGCGAAGGCGGTAGTTGATAGTTAATTTGCCTTTGCCGAGCCGCTCAAGCTCAGAGGCAATAGCTTTAAAGGCGATCTCGTAATCCAGGTCATTAAAATCACCGGAATTAATCAGTACTCCTTTTTCAGTAAATGCCTGCTCACTGACGTCGACAGTCTCTTTTTGATCGCTTGGGCGTATAACTTGCTTGATCTCAAGATTGTACTTTGTGGCAAATTCCCAATCTCGTTGATCGTGTCCGGGAACAGCCATCACCGCACCGGAGCCGTAATCCATGAGTACAAAATTGGCTGTCCAAACCGGAACTTTTTTACCTGTCAGCGGGTGAGTAGCTTCGAACCCGAGTGACATGCCCTTCTTTTCCATAGTTGCCATATCGGCTTCGGCAACTTTGATGTTTTTGCATTCATCGATAAAAGCAGCCAACTCGGGGTTGTTCTGAGCCGCTTTGAGTGCCAGCGGGTGTTGTGCAGCCACGGCAAGATATGTCACACCCATCAATGTATCCGGGCGAGTGGTAAATACTTCCAATTCGGTATTTGCATCGACAGCGAAACTGAGTTCTACGCCGTTAGAGCGACCAATCCAATTTTTTTGCTGAGTGCGCACTTGCTCCGGCCACTCGGTCAGCTGATCTAAATCATCAACTAATTGATCGGCGTAATCGGTGATTTTTAAGAACCACTGTGGGATCTTTTTCCGCTCAATCAATGCCCCTGAACGCCAGCCGCGACCATCGATGACTTGCTCATTGGCCAGTACTGTCTTGTCTATAGGATCCCAGTTGACTTCGGACTCTTTCTTGTAGACCAGCCCTTTTTTAAGCAGTTTAGTGAAGAACCACTGTTCCCAGCGATAGTATTCGGGGTGACAAGTTGCAAGTTCTCTGTCCCAATCATAACCAAAACCCATACGCTGCAATTGGCTGCGCATGTAGCTCATGTTTTCATAGGTCCAATTAGCAGGGGGGACATTGTTTTTCATCGCGGCGTTTTCCGCAGGCAGACCAAAGGCGTCCCAGCCCATAGGTTGTAATACATTTTTTCCCTGCATGCGCTGGTAGCGGGAAATGACATCACCTATGGTATAATTTCGAACGTGGCCCATGTGCAGCTTACCGCTAGGGTAAGGGAACATAGAGAGGCAGTAAAACTTCTCTTTTTTGGGATCTTCGGTACAGGCGAAACTGTTGTTGTCTTGCCAGTATTGTTGAACTTGCGGTTCTATCGTCTGTGGTTGGTATTGTTCGTTCATCTTAGATACTTTAGGAAGCTAATAGACTATAACCATAGAGGGTAGCTCTAGGGAATATGCCAGGAAAATTTGAACCATAGCATACCTTAAAGCTAAGGCCATAAATACAGCATAGATAGCAAATTTGTATCTTTTGGAGGTTATTATGCAGCCGGATAAACAAACAGAGAAAGAAAACCCAGCAGCTCAGAAAAGTAGCTTAGTTGCCGCCTATAATCGCATTGTGCAGCGAATGACAAAATCAGGTTTGAAAACAGCGGATAATTCTACCGCCTTGCTTCGAGAAATCGTCGATGAGGCGATTGCGCTGGAGCAAGCAGCGGTGCAGATGAGTAGCGAGGAGATGCATTTGCTGGCCAGATATGTGTATCGTGACATGACCTTACTGGCTTTTTATTTACACGAAACTGAAAGAGGTTTAGCCAGCTGGCTAAATTTTGATTTGGCGATCTTGGAGCAATCGGTAAAAGAGCAGTTTGTACATCTGGCAGATCAAACTATCATCGAGAATTTGGCCCTGCGAGAAAAGCTGGATTGTTCATCTGTCCAGTATCTCAGTGGTGAAGTCTGCACTTTGGGAACGCTGCGCTGCTTAAACTGCGGAACCCAGCAACAGATGTTAAAAACAGAAGTTATCCTCCCCTGTAAAGAATGCGCAAGCGATTGTTTTGAACGCAGTTCAAAATAGGGATCGCTATTGATAATAGACAGATATAAAACTGCAATGGCGCTAATCTTAAACGACATAAATGAGTGCCCTTTGCACGGGGCAGCTAGTTATTGCTCAGCTAAACTTGAGTTGCTAGGTGCGATAGTCTGACGCTATCTAAAGTACTGTTTTTCCTAGATGCATATTGCGATAATATTCACGCTGACCAGTGCTCTTGACCAATATGCCAGCGGGCTTATTATTGTTAAATCTGTTGTGTCTACAGCGCTACGTTGTTAATCCAATGACGGGGTTTTCCGTTTTTTGCTCATGCCTTTAATCGCTAATTTGCACACTTTTTGGCACTGTCTGGCGATAAAATAGTGCCTGTTTGCTGACTTGTAACTATTTGCTTTTGTCCGCGAAAACCTACAGGCAGTCGCTCAGTTGTCACATAACATCATTAAAATAAAATACTTAATTGCTTAGATATTTTTAACTGCTATTAAGTGTTAGGATTTCCTGCACAGGATAATAGATCTACGCTAAAAAAATAATACTCAGTGGTAATAGGGAGATAAAAATGAAAAAAAGCGCATTCTTAACATTAGCCGCGTTCACTGGTCTGGTTTCGCTTTCTGCGACGGCGGTTGCCAGCGGCGAGCAGTGGCAAAAAGATAAAACTTACAAGCTGACAATTCTACATACCAATGATAACCATGGTCGATTTTGGTCTAACCGCCACGGTGAATACGGTATGGCGGCACGTAAAACATTGATTGACAGTATCCGTGCAGAAGTGGCTGCTGCAGGTGGGCAATTATTGCTGCTCTCCGGTGGCGATATTAATACTGGGGTGCCAGAATCTGATTTGCAGGATGCAGAGCCAGATTTTAAAGGCATGGCTATGATAGGCTACGATGCCATGGCCATCGGCAATCACGAGTTCGATAACGAACTGACAGTGATCCGCAAGCAGCAGAGCTGGGTTGATTTTCCGTTTCTGGCGGCGAATATTTACGATGAGACGACGGGTAAGCGGTTATTCAAACCTTACCAAATATTCAATAAAGGTGATTTACGTATCGCGGTCATGGGTTTGACCACTGATGATACCAAAAAGCTGGGTAACCCAGAGTTCATGAACAACATCGCTTTTACTACACCGGTGGATGAAGCAAAAACTTTAGTACCGCAACTACAAGAGAAAGCGGATGTGATTATAGCGACTACTCATATGGGGCATTATAAAGATGCTGCATTTGGTATCAATGCCCCGGGTGATGTTACATTGGCACGCTCTGTTGCCGGGCTAGATATGATCATCGGTGGTCACTCCCAGGACCCTGTCTGTGCTGATGCCCAAGGACAGATAATCACTAAGTACAAAGCCGGTATGGCATGTATGCCAGATACACAAAATGGCACTTTGATTATGCAGGCACACGAGTGGGGTAAGTATGTAGGTCGTGCAGATCTGGAATTTAAAAATGGTGATCTTAACTTAGTTAGTTACCAGTTGATTCCAGTGAATTTAAAAAAGAAAGTTAAAAATGCCGAAGGTAAAAAAGTAAGGGTATTGATTGCTGATGAAATTGCAGAAGATGCTAAGCTGAAAGCGTTTTTAAGTCCTTTCCAAGAGCAGGGGCAAGAACAACTGCAGCAGAAAATAGGCACAGTTGATGGGAAACTCGAAGGCGATCGTGGTGTGGTACGTTTCCAACCTACCAATATGGGCCATCTGATTGCTCTTGCACAGATGGAAAAGGTAGGTGCTGATCTGGCGGTAATGAACTCTGGTGGTATCAGAGACAGTATTGCACAAGGAGATATCACTTACAAAGACGTATTAAAAGTACAGCCATTTGCCAATATCGTCAGCTTTGTGGAGTTGGATGGTAAAGAGCTTTGGGACTACCTGGCAGCTGTTGCCAGCAAACCAATTGACAGCGGCGCCTTTGCGCAGTTTGCCGGGGTTGATTTAACCATTACTAACGGCGAGCTGAAAACAGCCACCGTGAATGGTCAGAAGATCGACGCTGCTAAGACTTATCGGATGGCTATCAATAGCTATATAGCTTCAGGTGGTGATAAGTATCCCGCATTAAATACTCATGCTGGCTATGTTAATAGTGGATTTGTCGATGCAGAAGTATTGAAAGATTATATTCAGAACAACTCCCCTCTAAGTGCTGATTCGCACAATAAAGGTAACGTCGTTCGCAATTAATGGAAAATTGTAGCTGAACTAATAAGGCGATAGTGGCTTTCTACTATCGCCTTTTTTTTTTTTCAGCAATTAATTGGATTAATAATAAATATAACTTGTGGGTAATTTAATAAATAGGCTAGTATATGACCATCTCAAAATGAGATACATAATCTGATAGTCAAATTCGTAAGCACTCTTACATAATGTTTTTGACTACGGCATCTTTCAACTACTAAGTGAAAATCATGAAGCTAACTCAATTAAATTATATTACCCGACAACATTGCTCAGTCGCCCCGGCGCTGAAAAATGTAATGACGCGTGTATTGAGTTTTGCATTGGTAACAACTACCAACTGATTTGAACTAGATGCCGCGGAGACATTGCGGCATTTAAAGTAACCTTTAACTCCCTCTTTGTTTCCCCGGCTCAATAAATTAACCGGAGAAAATAATGACTCTTTTAGCATTGGCCTACAATGGCTTCAAAATTCTTGATAAATTTCTATTTGCCTCTAATAACTACCAGGCAGTTGATCACTTAAGCGATGGTCTGTTAAACGACGTCGGCCTCTACCGTGAAGGTGGTAAAGTGTTTGATTTAAATACAACTGTTACTAGTGCTCGCAAACTTAAGACTGAGAAAAACACTGGCGATAGCGTTATTCTTATTCCTGGATGCCTTGAGGACAGCGGTGGTTAATCAGCAGTAGCGGTTTAACTGCGTGCAATAAACCGCTACTTAGATACTGGCACATATCGGACTTATACTTGACAGAAAAAAGTGTTAGCTTCGAAGTTCGAGCAATTAAAACAATTGCTCGGGCGAATTTATTGGCACTGTTGGCAGATTACATGTCACAGTGCTAATACTTAATACTCCTCACAATATTAGAAACTAATTAAATGAACGATCTTGACAAGTTTGATAAAGCGATCATTCGCGAACTGCAGAAAAACTCTCGACTTAGCGTGACCGACTTAGCGAAAATAGTCGGCTTATCCAAAACGCCCTGTAAAATTCGTATGGATAGGTTAGAGCTGCAAGGTTATATATTGGGTTACAGTTTGTTAGTGGACCGGGCTAAACTTGGAGAATCACATGTGGCGTTTGTGCAAGTGACACTCAGTGATACTAAAACGGATGCATTGAACGCATTCAATAAGGCAGTCAGATTAATTCCGGAAGTTGAACAGTGTCATATGACAGCGGCTAACTTCGATTATTTGTTGAAAGTGCGTACTACTGATATGGAGAGCTATCGAAAATTTTTAGGTGAAACTTTGTCAAAATTACCTTATGTGTTGCACAGCAGTACCTATGTGGTCATGGAAAACATAAAAGATCAGTAGTCGCTACTCCTATCTCACCCCCCCCCCCCCCCC
>ASZI01000307.1 GCA_000416315.1 Osedax symbiont Rs2 | reverse complement strand
TAGTGACCAATGATCATCGCTCGGGCCTGCAGATGAAATTGTCGCATTTGGGCTTCGGTAAATATTTAGATGCGGTGGTTGTGTCCCATGATTTTTCGCTTGCAAAGGAGCAGCCAGGCTTTTGGCAGCGAATGCAAAAGGTTGAACCTTTTGACCCCAGCAGAAGTTTATTCATTGACGATACAGTGGCCGTGCTGGCAGCAGCTGAACAATATGGCTTTTCTCAGTTGCGTTATATTGCCCACCCCGACAGTAATATATACAGAGAGCCGGATCGGCAGTTTATCGCCGTCGACTGCTTTCTTGCTTACGCTGAACAACTAAAGTGTTAGCCGTGAAAAATAGGATAAAGTAAATGAAAGAAGATAACAGCGCCAGAGTTCGCTTGGATAAATGGCTGTGGGCGGCACGTTTTTTCAAAACCCGGGCCCTGGCTAAAAAAGCTATAGAGGGCGGGAAAATACAATACGATGGCCAGCGCGGTAAAAGTAGTAAATTAGTGGAGACGGGGGCGATGCTAAAAATTCGCCAGGGCTGGGATGAGCGTATCGTAGAAGTATTGGCATTGTCTGATCAGCGCCGCGGTGCGCCGCAGGCGGCACTGCTGTACTGTGAAACTGAGCAGAGTATTAAGAAACGAGAGCATGAGGCTGAGCAGCGTAAGATGCTGAACACTTCTCAGATTGCTCCAGCGGGGAAGCCGGATAAACGTGATCGCCGGCGAATTGTGCAGAGCAAAGATCTGCTGCTGGGTGAATAGCGGTATAAAGTGCAGCACAGGGCTTGAATAGGTACGCCAGTTTTGTGTTAAAATTCCAGCTTAAATTCTTAACAGAGCGCTACAGTAGAGCGTTTTAATAGAGCCAATCATAACCAGGTAGTGAAATAGATAGATGAGTAACACAGATCAAATCCAACGTATTTTATTTGATAAGATTGATGTTCGCGGTGTAGTGACAGCTTTACAAACTTCTTTCCAGGAAGTGATGGCAGGGCATAGCTATCCTCCCGTTATCGAAAACATTTTAGGGGAAATGCTGGCTGCGGTTACCATATTGAGCACTAATTTGAAGTTCAATGGCAAACTGACTTTGCAGGCAAAAGGTGAGGGCAGTGTCTCTACTTTGATGGCAGAGTGCAATCATCGCAATGAGTGTCGTGCATTCGCCCAGTTTGATGGGGAAATCTTTGGGCAGCTGAGCTTTAAGGAAATGTTGGCTAAAGGGCATTTAGTTTTGACTATAGAACCTGACGTCGGCAGGCGCTATCAAGGATACGTACCTTTAGAGCAGGAGAGTTTAGCGCTCTGCCTGGAAGAGTATTTCCAGCGATCAGAGCAACTAGATACAAAATTCATTTTAGCTTGTGACGGACAAAAAGCGCGCGGCATCATGTTGCAGGTACTGCCAGCGATGCAAAGTGGTACTGACGACTGGCAGCGCTTAGCGCTGCTGGCCCAGACGTTGTCAGCGGCTGAGTTGTTAGCACTGGATAATGAAACGCTACTCTACAGGTTGTTCCACGAGGAGCAGTGCCGCCTGTTTAGCCCGCAGCAGATAACGTTTAAGTGTCAGTGCTCCCGGCAGCGCAGTGAAAAAGCATTAACATTACTCGATGCTGCTGAGTTGCGAGAAATTATTGCGGAGCGTGGCAACATAGATATGGATTGTCAAATTTGCAATAGTAACTTCAGTTTCGACGCTGTGGATGTAGAGGCGATCTGCAGGGACAAAGAAGCTAAACTCAATGGGCAAGTTCATTAATTAGCGACCATTAGCTAAGTTTTACAGCAACAATTATAACATTCACTCTCTATAATTAATCGACAGTGCCAGCATTGTTGGCACACAGTTGAGTGTAAATTGTCTACAATAAATGTCAGAGTTGTCTGTTGAGCTTCGGTTGCTGCGGTTAACAGCGGATAAATTTCAACAGATAGTACATTAGCTATATTACTCATAGAAAAAAAGGCGTTTATTTGTGATAATGCGCGCCATAAATTCACGCGCAGACGTGGAAAATATAATATTAAAATTAATTTTTCGCTTACAGGTGGAGTTTGGCTAACAGCCGAAGGATTTAGCAATGACCAACAAAACAGATACGGTACATTTCAATTTAAGCCGTGCCAAGTTAGTACAGCAGGCAATTCTCAGAGGTGAGGGCGAGCTGGCTAATACAGGCGCATTAGTTGTTAATACAGGTGCACGCACAGGACGATCTCCGCTAGATCGTTTTATCGTTGACGAACCTAGCACATCGGATCTTATCGACTGGGGTGGTGTTAACCGTCCTTTCGCTGCAGATAAATTTGATAGCTTGTGGGAGCGAGTGGAGAGCTATTTAGGTGCTCGTGAACACTTCGTCTCAAATGTGCATGTCGGCTCCGATATTAATCACTACCTCGCCGTTAAAATGTCTACTGAGACAGCGTGGCAGAACTTGTTTGGACAGAACTTATTTATTCTTCCTCAAGAGTACAATCCAAAAGCTAAAGCACAGTGGCAGATCATCAATGCCGCAAACTTTGAGTGTGTCCCCGAGCGGGATGGAACTCATAGCGACGGTTGTGTCATTATAAACTTCGCCAAGCGTAAAGTATTATTGGCCGGCATGCGCTACGCCGGTGAAATGAAAAAAGCGATGTTCTCAGTGCAGAACTTCCTGTTGCCAGAAAAAGATGTATTGCCAATGCACTGCTCTGCAAACGTTGGAGATGATGGTGATACTACTTTGTTTTTTGGTCTTTCCGGCACCGGCAAAACCACTTTATCAGCTGATCCTGCCCGTTACCTGATTGGTGATGATGAACACGGCTGGGGCAAAGATGTAGTCTTCAATTTAGAGGGCGGCTGCTACGCTAAGACCATCAATCTGTCACAAAAAAATGAACCGATTATCTGGGATGCCATCCGCTTTGGAGCCATCGTCGAAAACGTTGAATTAGATGAGTCCAAGATTGCCGATTACAACGACACCAGCCGCACTGAAAATGGTCGCTGTGCCTATCCATTAGAACATGTGGAAAAGCGTACTGAAGACAATTTAGGGGGCGAGCCCAAAGCGATTATTTTCCTCACCTGTGATTTGACCGGGGTGCTACCTCCTGTCTCTGTATTGTCTAATGAAGCGGCTGCCTATCATTTTCTATCTGGCTATACCGCTTTAGTAGGTTCGACAGAAATGGGATCAGGCGGTGGGATTAAATCGACTTTCTCCACCTGTTTCGGCGCCCCTTTCTTTCCTCGTGCAGCCAGCGTTTATGCCGATCTGTTAATTAAGCGTGTGCAAGAGTTTGGCTCGCAAGTATACTTAGTCAACACTGGCTGGACTGGTGGGGCCTACGGAACTGGGTCTCGTTTTGATATACCTACAACCCGGGCGATTATCTCTGCAATTCAAAGTGGCGTCTTAGTCGGTGCGCAAACAGTACATTTAGACGGTATCAATTTAAATGTACCGCTGGAAGTTCCAGGGGTCGACAGTGGATTGTTACAGCCGAGAAATACTTGGGCAGATACTGCTGCGTACGATACTGAAGCCGCGGCGTTGATCGAAAAATTCACCAACAATTTCTCTAAGTTTTCAGCGGTATCTGAGAAAATCATTGCCGCTGGGCCTGAACTTAAATAGCAACAGAGGTTCAAAATCTAGCAGAGTGCGACAGAGCCCAAAGTCATTGCAATGCTTTTGGAAAATTGCTGGGTAATCCGAGTTTTCAGGTTGAATTTCTCGGATTATGCACCATATACCTATATATGAAGATTATCTATGACTTAGGGTTGTTAGAGCAAATAGCTATAAGCTGTCGTTCTGATTAGTTGCAGTCGTCAGTATTGAGGAGAAAATTAATGAGCAAAGATATTATTAATGTTACCGATGCATCTTTTGAAAAGCATGTATTGAATGCCGAAGGTGCGGTACTTGTCGACTATTGGGCCGAATGGTGTGGTCCCTGCAAAATGATTGCTCCAGTACTGGAAGAAATCGCTAAGGACTACGCGAGTAAAGGTTTGACAGTTTGCAAACTGAACATCGACGAAAACAGTGAAACACCGCCAAAATTTGGTATCCGCGGCATCCCAACGCTGATGTTATTTAAAGGTGGCAACTTGGAGGCAACTAAAGTGGGTGCACTCTCCAAGTCACAATTAGCTGCTTTTGTTGACGCAAATTTATAAGAAAAATGAGGTAGAGGTAATATAAATTGCATTCTACCTTTTTTTTACTGGACAGTTAACGATCAACCTTCTATATTTAACTGGAATTTGCCGCTGGAGGATTACTTCAGAGCAGAGCAAAATCTTCACTAGAAAAAAATTCAACATTTTTCACGCCATCATAGTTATTACTAAACTATTAAATTATTCTAAATCTTCGCCCTAAAGGGCCATCACTTCAAATTATATGAATCTTACCCAATTAAAAACAAAAAGTGTTCACGACCTAGTCGACACAGCTAACGAAATGGGCCTGGAAAACTTAGCCCGTTCACGTAAACAAGACGTTATTTTTGCAATTTTAAAGAAACATGCAAAAAGCGGTGAAGATATTTATGGCGATGGTGTGCTTGAAATACTTCAGGATGGTTACGGTTTTTTACGTTCTGCTGATGCCTCTTACCTTGCTGGCCCGGATGATATCTATGTATCTCCCAGCCAAATCCGCCGTTTCAACTTGCGCACTGGTGATACAGTTGCTGGTAAAATCCGACCGCCAAAGGACAGCGAACGCTACTTTGCGCTGTTAAAAGTTAATGAGATTAACTACGACCGTCCGGATAATGCCAAAAACAAGATTTTGTTTGAGAACCTAACACCACTGTTTGCCCAAGATCGCCTGGCGCTGGAAATTGGCAACGGCAGTACTGAAGATCTATCGGCCCGTGTTATTGATTTGGTGGCCCCTATAGGCAAAGGTCAACGCGGCCTGGTAGTGTCACCGCCAAAGGCAGGTAAGACACTGATGTTGCAAAACATCGCCAATAGTATCAGCCGCAATAATCCTGAGTGTCACTTAATCGTATTGTTGATTGATGAGCGACCAGAGGAAGTGACCGAAATGCAGCGCACAGTGCGTGGCGAAGTGGTTGCTTCTACTTTCGATGAGCCACCTGCCCGTCACGTGCAAGTAGCTGAGATGGTGATCGAAAAGGCTAAACGCCTGGCTGAGCACAAGAAAGATGTGGTTATCTTACTCGACTCTATCACTCGTCTGGCCAGAGCTTACAATACTGTAATCCCTTCATCGGGTAAGGTATTGACGGGTGGTGTCGATGCTCATGCTCTGGAGCGCCCGAAGCGTTTCTTTGGTGCTGCACGTAATATCGAAGAGGGGGGCAGCTTGACTATTATCGCCACTGCTCTAATCGATACTGGCTCTAAAATGGACGAGGTTATCTTCGAAGAATTTAAGGGCACAGGTAACTCGGAAATTCATTTAGATCGTAAAATCGCTGAAAAGCGTGTCTATCCGGCAATCAATATTCGCCGCTCAGGTACTCGACGTGAAGATCTGTTGACCTCAGAGGAAGAGTTACAGAGGATGTGGATTTTGCGAAAACTTCTAGATCCGATGGAAGACACAGCGGCAACAGAATTCGTTATCGATAAGTTAAAAGATTTCAAGACTAATGAAGAGTTCTTCCAGTCGATGCGCCGTAAATAAATCCTAAATTGAGCTGCGCTAATTTTTGCTAGCTCAAGTAGTTAAACACTGAAAGGGTGGGCGTGAGTCCACCCTTTTTTTTGCATTAAATCTGGCTGTGCTGCGACAAGAAAGAACCGTAGTCCCGCGTTGATATTTGAGACAGTCATGACAAAATTTAAGTACAAAGACCTGCGGGATTTTATAGCGCTGCTTGAAGAGCGCGGGCAACTGGTCAGGGTCAAGCAGGAGATAGACCCCTATTTAGAAATGACAGAGATCAGTGACAGAACTCTGAAGTCGGGTGGTCCGGCACTTTTGTTTGAAAACCCCAAGGGTTACAACTACCCGGTATTGACTAACTTGTTTGGCACCGCAGAGCGGGTGGCGCTAGGAATGGGTCAGCGCGAAGTCAGTGCGCTGCGAGAAGTGGGCAAAGTATTGGCAATGCTCAAAGAGCCTGAGCCACCCAAGGGGATGCGCGATGCCTGGCAAAAGCTGCCGGTTTACAAGCAGGTACTTAACATGGGGCCTAAAGTTGTTAAAAAAGCGCCCTGCCAGCAATTTGTGATTAAAGGTGATCAGGTCGATTTAAACACTTTACCGATTCAAACCTGCTGGCCTGGTGATGCAGGCCCGTTAGTGACCTGGCCGCTGGTAATCACCCGTGGACCGGAAAAAGAGCGACAAAATTTAGGGATTTATCGACAGCAACTGATCGGCAAAAATAAGCTGATCATGCGCTGGTTGTCCCATCGCGGCGGGGCATTGGATTTCCAGGATTGGAAAAAAGCTCATCCCGGTAAGCCGTTCCCGGTCGCGGTAGCGTTGGGAGCTGCCCCCGCCACCATTTTAGGCGCGGTCACTCCAGTGCCAGATACACTGTCAGAATATGCTTTTGCCGGGCTATTACGTGGTGATAAGACTGAAGTGGTGCAATGCATTAGCAGTGATTTGCAAGTGCCTGCCAGCGCGGAGTTTATACTTGAGGGTTTTATCTACCCGGATGAGATGGCAGATGAAGGTCCTTTTGGTGACCATACCGGCTACTACAACGAGGTAGATCAATTTCCGGTATTTACCGTAGAGACTATCACTCACAGAGAAAACCCTATCTACCACAGCACTTATACCGGTAGGCCCCCTGATGAGCCGGCGATTTTAGGTGTGGCACTCAATGAAGTCTTTGTGCCAATACTGCAAAAACAGTTTCCGGAAATAGTTGACTTCTATCTGCCTCCTGAAGGTTGTTCTTATCGAATGGCAGTGGTCACTATTAAGAAACAGTACCCAGGTCATGCCAAGCGCATTATGTTAGGTGTCTGGTCGTTCTTGCGTCAGTTCATGTACACTAAATTTGTCATCGTCTGCGATGATGATATCAATGCCAGGGATTGGGAAGACGTTATTTGGGCTATCACCACCCGAATGGATCCGTCACGAGATACAGTGATGATCGAAAACACCCCGATTGACTACCTGGATTTTGCCTCGCCTGTATCTGGACTGGGGTCAAAGATGGGGTTGGATGCGACTAATAAGGGGCAGGGAGAAACGCCCCGGGAAGGGGGCGAGCCGATAGTCATGGATACGCAAGTAAAAGCGCGTATTGATGCTATTTGGCAAGATTTAGGGATTGATAATCAAGCGCTTGCAAAATAAAATTATAGGCTATAGTTAATAAGCTAGTGGTTATTATTGTTGGGCTGAGGTCAATAGTTGGCTGGCGCGTATCTAGACAAGTAAAATACACAGAGTACAAGTTAAATGGGCCTCGATGCTCAGGAGAGTGATAGTGAAAAAACTAAATTGTAGTATTGAGAGTGTCGAGAAATTAAATCACGACGTTTATCAAGTTAAGTTGTTGATGCCTGAGTCGAGCAGTCAAAGTGTTGAATATTTTGCGGGACAGTATCTGGATTTGTTTTTAGCTGACGGTCGCAGTGCTTCCTTTTCAATTGGTTCATCCCCGGAAGCTGGCGCACATTTAGAGTTACATATCAGGCATAATCCCAGCAGTGAGATCTCCAATGCCCTGCTTGAGCACTTGTTAGCAAAGAATGATATTGAAGTTGAGCTGGGTAAAGGTGATGCCTATATCCAGGCGCAGCAGTTAAGTGCGCAAAGCACTGTTATTCTAGCGGCTGCCAGCACCGGATTCTCGCAAGTTAAAAGCGTGGTAGAGCACTTGCTGGCGCAAGATGTGCAGAACCAAATTCATATCTATTGGGGAGTGAGGGTTGCCAGTGATCTATATTGGAGTTTGTTACCAGAACAGTGGGCCGAACAACATGCCAATGTGACTTTCCATCCAGTGATCAGTGATCCGACAGAAGCTTGTGAGTGGGCGGGTCGGGGAGATTTGTTACCGGCGGCGATCCTGCAGGATTTTAGCGATTTTAATACAGTGAAAATGCTCGCCAGCGGCTCACCTGCTATGGTCTATGCACTGTTGGATGCCTGCGAGAGCAAGGGCATGCAAGAATCACAATTGTTATCTGATGTGCTGGCTTACGCCCCCAGAAATCGATAATAATAGACTGTTGCACAATAGCCCGGCACCGACCGGGCTTTTTTTTGTTGGCACTGAAAAAAAGTTACAAGCTGTAGACCAAATGGCCAGCCAATAGTGTGTGGGTTACCCGGCCTGTCAGCTCGGAGCCGATCAGCGGGGTATTCTTTCCAGCGGAAACTAAACTGTCATGCTCGAGCAACCAGCGATGATTCTGGTCGAAGATAGTGATGTCTGCGCTATCGCCAACGGCCAGTGAACCTGCTGCAATATTTAGAATTTTGGCCGGCGCACAAGTTAGTTTTTCTATCAGCTGCGGCAAGTCGATCAGGCCTTGCTCAACCAGCTGTAATCCCAGCGGTAACAAAGTTTCAAGACCTGAAATTCCCGCTTCAGTGGCGGCAAAAGGCGCGTGTTTAGCCGCTTCTTCATGGGGTTGATGGTCGGAGCATATTGCCTGTATCTCACCGGTGACCAGCGCATTCAATAATCCAGCCCGGTCCAATTGGCTGCGCAGTGGAGGTTGCAGGTGGAACATACTATTGAAGCCTTTAGCATTTTCATCGGTGAAAAAGAAATGCGCAATAGCGACGTCTGCAGTGACCGGCAGGCCCTTACTGCGCGCTTGAGTTATCATGCTGATAGAGCGCTCACAGCTGAGTTGGCCAAAGTGGGCGCGTACCCCGGACTGTTCTATTAAAATTAAACTGCGCGCTACCTCGATAGTCTCGGCGGCCTCGGGGATGCCAGTCAGGCCCATATTGGTGGAAGTGCTGCCCTCATGCAGAACTCCGTTGGCCACTAAGCTGTTGTCCTGGGGATTGAAGATGACTAAAAAATCGTGGGTGGCGGCATATTCTAAACAGCGCAGTAGTGCCTGGCTGTTGCCAATAGTCGCCCTGGCGTTGGAGAAGGCAATACAACCGGAGTTGGCAAGGGCGGACATCGGCGCTAATTTTTCACCTTGCAAATCTAAGCTGAGGGCACCGACAGGCAGTACTTTTGCTTTGCCGCAAGCATTGGCGCGATCTTGAATTAACTCAGCCACAGCCGTGCTGTCGATGACAGGTTTAGTGGTGGGCGGGCAGACTACAGTCGTAATGCCGGCACTGGCAGCTGCCTTGGTTTCGCTGGCAATGCTGGCCTTGTGAGTGTAACCGGGCTCGCGTAAATGCACACTGAGGTCTATCAGGCCCGGACAGACAATTTTACCGCTTGCATCAATAGTGGTGGCTGTAGTGTCATCAAACTCTGCAGGTTGTGCGCCGATAGCCGTGACTACACCCAGGTCAAGATATAGGTCAGTGATAGTATCCAGGTCATTGGCTGGGTCAATTAAACGACCATTGGTTATTTTAATCATTGATACTGCCTTTGCACTGAAGAGTTTAATTGACCGCTAATCGCCATTGACATTACCGCCATGCGGACCGCTATGCCATTGGTCACTTGCTGAAGTATGGTCGATTGCGGGCCGTCGGCAACCGCTGATTCAATTTCAACGCCGCGGTTTATAGGTCCTGGATGCATGACAATGGCATCGGGTTTGGCCAGTTTTAATTTCTCACTGTCTAAACCATAGAGCTTAAAAAATTCTGACTCGCTGGGCAGTAACGCACTGTTCATTCGCTCCTTCTGTAAACGCAGCATGCCGACCACATCGCAATCCTTAATCCCTTGCTGCATGTCGGTGTATACCTTGACGCCCATAGACTCGATGTCTTTGGGTATCAGTGTCTTAGGTGCTATGACACGAATTTCCGCGACTCCTAAGGTGCGCAGAGCGTGAATCTGCGATCTGGCAACTCTGGAGTGTAAGATGTCACCGACAATAGCTACGACCAGACCGGAAAAGCCGCCCTTGCAGCGTTTAATGGTGAGCATGTCTAACATCGCCTGGGTGGGGTGGGCGTGGCGGCCATCACCGGCATTGATCACTGCGATGTTGGGTGTTACTTGATTGGCAATAAAGTGTGCGGCACCACTGTCGGGATGTCGAACCACAAACATGTCGGCGTGCATTGCCTCTAAAGTCATTAAAGTATCTTTTAAGGATTCGCCCTTGGAGGTAGAAGAACTACTGATGTTTAAGTTGAGTACATCGGCAGAGAGACGTTTTGCCGCTAACTCAAAAGTACTTGAAGTGCGGGTGCTAGGTTCAAAAAATAAATTGACCACGGTCTTGCCGCGCAGCAGCGGTACTTTTTTCACTTGCTGAGAACTCATGTCGAGAAAAGAGTTGGCAGTGTCCAGTATCTCGTTTAACAACGTAGCTGAAAGGTCTTCAGTGGTTAAAAAATGTTTCAATTGACCACTGGCGTTAAGTTGCGAGCTGTTATGGTCTATGGATTCGATCATTGATTACTCCGAGCCTGGTCGCTGGGTGATTTTTAGTTCCAGGGGCTCTGGTCCAATTAATTTAATATGTTGGTCAGTGTTTAAGCTTAAGCAGCTGCCAGTGATGTCGGCACTGATCGGTAGCTCTCTGCACCCCAAATCTAATAGCGCTACCAAAGTAACAGAGGCGGGACGACCGTAGTCAAACAGCTCATTGAGTGCGGCGCGTATGGTGCGGCCGGTTTTAATCACATCATCCACTAAGATGATATGTCGCTGCTGAGTTGAGCTGGGCAACTTTGATGGCTGGACTTTAGGGTCCAGACCAATGCGGGTGAAATCATCCCGATAAAAGGAAATGTCTAAAGTGCCCAAAGGCTCGTTAATCTGCAGATTTGCATGAAGTTTTTCGGCGATCCAGATTCCACCGGAGCGGATTCCAATAAACAGTGGGTCGCTTATTTGTTTATCAATCAATAGCTTGCGCAGCGACTCGGTCATCTGCAGTAGTAAAAAATCGACGTTATGATTGCTCGAGGGCATAATAATCTTCCAAACGGCTATGGCTGGGGATTCTGATTTCGCAGTTAAACCAACTCTGTAATATCAACGCGGCGGCGATACCGTCAACGGATTCTTTGCGAAAATTGCTGCCACCGCCGCGCGAGTAATGTATATCTTTGGCTTCGGCGGTAGACAAGCGCTCATCGATAATAAAGCAGGGGAGTTGATAGCGGTCTTGAATTTTGTTGGCAAAACGTCTGGCGCGACGTGACATCTCACTGATGGAATTGTCCATATTAATAGGAATGCCTACCACCAAGATAGCCGGAGACCACTCTTTTATTAATGCGTCTAGCTGCTGCCAATTAGGGTTGCCATCTTTGGCGTTGACTGGAGTCAACTCGGTGGTGGAAAGACTGAGGCTCTGTCCGCTGGCTACACCTATGCGTTTTGTGCCGAAGTCAAAGCCAAGCACTTGCTGTGATTTATCTGTCATTAAATATTAGTATCTGTCAGCTGTGGGTTGTTGTAGCTGCTGAGATTGCCGCGTTTAAGCCTTGCCACTGTGGCTGGTTAAACGCTCCAGGCTCACACCTAGTGAAGAGGCGGCGGCCTGCATTTTATCGCCAGCGGCTACGCTGAAGATTATATCTAAATTTACCGGGCAATTTAACCACAGATTATCAATAATTTCACTCTCCAGCTCCCCGGGTCCCCAGCCTATATAACCTAGGGCCACCAGAGCTTGTTTGGGTCCTAAGCCAATGGCCATCGCCTCTAAAATATCCACCGAAGAGGTCAGACTCAAACAGTCACTGACCCGGTAACTGGATAGCCAATCGTCGTTGTGCTCAAAAGGATGTAATATAAAGCCGCGGTCATTTTGCACATCGCCACCGTGATAGACCGTTTGATTGCGGATGTTGGAATCACAGTGGATGTGCAAGTGCGCTAACATGGTTGCTAAATCCATGTCGTACTCTTGATTAATTATGATCCCCATAGAGCCGTATTCGCCTTGATGGCAAATATAGATGACTGAATCAGGGTGTTTGTGTTGACCCAACATTGGCATCGAGATTAAAAAGTTATTTTTTAAGCTGCTGCTTTGTTTTTTCATCCCGTCCTACTAAGAATTTGCCATGTTTTATAAAGTAGTGGCCGCTAAATATATTAAACCATACATAAGGTTTAGTATATCAGGGTGGTTTTCTCAAATTCTATCGTGCGAATTATTTCCAATATGTCGGTACTTTTACGCATTTGCGCAGAAAAAGGCTGGAAGGGGGCGGCGAGTCGAATGATTTTAACCGCGCCGTGGTCGAGTATCTGCCTACCGGAAGATTCCAAAATTTCAATAGAGTTGACATTGCCATCGGCTCGCATTGCCACTAAAAGTCGCACTCGGCCATAAATTTTTTGCTCGTTTGCCGCTTTTGGATAGTGGCTATTGCCAATAGTGACGATACGTCTGCGCCAGTTTTCCAGATAGGCAGCATCTTGGTGTGACTTAGTAGACATAGTTGAAATTACCCGTTTTCGAGGGGCCTTAGCCATCGCCTGACGACGGGTGTTTATCTGTGTCTTTAAGGCGTGTATTTGCTGGTCAATGCTGTTGTTTGGGGTGTTTTCAGTGACTTGCTCAGCGGCGGGGGGGAATTTTTTAAGAAACTCCTGATGATCTGCCTGACTACTCAGTAAAACGTCGAAGTTAGCAGTATTTTTGCTCTGCTGCGCATCTGCGGAAAAATCTGTATCCAGGGGAGGCGATAGCTCTGCTGCAGCTGCACTCAACTGTTGTTGTACTCGCTGTTCGCCAAGTTGTTGCATCGAGATGCGCTCGCTGGATAGCTGTTGTTTGCGCTGTGCATCGCCGCTACCGAGTTGGTCTATCTGGGCAAAATAATCTGCATTTTCAAGGTGATTATCTGACTGGTATTGCGCCAGCGTCACTTCTATACTCTCAGCCTTTAAGCTAGTGCCTGCCCAGCTAAAACCAATCGCTAAAATCGCCACTGCGTGAATAGCAATGGCGATAAATAAGCTATAGCTTAAACGGTTTTTAGGCTTTATATTTTCCATGGGTATCAGTATATAACTGCTGGCTCAATCGGTTAATCAGTTCCTAGTACTTAAGCATTTTTTTTCTATCGCAGCAATTAAATCTGCTCCAATATCTAAACCATACTGGTCATCTAGCTCCCTAATACAAGTAGGGCTGGTGACATTGATTTCTGTCAGATAATCGCCTATTACATCCAGACCGACAAATAATAATCCCTGCTCTCTCAAGGTTGGGCCTATCTGTGCGCATATCCAGCGATCGCGTTCGGTTAATTCACGGCCTTCGGCGCGGCCACCTACTGCTAAATTACCGCGGGTTTCGCCGTTAGTAGGGATACGTGCTAAGGCGTAGTCGACAGGCTCACCATCGATCATCAGAATGCGCTTATCACCGGTACTTATTTCGGGGATAAATTTTTGCGCCATGATCATTTCACTGTTGTATTTAGTGACCGTCTCCAAAATCACTCCCAGGTTGACCCCGTCACTTTGCACCCGGAAAATAGACGTTCCGCCCATGCCATCCAGAGGCTTGAAGATCACATCACGATGCTTGGCGTGAAAAGCTTTGAGTTGAGCCGTGTCTCTGCTGACCAGTACTTCGGGGCAGCACTGCGGGAATTGGGTGGCAAATAATTTCTCGTTACAGTCGCGTAATTTTTGTGGCGGGTTTACCACTAAAGTACCTTGGCGCTCAGCCATCTCTAAAATGTGTGTGCTGTACATGAATTCATTATCGAACGGCGGGGCTTTGCGCATCAGGATGATATCCAGACTGGCAAGTTCCAAGTCTTGATAGGCTTCGCGTTGATACCACTGCTTCGGGTTCCTGGCGACGGTCATTGGCGCCATTTGCGCCATGGCGACACCGTTGTCTATATATAAGTGTTGCTGTTCCATGTACCAAATGTCCCAGCCCTTATCTTGAGCTGCCCACAACATAGCCAGAGAGCTATCTTTTTTGTAGTTAATGTTTTCAATAGGGTCCATGACAATACCGATTTTTAATGTCATTTTTAATCCTCATTCGCGCTATATGGATGGTAGTTGTCGCTGCGACTTATATGGGGCCAGTGAAAGCTTTAAACAAGCGCAGGGGAAGATGCAGCCTTATTGGCGTTAATTTAAATCGCCCCACAGGTATTGCAAGATAGCTTGCGCAGCGACAGGTGCTGTTTCAGTGCGCATTACTCGGGGGCCGAAGGCCACCGGGTGAAAGCCCGCCGCTATGGCTGCAGCGACTTCATCTTCACTGAGACCGCCCTCGGGCCCGACCAACAGTGCTACTGAACTGGGCTGTGAGTATTCGTCTAAACTTTTTTCGCTGTGATGGTGCAGTACTAATTTGATGTCGGCGCTGCAGTTATCCAGCCACTGCTGCAGTGAGCAGGGTGGGTGAATCACCGGCAGTTCATTGCGAAGTGATTGCTCACATGCGCTGATCGCCAGTTGTTGCCAGTGCTGCTGGCGCTTAGTCAATCTGTCGGCTTTGAGTTTGACCTCAGTGCGCTCACTGATCAACGGCGTCATGCTAGTCATGCCCAGCTCTGTAGATTTTTGCACGGCGTAATCCATGCGCTCACCGCGGGAGATAGACTGGCCGATTAATACTTTAAGCCGACTCCCGCGCACCGGGCTGGTACAGGCGCTGATTTTGACACTAACGGCGCGTTTTGCCACATCTAAAAGTTGTCCCTGGTATTCATTGCCGTCGCCATTGAACAAGCTAATAGCCTCACCACTTTTCATTCTCAGTACCCGGGCAACATGTTGCACGGCGCTGTCATCTAAGTTGAGAGTGGTATTTACAGAAATAGGACAGTCTTGATAGAAACGCGGAACTCGCATAGATAAAACCTATCCCTGAATCGGTGATTTGTATGCAGCGCATTGTCGTCACTGATTCAGGTTATAAAAAGAGCAATGATTGTGCTTTAAGTTAATAAAAGAAAAATGCTATAAGCCAGCATCGGCTCTGAGGACGGCAGCTTTGTCAGTGCGCTCCCAGCTAAAGGTGGTGAAAGTATCATCAGCCACTGTCATCTGCACACTTTGGCGACCAAAGTGACCATAAGCTGCTGTGGCGCGATACATAGGGTGCAATAAATCCAGCATACGGGTGATAGCGTGCGGGCGAAGATCAAAGTGCTGGCCAATCAGGGCGATTATTTTGTCGTCACTGATCTTACCGGTGCCGAAAGTATTAATCGACATAGAAGTAGGCTCTGCGACGCCGATCGCGTAGGAGATCTGAATCTCACAGCGATCAGCCAGACCCGCAGCGACAATGTTTTTAGCCACGTACCGGCCTGCGTAGGCAGCTGAGCGGTCTACTTTAGAGGGATCCTTGCCTGAGAAAGCTCCACCGCCATGTCTGGCCATGCCACCGTATGTATCGACGATGATCTTGCGACCGGTAAAGCCGCAATCGCCTACCGGGCCGCCAATCACGAAGTTACCGGTTGGGTTGATATGAAACTTAGTATCCGCTGTCAGCCAGCTCTCTGGTAATACTTGCTTGATAATCAGCTCCATCACCGCCTCCTGCAAGTCGCTGTGCGAAATGTCCGGATCGTGTTGGGTGGAAAGTACCACTGCATCAACTGCACAGGGCTTGCCGTCTTTGTATCTGAAAGTGACCTGAGACTTGGCGTCCGGGCGCAGCCAGGGCAGCAGGCCGGATTTGCGCGCTTCGGCTTGACGCTCCATTAAACGGTGGGCGTAAGTGATAGGTGCGGGCATTAATACGTCAGTTTCGTTGGAGGCATAGCCAAACATTAAACCCTGATCACCAGCTCCCTGTTGCTCAGATGCCGAGCGGTCAACGCCCTGCGCGATGTCCGGGGACTGCTTGCCGATGATGTTGATGATGCCACAAGTGTTGCCATCAAAACCTACATCAGAGGAAGTGTAGCCGATGTCGTTGATGACTCCTCGCACTAGATCTTCAAGGTCGACCCAGGCGTCGGTAGTGATTTCACCGGAGACGATGGCGACACCGGTTTTGACCATAGTTTCACAGGCGACTCGCGCGTATTTATCTTTGGCGATAATAGCATCCAG
>ASZI01000306.1 GCA_000416315.1 Osedax symbiont Rs2 | reverse complement strand
ATTAAGTCACATAATTATAATCTGACACAAACCGGCAAACGCGAAGTGTCTAAGCGTTTTAACCGCGTACTATGCTCTGTAACGCTGTCTAACCTGAGTCGTCTATCGAAACCAGAGACTACTGCAGCAGTTGCTGAATTAACTATTATAGTCCCAGGCATAAAAAAAGGGCCGCAGCCCTTTTTTTGTAATTACTGGTTACAAGAAGTTAGAGACAGCGTAATAACCTACTAAGCTCATCACTATAGTGTAAGGCAGTGCCATGAACACCATTTTACCGTAAGACAACCTGATCAGTGGTGCCAGAGCGGAAGTCAGCAAGAACAGAAACGCCGCCTGACCATTTGGAGTGGCGACACTGGGTAAGTTAGTACCTGTGTTGATAGCGATCGCCAGTACATTAAACTGCTCGCGGTCAATTTTACCACTTTGCAGTGCAGCCACTACTTCATTGATGTAAACGGTGGCGACAAATACGTTGTCACTGATCGCTGACAGTACCCCGTTGGCAATGAAGAACATGCCGGGCTGCACATCTCTGGGCATATCCAGTACCGCTTGGATAATCGGGGTAAATAAGTGCTGCTCATGAATGACCGAGACTATGGCAAAAAACACCACTAACAGCGCAGTGAATGGCAGTGCCTCTTCAAAGGCTTTACCAATTTGATGTTCTTCTGTAATGCCGTTAAAGGCGGTTAGCAAGACGATCACAGTCAGGCCGATCAAACCTACAGCGGCTAAGTGGAATGCCAATCCTAGGATAAGGAAGATAGCAACAGCTATTTGCACGTACATAGTGGCCCGATCGCGCTGGGTGCGTTTTGCCTCTTGTTCCTGGTCAAAAGAGGTCAGTATTTCGCGAACAGAATCAGGTAGCAAAGTACCGTAGTCACAAATCTTAAATTTCTCAACAACAAAACAAGCCAACAGCCCCGCCGCTAATACAGGCATAGAGACTGGAGCCATCACCATGAAAAACTCCAGAAAATCCCAGCCAGCCTTGTTTGCAATCAGCAGGTTTTGCGGCTCTCCGACAACCGTGCAAACACCACCTAGTGCAGTACCTACAGCGCCGTGCATCAACAAGCTGCGCAAAAAAGCTCTGAACTTTAACAGGTCTGCTTTGCGACCGCTGTCCAGTTTCGCATCGTCAGTGTGGTCGTGCTCAGTATCGTGGTGTTTTCCCGAGGCAACTTTGTGGTAGACAGAGTAAAAGCCGACACCGACACTAATCAATACAGCAGTAACTGTTAATGCATCTAAGAACGCCGACAAAAATGCCGCCACTATTGAGAACAGCAGAGACAGAAGAATTTTTGACTTAACGTTAAGCAATAACTTAGTGAAGATAAATAGCAGCATGCTCTGCATGAAGTAGATACCGGCAACCATAAACATTAACAGCAGTATAACTTCAAGGTTGTTATTGATTTCATGATAGACAGTTTCAGGGCCCGCCAGACCAATGACTATTGCTTGAATTGCCAGTAATCCACCCGGTTGTAGCGGGTAGCATTTAAGTGCCATTGCCAGAGTGAAGATAAACTCAAAAATCAACACCCACCCGGCGACAACGGGGTTAGTGGCAAAAAGTAAAATGGGGTTGATAACCAGAAAAGCGATTATCGTTTGTTTGTACCAAACAGGAGAGTTGCCTAAGAAGTTCTTAAACATCGCCTGCGTCATAGTCGTGGTCATATAAAATATGTCCTTAAAAAGTAAGTAAATTTTTTGTTATCAGTAAAGCTTTCACGGCCTCGATTATAGGCGACGGCACATGGGTGCTACTGGTTTTCAGCTTCCATTGTATCTGCAGCAAACTTAAGCTTAAGTATCAATAATCTAGTTACTGTTTAGCATAGTTGTCTGATGCCTGTTACGCCAGTATTGACGGCCAGTGAGGGATTATTGTGATCCCAAAAAACGCAAGTTTCTTAGTCACTAACAGTTACTGGCTACCAACGAAAACCTTTCAATCGATCCGCGGAGCAAAAGTAGCAGTTATTAATGTTGCTAATTTTCGAGATATTATAGAGGTATTGGCTCAGTAATTTAAGTCCAGAGGTCAATTTATCAGTTTTAATAGCAAGGGCTTAGTAGAATAATCACTCAGTTTTGAATTTTTTGCCCATCCCCGGCTTTCTTTTTAAACAGTTTACCGAGAGATGTTGCCAATATTACATTGCCATGGGCGATTAAATCACCTTTCAAAAAGGCGGACATGCCATCGATTTCACCGGTCATTAAGGCATAAAAAGTCTGCTCATTCATGCTCAGAATAATATTGGGGTCATCGTGTTCTGCCATTTCAACGCTGCATTTAGCATCGGCAATACTGATAAAAAATGAAAATTTATCGGTGAGTCTGAATTGAAAAACAGCGGTCATGTTTTCAGCGTTTTGGCTTTGAAAGCGCGAGGGCAGTTTGGCGATGATCTGTTCAGTGGAAACTTTATCGTTAAAACTCTCTGGCATACTCTTTTACTCGTAAAAATGCTTTAGAAAAAATGGCTTGCTTGGGCTTTTATGGTACATTAATGCCCCGCGCGAGGAACGAATTTTTGGAGATTTACATTGGTTGATTTTTTATACGAATACGGCATGTTTCTAGCCAAAGCTATAACGGTTATAGCGACAATTTTACTGATCTTGGTCGGTTTGTTGGCGATAGGTGGTAGAGGGAAAAGAGATCAGGCTCATGGTGAAATTAGCTTAACCTCGATCAACGATAATTTTGAAGAAATGAAAGATGCCATCGAATCAATGGTCATTGATCCAGAAGTGTACAAACAGCAACTCAAAGCGCTGCATAAAAAAGAAAAGAAAGAAGCCAAAGAGAGAAAAAAGCAGGCTAAAGCAGATGCCAAACAAGCTAAGCTGGCACTTAAAGAGGCTGAAAAGAGCGAAGCTGATGCCGTTGAACTGCCAGCGAACAAAGAGACAATTGCCAAAGTTGAAAATGCTGATGTAACTTCTGATGGCTCACAGCCACAAGAAAGCGAGCATGCAGCTGATGAGCATCAAGAGCGCAAGCGGGTATTTGTGTTAGATTTCAATGGCGACATCAGAGCGTCTGAAGTCGATTTGTTGCGAGAGGAAATATCTGCTGTGTTGTCCTTTGCCAATACCAGGGATGAAATTGTGCTGCGTTTAGATAGCGCCGGTGGCATGGTACATAGTTATGGATTGGCGGCATCACAGTTACAGCGAATTAAAGCCGCTAAGATAAAATTGACTATTTGTGTCGATGAAGTTGCCGCCTCCGGTGGTTACATGATGGCCTGTCTGGCGGATAATTTAATAGCCGCGCCATTTTCTATTTTGGGATCTATCGGGGTTGTCGCGCAGTTACCGAATTTTCACCGGGTGCTGAAAAAACACGGTGTTGACTATGAAACTTTCACTGCCGGTGAGTATAAGCGCACTGTGACCATGTTTGGTGAGAATACCGAAAAAGGTAAAGAAAAATTTATCGAAGAAATCCAAGATACCCATCTACTGTTTAAAGAATTTGTTGCTCAGGCTCGTCCCAATGTTGACATTGACCAAGTCGCTACCGGTGAAGTTTGGTTCGGTCAACGAGCTCTGGAAAAGAATTTAGTAGATGAGCTAAATACATCCGATGATTTTTTAATGAAGATTTGTCAGACAGCCGATGTCTATCAAGTGCGCTATGAAATTAAAAAATCACTGGGTGAACGCCTCAGCGATATGACGGTGAAAACCAGTGGTAAAGTGGTCACAAACATCGTAGAAAAAATGACTAGTTCGATGAATCTTATACGCTAACATGTTAATAATAATTGGGTTGTAGTATCTTGATTGTTTTAAACAGGCAATTTTATTTCGTTTAATAAAGATAATGGGAATTGAATGGCTCAGTCGAAAACAGCAAAACAAATATTAAGCGCTGCAGAGGCCCTGTTTGCCGAACAAGGTTTTGTTGAAACCACTATGCGGCAGATAACCAAGGAAGCCAATGTTAATCTGGCGGCGATCAATTACCACTTTGGTTCAAAGCAGGGGTTAATCCAGTCGGTCGCGGAGCAGTTTCTGCGACCATTTTCCGATTACATTGATCAGGCTATGTTGGAGCGCAGTGCGCTGGATATGGATAGTTCAATGTCAATGGAAGAACTGCTGGAACTTCTGATGCGTGCCCTGTTGCGAGTTGACCAGGAAAATACCCACGCATTGTTGATGTTTACACGGTTGCTGGAACTGGCTTACATGAAGTCTCAGGAGGAGTTGCGTCAGTTTATTATTGGCAGGGACGGCTCTAAATTAACCCCCCATATTGACTTGATCAGAACTCAATCGGCAATTATGGAAGATGATGAATTCTTTTGGCGGCTTCATTTTGTCATGGGTTCAGTTATCTTTACGCTATCAAACTACACAATATTAGCTGCGATAGAGAAAAGTAGATTTCAATCAGATCCAGAGATGGAGCGTATCTTGCATCGTATGGTGCCGGTACTCAGTGCCGGCATGCAGGCACGTGGCGATAAAATATATTTTAGCCGCATCTAAAAGCTTTCAACCGATCGCCGGAATCTGCCGGCGACTACATTTGGCTCACTCAGGCAGTTTCTTCACTATTTAAGGAAAACCCATGCATTACGGTCGATTGATGTTAGATGTAGCAGCTCTGACATTAACTGTGCAAGAGCGCGAGATTCTACAGCATCCGCAAGTGGGAGGGCTGATTTTGTTTGCTCGCAATTATCAGAGTAGGGCACAGTTGTCAGATTTAATTGCTGACATTCGAGTGCAGAACGATTCTATCGTCATAGCAGTGGACCAAGAAGGTGGGCGAGTGCAACGCTTTCGGGATGAGTTTGTGGTGCTGCCTCCGATGCAGGCATTGCATCGCAGCTACCAGCAAGATCCACAACTGGCACTGAGTCAGGCGACAGAGCTGGGTTGGTTGATGGCATCTGAAATTACCGGGGTTGATATAGACATTAGTTTTGCCCCTGTTTTGGATTTACACTGGGCGCACAGTGATATCATAGGTACCCGATCTTTTGGCGCTGATCCTGAGCAAGTTATTTCGTTGACTAAAAATTTCATTGAAGGTATGCGCCAGGCGGGGATGCGCTCGACAGGCAAGCATTTTCCGGGTCACGGTTGGGTAAAAGCTGACTCACATCTGCAAATAGCCACGGACGAGCGCAGCTTGCAGCAAGTAAAAGCAGCTGATTTGAAGCCATTTGCCGCACTTATTGAAGCGGGGTTAGATGCAGTGATGCCCGCCCACGTTATTTATTCGCAAATTGATCCGAATCCTGCCGGTTTTTCCCGTTACTGGCTGCAACAAGTGCTGCGTGATGAATTAAAGTTTGACGGTGTTATATTCAGTGATGACTTAAATATGAGTGGCGCCAGTTTAGCAAAAGCGGGTGAGGCTGAAAATTATGCCGACAGGGCCGCTGCAGCTCTAACAGCTGGGTGTGATACAGCTTTGGTTTGTAATAATCCTCTAGGGGCGCAGCAAGTGCTGGAGTATTTGGACAGCAATGAGGTGCAGAAGTCTCACAGGCTCAGCCGAATGCGCAGAACAGATGTCGCTGCAGATACCGATCGTTTTGCAGGTGCCCGGGAAATCGCCGAACAGTTATTATAGATGGGCTGTCGGTATTTTCTGTACCATAAGCCAACAAAATCACCAAGGAAAAGGAAATAGCTTTTGCAAGATATAGCGGCAATACAACAGTGGCTGGAGCAGTATTTTTCGATCGGATCTGAAGGGGGGTGGTTGCTGACAGTGTTTTCCATTATTTTCCTGACCTTAGTCTGTGCGCTTTTTGCCAAACTGTTTTTTAATCGCTTGGCACTGCAGCTGCAAAGAACCAGTAATCAATGGGATGATATTTTACTGGCGTCGATACGCCGGCCGATTATCTTTATGATTTGGCTGCTTGGGGGAGCGATAGCGATTTACGCTGGAAACTTTGTGGTCGGTGATGGCGGTAACGCCTCGAGCAATGCGCTACTGGCGTTGGCGCAACCTGTCAGGAAAGTGGGGGTAATATTGTTAATTGCCTGGTTCTTTATTCGTTTTATTCGTCTGTCCGAAGTTAAGTTAATAGATCCTGCGGGTATTAGTACTTCAATGGATAGCACAACGGTCAGTGCTTTTGCTAAATTGCTGCGCTTGTCTATTATCATTACTGTGTCTTTGGTAGTACTGCAGAGCCTGGGTTATAGTATTTCAGGAGTGTTGGCCTTTGGTGGTATTGGTGGTATCGCTGTAGGCTTTGCCGCTAAAGATTTACTGGCTAATTTCTTTGGTGGGTTGATGATATACATGGACCGGCCCTTTAAAGTAGGTGATTGGATTCGCTCCCCGGACAAAAATATTGAGGGAATTGTCGAAGACATCGGCTGGCGTTTAACCCGAATCCGTACTTTTGATAAGAGGCCTCTGTACGTACCTAACTCGACTTTCGCCAGTATATCAGTGGAAAACCCCTCGCGGATGAGCAACAGGCGCATCTATGAGACAGTGGGGGTCAGGTACTGTGATATAGATACCTTGAGTGTTATTTTGTTGGATGTCAGACAAATGTTAGAACAACACCCAGAGATAGATACTCGGCAAACTCTAATGGTTAACTTTAATAAAATGGCGGAATCCTCATTAGATTTTTTTGTCTATACCTTCACCAAAACCACCAATTGGGAACATTTTCATAAAGTTAAAGAAGATGTGCTGTTTAAGGTGGCTAAGATAATAGAGCGACATAATGCCCAGGTGGCTTTTCCAACAAGCACCTTGCATTTGCAAGTCGAAGAGCAGCCGCGAATGCCGGCCTTGCCTGAAAACTAAAAGTAGCAGTAAGTCACCCGTTATCAGCTGTTAGTCACAAGTCGTACTTGGCGGCTGTTTAAGTGTTGTTGTAAAAGAGTATAGAGGTTGTTATGCCAATTAAAATTCCCGATTTGCTGCCTGCGGTAGATTTGTTAAACAGTGAAAATATCTTCGTGATGACAGAGACACGAGCCATGCATCAGGATGTGCGGCCGTTAAAAGTGTTGTTGCTTAACTTGATGCCCAAGAAAATAGAAACAGAAAATCAGTTGATTCGCATGTTGTCCAACAGCCCGTTACAGATAGACTTTGAGCTGTTGCGCATTGATCATACTGAGAGTAAAAATACTCCGATAGCCCATTTAAACAGCTTTTATCGGGATTTTAAGGATATCAAAAATAATCAGTATGACGGTTTGATTGTAACAGGTGCTCCACTGGGACGGGTTCCCTGGGAAGAGGTGCGTTACAAAGATGAAGTGGCAGAGATTATTCAATGGTCACAGCAGCATGTAACATCAACGATGTTTTTGTGTTGGGCGGTTGAGGCGGCCTTGAACATTTTCTACGATTTACCAAAAAAGTTACGCGAGCAAAAGCTATCCGGTGTTTATTCACACCGCACTAAGCACCGACATGAAACCTTGACCCGCGGCTTTGATGATTTTTTCAAAGCGCCGCATTCCCGCTATGCGGATTACCCAGTATCGGTAATAAAAAATCACACCGATTTGCATATCCTGGCAAGCTCGGAAGAGGCGGGGGTTTACCTAATGGCCAGTAGCGATCGCAAGCGCGTATTTGTTACCGGACACCCAGAGTATGATGCAGAAACTTTAGCGCAAGAGTACTGGAGGGATATGGAACAAGACCCAGACACAGCGGTTCCCTGTGATTATTTCCCAGGAGATAACACTGACTCTAAGCCCTATAGCAGCTGGCGTTCACACGCGAATTTACTGTTCGGAAACTGGCTGAATTACTATGTATACCAGATGACTCCATTTCAGCTGGAACATGAGAATAACAAGGCTGAATAGCCTTTTTCCACAGCGTGCTAGTTGTCTAAAACTGGCCGCTTGATCGCAGTTTTTATGCCAGTCATATAGCTGTGATGTTCTCTGGCAATGGTCTTTTTTAGTTTAATCAGTGCTCGCTGTATTTTAATTGTCCAGTACCAGCCTATCTTCTATTTATCATCTTCCCTGTTTAGTTGCAGAGGCTTACAGGGAATAGCGATGTTGTTAAATCATTTTTTGTGAGGTACCTATGTCTAAAAATCAGTCCCAAGATCAATCTCAAGATCAGAGCGAAGCGCCGATGAAAAATGCTAGAAAAGTGGCGATAGTGACTGGTGGTAGCAGGGGAATCGGCAGGGCCACTGCACTGTTACTAGCCGCCAATGGATATGATTTATGTATAAACTATTTGTCCAATCGCAGCGCCGCTGAAAGTGTTCAGAGCCAAGTGCAGGCTCTGGGGGCTAGCTGTTTGTTGTTCCAGGGCGATGTCTCTGACGAGGAGAGTGTAGTGGCGCTATTTAATAGCGTTGATGCCAAGTTCTCTCGGTTGGATGCGCTGGTTAATAATGCCGCCTTAATGTTACCGCAAATTAGTATCGAGCAAGTAACCGCGCAGCGTTTGCAGAAGATGTTTTGTACTAACATCAGCAGCTATTTTTTGTGTGCCCGTGAAGCAGTATTGCGTATGGCCTTTAAACACGGTGGAAAAGGCGGTGCTATTGTCAATGTCTCTTCACTGGCGGCCCGCACAGGATCTCCCCATGAGTATATGGATTACGCCGCCAGTAAAGGGGCAATAGATACTTTGACCCGTGGTTTGGCAAGAGAAATGAGTCGTGAGGGAGTAAGAGTCAACGGGGTGCGCCCGGGTTTGATTTACACTGATATGCATGCTGATGGTGGTGAGCCTGGGCGAGTGGATCGAGTCAAAGACATGCTGCCGCTGGGTCGAGGTGGACAGCCCGAAGAGGTGGCCGAGGCGATTTATTGGCTGCTGTCTGAAAAGTCTTCTTTTACCTCTGGCGATCGCATCGACGTTGCAGGTGGAAGCTAAGGTCGTAAGTCGTAAGTCGTAAGTAGGAAGTTTTCACTGTTTTGCTGGGGGAATTCATCCTTGGACAGTGCTGTGGCTGCTGCGTATAATGGCGGCCTTCTGATTTAGGATAGACCATGACAGCACTTGAAGAAATAAAACAATTCCTACCTTGTGAAACACCCCAGGCATGGATAGATGTAGCGCTCGAGCAGCAGCCGCTGATGTTAATAGATCATGCACACTGTGAAAAAAAGGCCGCCTCTACGGCCATGACTTTGATGTTTCGCTATGTTGATCGCCCTGATCTGTTAAAAAAAATGTCGCGCCTTGCACGCGAAGAGTTAATACATTTTGAACAAGTGCTGGCGCTGATGGAAGATCGCGGCATTGAATATGTACATTTGACCGCCGCGCGCTATGTCTCTGGGCTGCGTACTATTGTGAAAACTTACGAGCCGCAGAGGTTGATAGATATCTTGATCATTGGCGCGTTTGTCGAAGCGCGCTCCTGTGAGCGCTTTGCCAAATTAGCGCCATTTTTAGACCCTGAACTAGAGCGGTTTTACCGCTCACTGTTAAAGTCTGAAGGACGCCATTATCAGGATTACCTGCAGTTGGCAGAAGATTACGCCGATGGGCCTATCGATGAGCGTATTGAAGAGTTCAGGCAGCTGGAAAAAGAGTTAATCTTAAGTGATGACACTGAGTTTCGTTTTCACAGTGGTGTTCCGGTCCTTAGCGAAGAGACGCAATAGTAGCTGCTGTAGCTGCAATGCGAATTTAACATTGAATATAGTAGAGCAACATGAAACAAGATAATCTAAGTCCAATCACCGAGGCTGCAGAAGCTGCTGGTGTAAAAGTGAAGTCCAGCCCGCTGCTAAATAAAGTTCACCGAAAATTGCGTCGTGACGTGGGCCGGGCGGTGATGGATTATCAGATGATCGAAGAGGGAGATCGCATTATGGTCTGTCTCTCGGGGGGTAAAGACTCCTATGCGATGCTGGATTTACTGATAAGTTTACAGCGCAACGCGCCGATAAAATTTGAGTTGATTGCGGTTAATTTAGATCAAAAACAACCGGGTTTTCCCGAGCATATACTGCCTGAGTACTTGGAAAAACTGGACATTGAATACTATATCGTCGAGCGCGATACATACTCGGTAGTGCGCAGTAAAATACCTGAGGGGAAAAAGACCTGCGGCCTGTGCTCTCGTTTACGCCGCGGCACCTTGTACGCTTTTGCCGAAGAGATCAATGCCAATAAAATTGCCCTGGGTCATCACAAAGACGACATCATAGAAACCTTATTTTTGAACATGTTCAACGGCGCCAGATTGGCGGGAATGCCACCCAAGCTGTTGTCAGACGATGGTCGAAATATCGTTATCAGACCGCTGGCCTATGCCCGCGAAGCTGATATCATCGAGTTTGCTGGCTACAAAAATTTTCCCATCATTCCCTGTAATTTGTGTGGCTCGCAAGAAAATTTGCAGCGACAGAATATCAAAGCGATGTTGGCGCAATGGGACGAGGAGAGCCCGGGTCGCACTGAAAGCATCTTTGGTGCGATGCAAAATGTCTCGGTTAGTCAGTTAGCTGATAGGGAGATGTTTGATTTTGAGAGCTTGGCCATTGACAGAAATGGCGAGCGCAAAGAGTTTGAGTTCGCCGATGGTCAGCAAGTGAACAAAAGCCGCCCCAGAGCCAATCCAGTACAAATTATCGAAGCGGTTAGTGTTGTTTAAACAAAGTCGGAAGTAGGAAGTTTTTAGTCGTAAGTAATGGTCAACTTCCAACTTCCAAC
>ASZI01000305.1 GCA_000416315.1 Osedax symbiont Rs2 | reverse complement strand
CAACTTCCAACTTCCAACTGATTTAAGTTTGCGGATTCACAATCCAATCATGCTGTGGGTCGTTCTGAAAATGCCAGGCGCGAACCGGCCCAGCCATCACATTCAAATAATATAAGTCGTATCCGTGGGGTACAACTACAGGATGATATCCTCTGGGAACCATCACAACATCACCATCTTCAATACACATGCTTTCATCCAATGAACGATCATCGGTGTAGACACGTTGAAAGGCAAAGCCTTGCGGCGGATTAATACGATGATAATAAGTTTCTTCTAGTTGAGTTTCACTCGGTAGATTATCGACGTCGTGTTTGTGAGGTGGGTAACTTGAGCTGTTACCCGAGGGGGTAATGACCTCGACAACCAGTAAACTATCTGCCTCGGCGGTATCGGGTAATATATTGCAAACGTGACGTACGTTAGCACCTTCACCGCGGGTTTCTTTACTCATTTCTTGCGGTTGAATAAGTCTTGCTGGGTAAGTTCCTTTACCAGGAGCACTGCAGACGGCCAAGGTTAGATTTTCACCAGCGGTGACTGAAAAATTTGAGTCGTTTGGAATATAGACCGCTGCAGGTGCACCGGAAAAAATATCATCCCGGCTCTGTATATCTTGGTAGGATTGCTCACCTGCATGTACAGTGGCACTACCGGTTACCAAGACCAGACAAATTTCTTTGTCTTCAGTCATTCTGCTTAGAGTAGCGCCGGGTTGCATGTGGAATAGCTCAAAACCTACGTGTGGCCAGTTAGCCGATTCAGGAGTGATACATTGCACTCGCCCATCTGCATTTGGCGCTGTCGGTGATACTTTCAGATAGCTCATTTGACCTCCGCTTTTGTTGATTCCACAGTACAGCTGGTTAAGCTGTTTTTAATTCAGTCCAAGTATCTAATAGCAGACGATAGTTATTCGATATTAGCTGCTGCGCTTGTGCATCGTTTATCTCATTGCGAAACCATTTTTCTGCAACTTCAAGAAAAATACTGCGTCCCACTGCAAAGCCTTTACAGATAGGTGATGCTAAACAGACAGAGAAATCTTCCACGAGTTCAGGCAGTGCGACATTTAGCCCGAGTATGATGACTCCTCGGCAATATTTATCGTGCCTTTCAATCAGAGCCTCGACATTATCCCAGGTTCGTTGATTTTTAGGCGGGCATATTTTCCACCATTCAGGGTTAATACCGAGTTGATAAATTTCTTGCATAGCACCAAGAGTTTCTGCCCTTGTCTGCTCGTTGTCCTCTGTAGGGATGACTTCGAGAAGTAGTTCGTGATTGGTGGCCAGGCAAGCTTGGTATAAATTTTTCAAAGATTTATTTTGGCTATCTTTAATATCAGCAGGGTCATTGGGGCTGTAACGCACCAGACATTTAACTATATGTGATTCTGGCCAATCACGTAATATGCTGGCAATGTTGTCTCCCCCCTCAAATTCAAGCGGGTATGAACCAGGTAGCTCAACTGGCCGTGCGATCCAACAGCTGTTATCGCTCATCTTTGCCAATGCGTCGAATCCGTATTTATCATCGATCAATACCCCAAAACTTTCCTCCTCGCCGATCGCATCTCTGGCCCCGCTGGCAATCAGGTTCTTAAATTCAGTGATGGCTGCAGCAGTTTTTCCAGTCCCCTCTAATAAATCTTCAAACTGGGAGCGGTGATCAAAGGCAATAGCACAGACTTCTGGCCAATCCTTTTTGCGATTGGTGGCTCGGTGGATGTGTGCCAGGCGTTTATCGTTGCGCAGTTTTCTATGCGGGCTGCCGTTTGATAGAAAGTCTTGTAACTCAATCCAACTCGGAATTGCCGGTGAACAGCCGTGACGCGAAACGACTATCGCACCTGAGCCATTACCGTATTCACAGCAAGTTTCCCATGACTCGTCATGAACCCAGCCACGCAGGAAACCACTCATAAAACCGTCTCCTGCACCTAGTGTGTTAAAAACTTCGACTTCGTTGCCTTTTACCCAAATACCGTCATCCAGATGCTCAGGAATTTTATCCGGAAATACTACGCAGCCCATAGGGCCCCGTTTAACCACAATCGCCGCGTCAGATAATTCCCGGATTCGTCTTACTGCTTGTATAGTGTCGGTCGAGCCCCCTGCGATGTGCACTTCTTCTTCAGTACCGACAATCAGGTCACAATCGGTTATAAAAGTCTGTATATGGCGAGTAATTGCGGTGGATTCAATAAAGCGATTTTCACCGTCACCGTGTGCCGTCAGACCCCAGGCAACTGGTCGGTAGTCAATGTCCAAGACAATTTTGGTACCTGCGTCCTTTGCGTATTTCATTGCTGTGCGACTCGCAGCTTCGACACCTGATTGCGAAAAATGCGTCCCGGTGACCACAATACATTTTGCAGAGGCCACAAATTCAGGACTAATGTCTTCAGCTTCGATCGCCATGTCGGCGCAGTTCTCACGATAGAAAATATGTGGAAATGTTTGTCTATCTCTTATGCCCAGTATCACCAAAGCACTTAATCTTGCAGGGTCTGTCACAACATGAGATACATCGACGCCTTCGTCTTGTAACGTCTCATATATAAACCGGCCCATTTGTTCGTCGCCGACACGGGTAATTAATGCACTGCTTAAGCCTAGCCTGGAGGTACCTACGGCTATATTCGTCGCACAACCGCCGATGTATTTGGCGAAAGACTGTGTGTCTTCAAGTCGGCCCCCAATCTGTTCACCGTATAGATCAACAGAAGATCTACCAATACATATGACATCGAGTTGACGATTATTCATTTTAAGTTTCCTGTGTTTGATGGAGCTTGCGCTCCAGAGCTTGTCCGACACCCACCACCAGGCTTTGCGCCAAACAAATAGGTGCAATCAAAGTGCGAAATGCCTGATCGACGCCATCGTGTATTTCAAAACTCACGGTACTGCGTGATGCAAGTGGGCTGACGGCGCTGTCAGTTATGGAAATTACTTTTCGATCTTGACTGCTTAGTGAGTCGACAAGCTCAGCGACAATGGGAGTGTAAGGCGCAAAACTCACTGCAATCACAAGATCTTCTGGTCCTACGTGGGAAAGTTGATGATTGAGCATGCCCCCCGCACCGTCTGCTAAAAAGCACCGAACATTTAATTGCGACAGGGCGTAATGCAAGTAATGAGCAATACCAAAGGCCCTCTTTTGTGCCAGTAAGTGCACATCACGAGCACCGCTGATTAACTCAATGGCCTGGTCCAGTTTTTCCTGAGAAATCTCTTGTTTAAGCCGCTGCAGTGAATCAATGCCTGAATTTGCGAAACCGTCGAGGATTGAATGACCCCCTTCATGATTGTCGTCGCCAAGGGCGCGAATCCGCTCCTGGTAACTGGAGGTGTTTTCAACCAGCCGGGTCTTGAATACTTGCTGCATTTCAGTAAAGCCATCAAATGAAAATGCCTTGGCAAAACGAACGATCGAAGAGGGCTGAACTTCAGCACGGTTAGCAACCGTCGTCACGGTTTCCAGTGCAATAACATCAGCATGATTTAACGCAAAGCGGGCAAATTTTTGCAATTGCTTTGGCAAATTTTCGAACTCAGCAACAATCGAAGCAGTGAGCTGGTCGTGTGCGATAGTCGTCTTTTCCACGTATTTTCCTATTTTCAAATTCATTTTCTGTGCGCCTGTCTACAAATGAGTTGTCATTTTCACCGTTTATAGGGTCATTTGGCAAATCTTTGTCGACGGAATTAATTAGAACAGAATTTTTTGTTCTTGACAAGAATAGAAAATTCTATTTATTATGTTGTTAGAAATTATAGTTCATTAGTGACTATTTTTAATTATCGATTATAAATAGGCGTTAGCCAGGAGCAGGTATGCACCCAAAGATTGGTTTTATCGGTATAGGCGCAATGGGCCATGGCATGGCAAAGAACTTGTTGGAAAAGGGTTATGAGGTTATCGCCAAAGCAAATCGTAACAGGGAAAGGTTAGATAATTTGCTGTCCATCGGCGCTAGCGAAGCATCTTCAGCAAAACAATTAGCTCAATCATGTGACGTTGTAATCATCTGTGTAACCGGCTCACCCCAAGTGGAATCTATCGTTTACGGTGAGAATGGGCTGTTAGCGGGGGTTAAGGATGGTCAAATTGTAATTGATTGTTCTACTGGGGAAGCGGGTGTTGTTGAGAAGATAGCCGCTGACCTAAAGGAAAAAGGTTGTGCAATGGCCGATGCGCCGCTGGCGCGAACGCCCATTGAAGCAGCTGCCGGTAAGCTTAATACTATGGTCGGTGCCTCTGATGCACTGTTTGAAAAAATCAAACCGGTTTTAGAATGTTTCTGTGAAAACATTTTTCATATGGGGCCTGTAGGTTCAGGTTCTAAAATGAAATTGATAAATAATTTAATCACCATGGGTCAGGCTGCTCTGATCGCCGAGGCCATGAGTGCGTGCAAGGCAACAGGTGTGGATTTGCAGCGTTTTCGACAGGTGATAAGCGCTGGTGGCGGCAATAGCGGTATCTTTCAGATGATAGTACCAGCTATATTGGATGAGGGGTCTTTCGATGGTATGAAATTCAGCATTGCCAATGCCTGCAAAGATTTACGTTATCTGAATAGCATGTTGTCTGATGCGCAAATCACCGCGCCAATGGCTGCATTAGTTCATAACGCACTACTGCACGCTGCAAATAATGGATTTACCGACGCACTGGTGGGGGCGTTAGTCGCCGACCAGGCACAGGCAAATAAGGTCGATATCGGAAAATGCTGAGATCGCCTACAGGACAGTAGGCGAACTTAGGTCTACTAAAAATAAAAAATAGACAGAGGAAAGTAGAATGTTTGAAAAACGGACTATCCAATCCCTTAAAACTCTATTAGCGGCTGGCGCGATAGTGACCTTAGGGGCTGGCGTAATTGCTAATACTGCATTTGCAGCACCAGTACCTTTGGTGATCGGCTTTACTTCAGACTCCAGTGGTCAGTATGCGAACAGCGGTGCATCAGATCGTCGTGGTATGTTAATGGCTATTGATGAGTTCAATGCCAAAGGCGGTGTTTTGGGCCGTATGATCAAAACAGTTCATATGGACACAGAAACGACGCCGGCCACAGGCTCGCGTGTCGCGGAGCGGGTGATTGCGCGTGAAAAAGTCGGATTTTTAATTGGAGCTGTAAGCTCAGGTGTTGCTAACGCAATTTCCCAAGTTGCACAAAGTCACGGTGTGGTTTACTTAAATACCAACTCTAGTTCGCCCACGGAGTCGGGCAAAAACTGCCACAGAGTGAAGTTTGTCTGGGACGGCAACGGCGCCAACTTTGCACAGGCGGCGATTAAAAACTCAATCGGAGCCTATGGTAAAGATGTACTGTTGGTCACCAACGATTATGTTTGGGGTCACAATACCTCAGATGCTACACGAAAGTTAGTCTTAGCAAACGGGGCAAACATCATCGATGAGATTTTGGTACCCCAGGGTACTCGAGATTTCAGCTCAGTTCTGCTGAAAATTCAACAATTGAAACCACAAGTAATTGCGGTTGCTGTAGGTGGTGATGACTTAAAAGCGATGCGCTCACAAATTGCCCAGCTGGGCTTAGGTGACAAATACGCCTGGGTAAATAATCAGCAAGATTGGCCGGATGTCTATGGTTTACCGGCAGATAATTTGTTCGGTGTGTTTGGTACCACTTGGTATTATGGAATGGAGCTTCCCGGCGTTGATACGTTTGTCACAAAATACCAGAAAGCCTATCCAGATAATAAGATGAAAGTTCCAGGTAACGTGTTCTACAACGGTTACTGGGCAACCCGCTCTCTGCTTGAGACAATAGAGCGAGTCGGTACCACTAACAATCACGCCGTTATCAAAGGGTTGGAAAAATTAAGAATTCCAGCTGAGGCGCGGATGCAAAATCACGATGCCTGGATGAATGCCAAAACTCACCAAATGCAACAGACTATCTATTTGGCCACGCGTAATGCAAATCCGACGAGCGATGATGACATGTTCACAATGTTAAGTTATGCAGCGCCAGAAAAAGTCGCTGACAGCGGTGCAGAAGCGACTTGTGAGCTCGAAAGTTTCGCTGATACTCCGGTATACACGCCATAACTTTGTTGCTGTATCGGTCTGCTCTTGCCCTCAATATTCTCGGATGAGAAGGTTGCTTTATTGAGGGCAAGCGCTTACAAATAGTTGAATTAATAAATATAACAATGGAATTCAACGTTTTAAAAATCATTTTTTTTGACTTTATGCTCTGAAATTCTCATCTGTAATATGGGGTCCTATGGATATTTTAATTAATCTATTGCCACACATTGTGAACGGCCTAAGCCTGGGTTTACTGTTTGGCCTTATCGCTTTAGGTTTCATGTTAATAGTGGGGGTGATGGAATTGATCAATCTGGCACACGGTTCGCTGTTTGCCTTAGGGGCCTATTTCGCCATGACCATTATAAACCCAGATCTTTCCAGCTGGGGCGCTATAGGGGCCTGGTATGTGTCCTTACCACTGGGATTTAGATATTTTTTAGGACTGGTGATAGGGGCCTTTTTAGTGGCGCTGGTGGGCATGGGCCTGGAAGTTTGCATGCGCAGAACTTATGGGAAGAAAGCAGAATACGGTTTACTGTTAACTTTTGGTGCGGCGCTGGTTATCGAAGAAACTATTCGCATTACCTGGGGTTCTGGTGAACAGTTTTTACCGGTACCTAAAATGATGAGCGGCGCGTTTATCGCCGGAGACATGATCTATTCGACCTATAGGTTTTACGCGGCTGGGTTCGGCGCCTTTATGATTTTCGTGGTCTGGCTGTTTTTAGAGAAAACGCCCTTTGGAGCGATGATCAAGGCCGGTGCACACGACAGTGAAATGGTCAGGGCGCTGGGCGTGAACTTAACCCGGCTGAGGTTGTACGTATTTGCATTTGGTGCATTGCTGGCGGCCATTGCCGGCATTATATTGACGCCGATTTGGGGCTTGCGACCGCACGTAGGTGTCGATGTTGTGATACCCGCATTTCTCATTATTGTATTAGGCGGCATTGGTAGTTTTTGGGGCGCTATTATTGCCGGTGTGTTGGTTGGACTCGTGGTCGCTATTGTAGGAGCTTATGCATCGCAATGGTCACTGATGTCCATGTACATCTTATTGATAGTTGTTTTGACTTTCCGAACGCGGGGTTTGCTCGGCAAAAAAAGTACCTTGGAGAATTAGCATGAACCAGAGAGTAGCCCAATCGAGCAACCCATTATTAACAAATGATTCTGGCGAACACTCGCATCGAGTGGCACTGACAACCCAGAAAACAGCCATCATCACTAAGCAGATGATCTGTATGTTTATCATTTTAGGGACCTTCCCACTATGGAGTGAATGGGTGGGTCTGTATAACTATTTAGGCGCTGAAATCGCCATTTGGATTATCTACGCACTAGGCTTCAATCTGTTACTAGGTTATACCGGATTACCGAGCTTTGGCCATGGTGCATTCTTTGGTATCGGTGCCTATGCCTATGGTTTAACTCAGTTAGGCATCATTGAAAGTGTCTGGGCCGGGATCTTTTTCTCGGTACTCGCTGGCGGCATTGCCGCTGCTGTAGTGGCCTGTTTTATCTCCCATCGGCGAGGGATTTATTATGCGCTAATGACGATTGCTTTCGGTCAAATATTCTGGTTTACCTCAATGCGCTGGCATACTTTGACTGGTGGTGAAGATGGCCTGTTGAACATTCATCGCGGAGAGCTGAATCTGGGGTTCTTTTCCTTTAGCCTAAGTGAAACCTCGAGTCTGTTTTACTTTATTTTCGCCATTGTAATGCTGGTGACCGTTGGTCTGTGGCGTCTGGTGCACTCGCCTTACGGGAAAGCATTACAAGCCATACGCATGAATGAAATGCGTGCGCGTTTTCTCGGCTATAACGTCTGGTTGATCAAGTGGTCGGTGTTCATGATATCGGGTGCTATTGCCGGGCTGGCAGGGGGGTTGTTTGCCTTAGTTCAACAAAGTGCCTACCCGGATGTCATGAGTTTGCATGCCTCCGGTTTAATCGTCATGTTGACATTGATTGGCGGAGGTTTTGTCAGCTATTGGGGGCCTGTACTGGGAGCGATAGTGTTTTTCATGGCGAGAGATACCTTAGGTGCCATGACCGAAACTTGGCTGCTCTGGTACGGACTGATGTTTATGTTAGTGATTATATTCAAGCCCGAAGGGATTGCAGGACTGTGGCAAGACCTAATGAAGCGCAGAGAAAAACGTCAGCTAAAGGTCAACGGTTCCACTGAAAATGCAAGCGGGGAGGCTAAATAATGGCACTTTTTGAAGCAACACATTTGCAAAAACGCTTTGGAGAGCAAGTGGTTCTGGAAGACATTACGCTATCTTTTGAAGAGGGTCAGCTGAGCGGAATTATGGGTCCAAATGGTGCGGGAAAATCGACCTGTTTTAATGTGTTGACCGGGCAATACAAGCCCGACAATGGCCGGGTGGTCTTTGATGGCCGGGATATCACCGGTAAATCTGCTAGGGTTATCGCCGGGTTGGGAATTTCCCGCTCATTTCAAATTATGAATCTGTTTGATGAATTCACAGCTATCGAAAATATTTTAATCGCATTACCTGAATCTATTAATCGCAGTTTTAACCCAGTGCATGATATCCAGGGAAACGTATCGGCTATGGAGAAAGCAGCGGATGTTTTAAATAAAGTGGGCTTGTCAGGGCGGGAATTTACCCAGGCCAGTAGCTTGCCTTATGGTGAGCGCAGAGCATTGGAAATAGGAGTCGCATTGGCATCTGACCCACGACTTTTATTTTTGGATGAACCTACCCAGGGGTTAGGTGCAGATGGCACTGCTCGGCTAAGTGAACTAATCAACGAGCTTAAAAAATCCTATTCTATTGTGGTTATTGAACACGATATGGATTTTTTATTTGGGCTTGCTGACAAAATATCGGTTATTCATTGGGGGCAGGTAATAGCAACAGGTACCCCTGACCAGCTGCGTGAAAATGAATGGGTTATGGCCTCTACTTTAGGAGAGATTGCCTAATGTTAACTGTCGAGAATATAGAAACTTATTACGGAGAAACTCAGGCTGTCTTTGGTGCTTCTCTGCATGTAGAAGCAGGAGAAGTGGTCGCGCTATTGGGCCCTAACGGCGCCGGAAAAACGACTACCATACGCTCAATTCTAGGTTTAACACCCGCCAGAGTAGGTGAAATTAACTTTGATGGAAAAGACATTACCCGCAGTGATACCCATGACATAGCCAGAGCGGGTATTGGTTGGGTACCGGATGATCGAAGAATTTTTCCAACCCTGAAAGTCAAAGCTAACCTGCAATTGGGAAAAAAGAAAACCCGTTTTCGCAGTTGGTCGGAGTCTGAAATGTTTGATATTTTTTCAGCACTTGAGTATTTGATGGAACGTGACTGTGAAAATTTATCCGGTGGAGAAATGCAGATGGTTGCTATCTCACGGGCACTACTAGGCTCGCCGGGGCTGGTATTGTTTGATGAACCCTCCCAGGGCTTAGCACCGAAAGTTGTGCAAGATGTGATGAATACCATTAGCCACTTAAAGCGTGAAGGCATTGCTGTGCTAGTAGTAGAGCAAAACGTAATGAGCGCTTTAAAAGTCAGTGATAGGGTTTATGTGATGGATCACGGAAAAATCATTCATGAAGGGCCTGCTGCTCAGTTACTGGATGATGAGCCATTACGTAAAAGTCTATTAGGAATGTAATTATGAATGCACCTCTGAATACACCCCTTTTACAGGTAAAAGGTCTTAAAAAAATTTATCAGACAGGCTTGTTGAAAAAGCGTGAGACCTTTCGTCTGGAAGCGGACTTTAACATTAACAGCTCGCAAATAGTGGGGGTGATGGGCCCAAATGGCTCAGGTAAGACCACAATGTTCGAATTGATTACCGGCAGTAACCAACCGACAGCGGGTGAGGTTTTATGTGCGGGGCAAAATATCCACAATGTGAAATATCGCTCCCGTGATCGATTGGCGATACATTATCACCAGTCGTATCAGGTTCGGCATTTTGCAAAAACAAAACCGTCATTTATGCTGGAAAATCCTATCACCGAGTACCCTTTAATTCACTTGTTCGATGAACCTCAATTCAACACCCAGGATGGTTACATAGGCTTTATGTTGGAGTTTTTTAAAAAACTTAAATCAGAGGGGCGATTGGTTTTTTTGTGTGTACACCCGAATGAGGCTTTCCATGTGAAAATAATGCGTGAAATTTGCGATAGCTACTTATTTGTGCAAAAGGGCAGAGTCAGTCAGGCTGACGATTACGATACGCTGTTAGAAAACCCGGATGTAACTAGCTATTTGGGTTCGCTGGCGCAATATTGAATTAAGGAAATTACATATGCATTCGTTAGAAAACAAAATTGCGCTGGTTACCGGATCGGCAGGGGCATTGGGGGAGGCAGTTGTACGCAACTTTGTAAAATTAGGTATGCGCGTAGTGATGGCTGATATTCAGGAAAGTCGGCTGCATGAATTAGCAGCTGAACTCGGCAATAAAGTGTATCCACTGAAGCTAGATGTGAGCGACGATCAGGCTGTTATTCAAGCTTGCGATGAAATACGTGTACTGTGGGGAGACGTCGATGTACTGGTGAACAATGCCGGAATACTGTCGAATAACAAGGCTGTCGAAACCAGCACCCAAGAGTGGCGCCGGGTTATGTCGATAAATTTAGACGGTGCCTTCTATATGTCACGTGAGTGCCTGCCGGGGATGAAAGCTAAAGGCTGGGGACGGATTATAAATATTTGCTCACTTGCCGCCAAAACCGGCGGGCTTACTGCCGGGACCGCCTATACCACATCCAAGGGCGGCATGACCTCGCTGACCTTTTCGCTGGCACGTGAGGCGGCTCAGCATGGTGTCACAGCAAATGGTATATCTCCAGCCTACATCAGGACTCCGATGGTGACTGAGCAGCTGACTGAGAGCCAAAGGCAAGATTTGCTGGCCAGTATACCGGTAAAACGTTTTTGCGAACCCAGCGAAGTCGCACATGTGGTCGAATTTTTAGCCTCACCTCATTCCGGTTTTATTACCGGTGAAGTGATTGATATTAACGGTGGTCTCCACCTCGATTAGAAGGTAGCTAGTATGGTTGATAAAATAGAGCCAGTGATCGATTTTAAAAGTGAACTCAATGGCTTATTCGACTTAGCCGGAAAAGTTGCATATGTCCCCGGTGGTTACGGTGGTATTGGCGAGGCGATTACCTGGGGCTTAGCTTGTGCTGGTGCGAAAGTTGCCATCGGTGGACGTAACGCTGAAAAAGCCAATCATCTCGCTCAGCAAATAACCGCTGCTGGATATGAAGCTCTTGGCGTGGCTGTAGACGTTAAGTCAGTAAAGCAAATACACGATAGCGTTGACGCTGTTGTCGATTACTTTGGAAGAGTTGATATATTGATGAACTGTGTCGGTATTCAGCGCGAAGAATCACTGTTAGAAGTCACTGAAGAAGCATTTGATGAAGTTTATCAAGTGAACTTGAAGGCATCGATGTTTCTGGCACAAGCGGTGGCGAAACATCAGATAAAAGCGGGCAATGGGGGTAAACAAGTTCATCTACTTTCAGTGCGCTCTCAGCTGGGTCTGCGGGACAGAGGCTACTCCGCTTATTGCTCTACCAAAGGTGGTTTAGTTTTATTAATAAAACAGCATGCTATGGAATTGGCCCCGCACAATATTACAGTGAACGGCGTTGCACCGACCTTTGTTTATACAGAAATGATTCGCCACGTAATGGAAAACAATGAGTTCAGAGAGAATTTACTGAAGCGGATTCCACTAGGCCGGATTGCCGATCCCAAAGATATTGTTGGTCCGGCGAATTTTTTCTGTTCCCCCGCGTCAGATTTTGTCACCGGGCAAACGTTATATGTCGACGGTGGCATTACTTCAAGCCAGTAATATGTAAATTTAGTCTCAAGTCATTGTTAACTACTCACTCTTCGAGCAACCGAAGAGCTGAGTAGTTAGCGGCCGATAGCCCAGCCTGGAATTTGTTACAAGCACAAGTTCATCAGTACAGTTTTACTTCCAACTTCCAACTTCCAACTTCCAACTTCCAACTTCCAACTTCCAACTTCCAACTTACAACTTCCAACTTCCAACT
>ASZI01000304.1 GCA_000416315.1 Osedax symbiont Rs2 | reverse complement strand
CCCTGCCCTCAATTTTTCTATCGCCAAGCTCGATTTTGCAGGCAAAGGTGCATCTATTACAGGTAATAACAAATCAAAATAAAATTTAGATCCTTGGTTTAAAACTGAATCAAGTTTAAGCTCGCTACCCATTATTTTCAGATATTTCTTGGATATTGTTAGTCCCAGGCCAGTGCCGCCAAATTCTAAAGAAATACTCCCCTGATTAAAGGCATCAAATACCGAACTTTGATGAGATTTTTGGATACCAATGCCCGTATCACTAATACTGAAGCAAAAAACATCGTCCTGGCTACAGCTTAAGGAAAACCGCACTTCCCCCTGACTGGTAAATTTAATCGCATTGCCAACCAAATTAATTAACACTTGGCGAATCTTTCCCTGATCGCCCTTCACCATCATTACACTGCTGGCAAAGTCTGTATCGATAACCCAGTTTATACCTTTCTGCTGAGCCTTCAGTGAAAACATATCGCTCAATGTGCTACACAGCTCTACTAAATCAAAAGGTTTAAGTTCAACTTCGCTGGCACCGGCTTCAATTTTCGATAGATCCAGCACATCGTCTATCAAGCCCAGCAGATGGTCTCCAGATTTACCGACGATAGACAGGGATTTCTGTTGGTCCTTATTCATTTTCTGATCGCGCTGCAATATCTGTGTATAACCTAAAATAGCATTCATGGGTGTTCTTATTTCATGAGAAATATTGGCCAGAAAAATAGATTTTGCCTTGTTGGCGGCAACCGCATCTTCGCGGGCTAACTCCGCCTGTTCTTTTGCCAGTAGAGCGCTGTTTTTGCTGGCTGATAATTCTCGCTCCACCAACTTTCGCACATCAATTTCACTGCCAAGCTGGCTAATTAAACCATCTAACTGGCTGTTATTTTTCTTCAACGTCGATATAGTAACGGCAAACCCAGCCATACCCACCAATAGCAAACTGCTGATCATGATCACCATTTGTACAAAGATACTGTTTACTTGCGCTATCCCCTGGGTAAAAGGCTCAATCACCTCCAACACCCCTCGCACATCCCCGACTTTCCACCCCGTCTTTGGTGTATCGGGATGGTTATTATGACAATCAACACATTTAGGGCGCATAACATCGGCAACCGCGTAGCGCACACTCAATTTACCATTTACCTCTTCGACACTCACATAGGGCTGTTGTGGGTTTTCTTTAAGTTGCAGCCAGGCATTCTTTTCAAAATTTCCAGCCAAGCCACCACGATCTTTTCGCCACGGAAATGGGAAGGCACTGTAGAGCCTGACTTGCACATCCAACCCTTGCACCCCCATCTTTTCACCGAGCAACAGGCTCAAAGTTGCAGGCAGTGGTATGGCGTTGTGTTTATCTTTGTAATCATGACTTATTTCTATGCCTGCCTGGGCCATAGTGGCCACTACTTCTGAGGTATATAAGCTGCGAAACTCACTCAATACCTGAGCATATTGACGAGTACTTTGGATAGTCGTCGATTCTATGAGTTGGGTATTTAGTTTTTTAATTTCAAAGAAGATAAAGGTTGAGCCGATAATAAATACCAGAGATAAAATAGTCAGTGGGTTTTTTTCCCAAACTCTGACGATCCCAGTTTTAGTTTTCACTGTCTCATCTGGTGTTAGTGGCATTAAATAAATCTCTCTCAAATTTATGATTAAGTTTAGTTGAGAATTGATTTATTGGTTAATTTTTAGGCATTAAGGGAGAAGTACAGCTGGAAGTTGGAAGTTGGGAGTTGGGATGTGAATAAAGCGCAGTGGTTGCGCTTTATTTTAATCTAAAGAGTTGGTTCAGGTACTGTCAGTATTCTCTACTGTAACAGCCACTGTTGTAAATCGGTTTGAGTTCGCACGGTGTCGGCAACCGTTTTTTCGCCTACGCGCTCGTAGTACTGCAGTAAATCTGCAGCATCTCTCAAGTCCTGATCGCGGGTTATCCAGGCAAAAAACTTGGCCATGAATATCGACATGCTCTGCATTTTCAAATTATGATGTTGTGCATAGTTTTGCAGCGCCTGGGTCATGGTCAAACCTTGAGGACCGAAGATAGTGATGCGCCGATTGTATTGCTCCTTGTCGGCATAAGCTTGCGCTACTATTTCGGCGTACTCAGCGGCGCTCTGCCAGTGGATTTTCTGACTGGATTTACCTATTTGCACAATTTTTCCATTCTGTTCAAACAGGGCCAATGTCTCCATAAACCAGCTGGGCAAGAACACTAAATAGGCAATACCGCTGTCTTTTAACAGTTGTTCTGCCTGCAATTTATATTTTGTGTCGTGGCGAAAGTCATTTTCTGGATAGGCTGAAGCCGTCGAGATCATACTGATCAGTTTGATCTGGGAGCCTTTGACAGCACTTATAATATTTTCAGTACCTGTGACGTGGTTCTTGAAATAGCTCTGTGCGCTATTGCCGGTTAAATTAATGTGAATTCCCTGACAGCCCTGTAAAGCTATTTTTAAACGCTCTGGATCAAATATGTCAGCTTCAGCATATTGGAAATTGTCCCCCAACATTTTTTTTGCCTTAGCGCTATCGCGATTGATAATGCGCACAGTATAACCTTGCTGTTGTAATTGCCTGGCAACTGGAGCACCCAACATGCCTGTGCCACCTATAACTGCAATAGTTTTCATCGATTAACTCTCCTAGGTAAATTTCATCATAATTACGCCAGTAGCATACTGCAGCCAGATTGCGCTTATTAGTGAGATAAACTAGGATGCACTATCTTATATTTGGGACAATAAAATGGACTTACAAGCAATCTGTTGGTTTGTTGAGGTAGTTAACCGTGGCTCTTTTATCGCCGCCGCCGAACATTTACGCTTGCCTAGTAGCAACCTTAGCAGGCGTATCGCCAAACTTGAGCAACAACTGGACTGTAAGCTACTGATGCGCAGCACCAGAGCCTTGGCCTTAACCGATGAGGGCCAGGACTTTCTACCCCTGGCACAAGAGCTCAATGCAAAGACCCAGCAAATTGATCACTGGGCCTTAAGCAGAGCGCAAGTTGTCACTGGTACTTTACGCATTACAGCCCCTGCAGGATTTGCAAAGTGGCCACTGGCCGATTGGTTAATCGACTATCAACGACAATTTAAGCAGGTAAAAATTGAGCTGATCAGCTCCAATCAATATCTGGACTTTCAAGCGCATCAACTGGACTTCGCCTTTCGACAGGGGCCCTTAGTCGATTCGTCACTGATCGCCCAGCTGCTGTTTAAAATTGAGTACGGGGTGTTTGTTAGCCCCCAACTTTTAGCCGATATCGGTCCAGTCAATAGCTTGCAGGACCTGCAAGGGAAACCTCTAATAACCACTTCGGCCTCTGCCAACGCTCTGCCCTGGGTCTTTGCCGAGAGCAAATATCAAATTAATCAATCACAGCTAATGTTTGAAGACACCAGTTTGTGTTTAAAAGCGACAGTCGCAGGTTTAGGAATCAGCTATTTGAGCTGGTATGAGGCGGGCCCACTGGTTGATCAAGGCAAGTTGGTCAGTTTACTGGAACATCTTAAGCCACCGGCAATGGGTTTCTATTTGATGTACAACAACAGAGAGTTCAAACCTAAAAAAAACCAAGAGTTTCTACGCTTAGTAGACACTCAATCGGCGCAGTTTGATCAGCTGCAGGGAATCATCTTCGAGCGCGGCCAGTGAGGGTACCTGACTAAAGTTCAGAACTCATCTGCTATGCAGTTACGCTAGCCAGAGCAGAAATCTTCTAACAATTTTCTGTTGCACAGCAGGTTCAGGACTAGTATCAAGATATTAGCGTGTTCAATTATTATCAAACTGGATTGCCATTTACTCACTTTTGCCCTTTAATATCCGTTGCAGCTGACTGCGATGATTTTTCATCCACAGGGGAATACTAAAATGATCTTAGCATCAGACAAACTCAGCCTAAGGTACGTTGTAGCGTGCGATGCTGAACAGTTATTCCATTACACTGGCAGTCTAGAGTCATCAAAATACCTGGCGAGTAAAACCCATCTAAATCCGCAGCAGACACAAAGTATGTTAACCAGGTTTATAAAATCTCGGCTCTATTTCGGATAAGCACCAAAGGCTAAGGTTCGAATATCTGTGCCCTTTCAGCGCTTCGACATTTAACTGTCAAAGCGCTCTTCTCTATTAACTGTGGCCTACTAATTTACATTAGCCCCAATTGCTTATAAAAGCTCAGCGCATCGTAATAATCTGATTGAACTTTAATGCTGTCACCTTCAATCGTAAAAGCCGACATTCCAAAGATGCGAAAGGTTTTGTTTGTTGCAGCAGTCCCATCTGCCCATGCGCCAGTATTCGTACCGCCTAGTACCCACTCAAAGGTAACACGCTGTCCGGCTATAACAGGAGAACCAACTAGATTCCAATAGATATCGGGCGTGGCATTCATAAATGAATCTATAACCTTAACCTTTGCAGCAGCCCTTCCCAAGACCGTTTCGCCAAGTGCAGAATCATAATAGCGCGCATCTTCTGCCAGTAAATTGGCGGCTCCTATTGCATCTTGCGCGTTCCAGGCAACAAGATACTTATCCACTACAGTCATTGCATCTTGGGCTAATGCAGTAGCACTGCTTAGCGCCAAAGCGATACTTAGCGTTATTGCCCGGGCCATTCTAAAGGTAATTATTGACATGTTTTGTACACCTATATTTCGCGCAGATGATTAAGACTAAGCTCAAATCATCAACAGTAGACACCCGCCCTGTTGCTGGCGGGCGTTTAAACTTTGCATGGATTATCTATGCATCAACATAAATGACTTGACCGCTAATAAAGCCGTCAACTGATCGCTCAAAAGCTTTGCCAACCAAGGCTCCTGGAACCGGTTCAAACCCGGGCATCATTTCTCCGTAAACGTCCCACGCCTCTACTAATACAGTCGGGTTCACAACATTGATGCGCGTATTTCTGGGCATCTCAAAGGCAACACATTTTACGAAGGTATCAATTGCACCACTGGTAGTGGCATCTGCGATCGCATAGGGAATTGGCTTAACATTCAAAATCCCGCTGATTAAGGTAAATGAACCGCCATCAGCAATGTATTGCTGACCGATGCGTACTAGGTTTATCTGCCCCATCATCTTGCTCATCACTGTGGACATCCACTGTGCCTCTGTCATTTCAGAAAAATTAGCATATTCACAAAGCCCTACCGTATTCACTATGGCATCAAAGTGGCCGACCTTTTCATACAGGGCTCGTATTGATTTTTCATCCGTAATATCGACAATCTGATCTACATCACCGGAACGGCCCGCGGTAATGACTTTGTGCTTGGTTAGTCCTGTTAGTGCAGCTTGACCCATTTTTCCTAACGCACCGATTAAAATAATTGTTTTCATTTTGCCTCTCTCTATTTGCTGTTGTTGAATTCGATGGACAGAGTTTAGACAAACAGTGAAACAATTAGAAACAAATGTTTTTTGTTAGTGATACAATTTATTTTTGTGTGGCTGAGTTTGTGCAGACACTCATAATCAAAGGGGCGAGCTTTGAGTAAATTAGATAGATTAGACATCAAGCAATTAAGGGTTTTTCAAGCACTGATCCGCGAAGAAAACGCATCCAAAGCTGCCAATCATTTAGGTTTGACTCAACAAGCTGTCAGTGAGCACTTAAAAAAGCTACGCAATGTGTTTGGCGACAGATTATTTTTAAGAAAGACTAATGGCTTTATTCCAACGCCATTCGCCCAGCAACTGTCTATAAGTGTAGACAAACTGCTGATTGATTTTCAGATACTGTTATCGCCGATAAACTTTGACCCTAAAACGATCAGTGGAACTTTTGTTATAGCGGCAACCGATTACGCTCAACAAGTGGTATTGCCGGCGCTGATCGCAAAGATAAGGCTGCAATCGCCGCACTTAAAGCTGATAGTCAGAGACTTCGAAATCGATAATCTTGATGATTTAATGCAAAGTGGTAAAGTTAACTTAGCTATAGCCTTTCCCGACTATATTCCCGATAGTTATCCACTGGTTAAGTTGTTTGAGGAACATCATGTTTGTGTCACATCTGCGCGTTCTTCATTTTTAAAAAGTGCTTACTCTTTAGCAGACGTCGCCAACTACCCAAGTATTATCGCCTCGCCTTCTCGTCCTAACTTTAAAGGCTCTATCGATGATTGGTTCGCACAATTTGGACTAAAACGAAACATTGTCATATCGGCACCTTGTTTCTCCATTGTGCCTATGTATCTTGAAACGACTGATTCAATCGCATTTTTACCTTCAAGGGCGATAAAAGGATTAAATTTAGTAGAAATCCCTTTAGATAAAACACCCGATAAGTTTGATGTTATCGCCGCTTGGCATCCGCGCTACAATGAAGATGCGCTGCAAAAGTGGGTGATTTCAATGCTTGACGTAGAGTAATTAGTGTTATTTAAATAGCGGCTTAGCTCAGATCTAAAAAGGGCTCAGCCGCTGGTTTTCAAGCCAGGGCTGTACAGGCAATAAAACATCTATGTTGTCAAAATTTAGCCTGCTACTGACTCAGGCTGAAAGCCTATTTTCAAGCGCTGCTGATGTTTTTTTAGCTAGCTATATTTTCCCGACAGCCGTTGCGCTATTAAGATATAGCTTTGATGTTCAACTAGCCTCTATCAATCTAAACATATATTTTATTTTAGCGGTTAAAACAGTATGGGAAAGCTAGCGGGTATTGTTCACCACCTAATTTATCCCCTTGCTGGAACTGACTATTACAAATCGGTTTAGATAAACCGGTTCGAATATCATAGCGGATATCATCCCCTGTATAGCGAACTGTATATCCTCTTCTTCGCTGATCAGTGGTTAAGTTACCTTTTGCACCGTGCACTGTCATTCCTTGAAATACGTATAAATCCCCGGGTTTTAAATCCCAACTTACAATGTCAAAACTCTCTCTATCTGCTTCAATATCAATCATTTTCTCAAACCGATCATTAATCTCATATTCGGCGCCGCTGCCCTCTCCAAAAGATTCAGGTTGAAACCAGCGGTCCCACAAGTGAGATCCACGGACAAATTCTAAGGCACCATTTTTTTGATCTACAGGATCCAGGCAAAGCCAGAATGACAATATCTGTTGCCCCTGAATCGGCCAGTAAGGCTGATCATTGTGCCAACGAGTGGGGTTTTTGGTATTGGCTTCTTTAACAAAAAGCTGATCATACAATAAGTTAACACGCTCACTTGTAAATAGCTGCGCAGCAATGCTTGGCAATACTGAGCGCAGGCAATAATCACTAAACACGCAGTCGTTTTCCCAGATACGTAAATTCCCATGAAATTTACCTTTACCATCTTTGGGGTTATAGCCGTGATAAAAAGGCCCTGGGCTGGTGATGTCTCTTTCTACAGCAGCTGCTAGTAAAGCAAGCCACTGCTCAGAGATCACATTACGTAATACAACAACGCCGTGCTCTTTATACTCTGCTTTTATCTCATCACTTACCTGAAAAGTATCATTATATAAATTACTGTTGCTCACATTCATGATCATAATATCTCCACTTATATTCTATAAAAGAGTGTGACATTTTTAATTCACATCAGGCAATCCGATGACTTAGATAATAGTTATTGAATATTTCAATATCAGTGATTATTATCAATAGTTATGAAGACAGCAAACCCATTATCTATTGATTTTTCTACACTCAACATTTTCATCATTGTCTATGAGCTAAAATCCTTTTCTGCGGCATCGCTAAAGCTACAGTGCAACCAATCTACCATTAGCTACGCGATTGATCGCCTGCGCAAAGTCTTTAATGATCCGCTGTTTATTCGCCAGGGAAATCAAATCACTCCAACACTGCGCTGTCATGAATTGGTCAAAGAACTTAGTCCGATCGTTACAAAATACCAACAGCTATCCGTCACCGAACAATTCGATCCTAGCAATGCAGTGGGTGATGTGACAATAGCTTGCTCGTTTTACGAACAATCTGTATTTTTGAATATATTTATCAAAGAGTTGCACAAATCTTCCCCAGGTATCAAAGTCAAAATTATTCGAAGTGGTACTCAGGGACTGCTAAAATTAAAACAGGTTGACTGTGACTTTTTGTTCAGTCCAATGCGACTAGACGCCAGTGAGCTATATAAAAAAACACTGTGGAGTGATTATTATGTTTGCGCCATGGATCATAAAAACCCGCTGGCGAAAAAAGCGCTGACACTTACAGATTTAAGCAGCGCAAAACATGTATTAGTGACATACGACGGCTATTGGCAACCCATTTATCAACAAAAGCTATTTGAGCTCGGTGTGACGCTCAATAGCAGCGTAGAGCTAGCAAGTTTAAGCGCATTAGAAATGACATTGTCTGATACTCAATTAATTTCATTAACCTCTGCCAAGTTTGCCAGTGGTTTCGATAGACAGATTAAAGTAGTCGATGCGCCTGTCACTATAAGCTTTGACAATCACTTGTATTGGACAACAAGAACGCATAATGATCCGATGCACCGCTGGTTGCGACAATTGATCACTGTGCTCTGTTCCCAACATTTTTCTGTCTAATCTATGTTTCATCGCCGGTTAGTTATTTAAAAATCTGATATTTCTATAGCAGTGAAATGCTATTACCTAGATAAGTTGATAAGTCGATAAGTCGATAAGTCGATAAGTCGATAAGTCTCAGATTTTACGGATGCTTATTTTATTGTGGACAAGAATCTTAGCAGCTCAGCTAAACGATAGCTGTAGCAAGTCCGGCCACTGCTATCTGAGCTAATATTTTAGCGGCATTTCCACTACTCTCACACCACAAAACCGCTAGCTATTACTTATGACTTACCGCTTAATTCTTATTATCTTCTAAACCGAGCAATCTGCCTTATTAACAATAACTGACTCCAATTGATTGCAATAAAAAATTATTCATTTATGATAGGCGAAATAATTCAAATAATAACGATTCTTATTTAGATCACCATTTCGAGTTGAGTTGTTATATGTTTAAGAAGAAGCTATCCCCTCTCATAGTCACGCTGCTGGTCTCTGCACTGTTGCTTCCTGCTATGTTTGGCTTCTTTTATATCGTAGATTCCCTGGAACAGCGCGAGCAGCTTAGGTCATTGCAACACAGAGCGCAGACTCAGTTTCAAAAAATTGAATCGGCATTTTTCGAAATCACTATTATCTTGCAGGCGCTACGTAGTCTGACAGAAATAAACCCTGAGCTTAGCAGTGCCGATTTTGACGATTACATTTCTGCCCAGAGCATTTCTGATTATGGTATCAGCGCATTTGAATGGCTGCCTAAAGTCAAAGTTTCACAACTGGCTGACTGGGAGGCGAAGGTCAGATCCAGTGGTCAATTTAACTTTCAAACAAATTACAACCCACTCAATCAAGACCGGCGCATTGTTGATATATTCCCGATTAAATACAGCTCTTCCAGTCAGATGCACGGTTTCAGTTTAGGCAATAATCTGGCACAGGACAGTCGCTTTGCAGCACTGTTGTTAAAAGCGCAAAGAACGTCCTCTGTACAATTGGCGATAAGCAGACAAAGCTTTGATCAGCAGGCGCCTATCTCCAGGTTTTTATTGGCAGCTTACAGCGATGATAGTTATTCCTATTCAAGTCTGCAGGGTTATGTAGCTGCATCCTTTAACCTTGAGGAAGCCATTAACGTGCTCTTGGGCAACAGTTTATCTGAACTAAATTTGTGTTTACAAGTGACTAAAGCACAGGGAGTAGCTGCTGACCTGACGGTCTATCAATCCAGCTGCGACATACAGCACAATGATAACCACCGCTGGCAGATACCCTATAACTTAGCCGGTGAACAGTTGCTGTTTAATTTTTATGATTTTCACAGTTCTGACAGCGCACGTTTTATCAGTGCTACTGAACTGGCCACTCTGGCATTTTTAATTAGCGCACTACTGAGCTTATATTACTTGTACAGTTCGCGCAGGTACGCCTTAAAGATAGAGAATTTAGTGCAGCTAAAACAGGAGCGACTGGAGGATATTACCGAGGATTACAGCAAGCTTTTCTTGTTATCCCTGGATGGTATCTACAAAGCCAGTATTAAAGGAGATTTACTCAAGGCAAACCCGGCATTTGCCGGTGCCTTTAGCTATATATCCAAAGAACAGGTTTGTCATCGGGTAACAGATATAAGCTCACAGCTGCATGTAAGCGAGGAAAGCTATCAGCGTTTCATCGAAACTTTATTAGAACAGGGACAAGTCACTAATTATGAGTGGCAGGGAGTTGGCAAAGATAATCAACCGGTTTGGCTAATTGAAAATGCTTACTTGATTAAAGATGATTCAGGGGCCGCAATCGCCTATCAAGGGTTTATCAGTATTATCTCTGAGCGCAAACAAGCTGAACAAAAATTACTCTACCAGGCGGAATATGACTCACTGACAGGCCTGCGCAACCGCGCCTCTTTTGTCAGGTTACTCGAGCAACAGATTAAAAATCATAACTGCGGCAGCTTAGCCATGTTTTTTATCGACATTGATCGCTTTAAATCCATCAATGACAGTTTTGGCCACGCGGTCGGGGATGAACTGTTGATACAATTCGCCAATCGCTTAAAAAGCTGTTTTGTCACTGGCGAAGTAGCGCGTTTTGGTGGCGATGAGTTTGCCATTTTTCATACTCAAGTTTCCAGTAAGACGCATTTGCAGCAGTTGTCGCAGCAGATATTGCAGAAAATGCAGCCAAGTTTTGGCTTTGCTGATGAGCATAAATTAACCATCACCGCCAGCATTGGTACTAGTTTGTTAACTACAAATTGCCAGGGGGCCACCGAGGCACTGCTACAAGCTGATTTGGCTATGTATCAGGTAAAACACAGTGGCCGTAACAACAGTGCTATCTACGATGTCAGTTTAAGTGTGCATATTGAGCGGCGTCTGAAACTTGAAATAGTACTCAAAGACGCCTTGGTCAATACTGAATTCTCTGTGGTATATCAGCCCGTTATGGACTTAAAGAGCCAACAAGTAGCAGGTTTTGAGGCATTGCTTCGCTGGCACAATCCAGAGTTCGGCGCGGTATCTCCGGTTGAGTTTATTCCGATTTTGGAAGAATTAAACCTCATCGCCCCTGTGGGGGCTTGGGTAATGCGCGAAGCGGTCAAACAACTGAGCTTTTTTATTGCAGCCAGTGGCAATCCACAACTGTTTATTAACGTCAATGTCTCTCCCAAGCAGTTGATAAGCAGCGACATAGCGACCTTGATCGAACAACAATTGTTTAAATTCAAACTGCAACCTGCCAATATCAATATCGAAGTCACAGAAACGCAACTCTACACTGACGAGAGCACCTTGATGCAGCAGCTGCACCGGATTGATAAATTAGCCGTGGGTATTTACATCGATGACTTTGGTACGGGTCACAGCTCACTGGAGCGACTAGTTAACTACCCTTTGCAGGGCATAAAACTGGATAGATCATTTGTCAGCAATCTACAGATGCAGTCCAACAATGCCATTGTCTTAAAGGCGACTGTGCGCATGGCAAATTTACTCGGATTGAAAGTGACTGTAGAGGGGATAGAAGAGAGCTATCAGCAAGATTTTTTCACTCTGCTTGGCTGCCAATATGCGCAGGGCTACTTGTACAATAAACCCCTGCCTGCTGCTCAGGCCACCGCGTTAATCAGCAGCGAAACTATTATCTACCAATCAAACTGAGCAAAAAAACAGGACTTAAATTCGCCCTCAATGACTCGCTAGAGTTTACACAGATCAGCGCCAGCCACTTAACATTAAGCAGAGCATTTAAGGTTAAGCACGCCACTTAATTAGGTTGTTGGGAACTGTCACAGCTTCCCTGATCAATCATTGCACTTTAACCATTGCAGGTTTTTAAATGATGTTATTAACCCAGTACCTTTTCAGTCGTTTGCAGTCACAGTTTGTTATGTTTGTAGCTCACAGAAAAAGACTTTTAAGCGCAGCTGCTGCGGGCCTGATTGCATCACTGGCTCTACCAACAAATCCGCTGTATGGCGGCGAAATCAATATTTATTCTGCTCGTCAGCCTTTTCTGATTAAACCTGTTTTAGCGGATTTCACTAAGCTCACTGGAATAGTGACTAACATTGTCTACACCAGTAGAAACTTAGTTAAACGCTTAGCACTGGAAGGCGACAGATCTGCTGCAGACCTGCTCTTAACCTCCGATGTTGCACCTTTATATCAAATGGCTAGCCTGGGTCTGACTCAAAGTGTAGACAGCCTGATTTTGCAGCGAAATATCCCCGCTCGCTATCGCGATCCGCTGGGAATGTGGTTTGGATTAACCTCAAGGGCGAGAGTCATCTATGCCGCTAAAGACCGAGTTGACCCCAAACAGCTGACCCATTACGAAGGGCTTATGGATAAAAAATGGCAGGGGCGAATCTGCTCGCGATCAGCCAAACACAATTACATGCTGTCGCTGATCAGCTCAATTATACTTGCCCGGGGAGAGCAATTTACCGAGCAGTGGCTACGGGGGGTCAAAGCCAACTTAGCCCGCAAGCCGCAGGGCAATGACCGTGCTCAGGTAAAAGCGATCAGTGAAGGTGTCTGTGATGTCGCCTTAGTCAATAGTTACTACTTCGGCAAAATGATCACTAACAAACGCAAGCCGCAGCAGATAACCTGGGCCAATTCAGTCAATCTGATTTTCCCCAACCAACAGGGGCGGGGCAGTCATATGAACATCAGTGGTATTGCATTAACTAAAAACGCCCCGAATAAAGATAATGCCGTTGCTCTTATGGAATATTTGAGCAGTGACCGAGCGCAATTTATTTACGCCCAACAAAACCACGAATTCCCAGTGCGGGCCGATACTGAGCACTCAGATTTATTAAAGCAATACATGCCAAAATTTAAAGCTGATGAAATTAACCTGGCAGCCATTGCCCAAAAACACGTTTTAGCGTTAGAGCTGATACACAAAGTAGATTTCGATAATTAATCGCTTCGATTAAATATAAGGATGTTAGATGAGCAGACCACTACCGCGAAAACTGATGGTAATTAATAAGCAGAAGATTAGTTGCAACATGTTGCGCATCACTTTAGGCGGCGATGCGCTGCAGGATTTCCCACTGGATCAAGAGAGCGGTTACATCAAATTGCACTTTGCCAAAGAGGATGTTTTAGAGGGCGACATAGAGCAACAACTGCGCAGCGATGATGCACAAACGCGGCCGACGCTGCGCACTTATACAGTGCGCCAGCAGCGTCAGGACCCCTGTGAAATCGACGTTGATTTTGTCGTCCACGAAGGTGGCCCAGCCTCTGACTGGGCGATCAACAGCCAACAGGGAGAGCAGATATACGTAGCGGGGCCGGGTAAAAAGAAACTGGTTGATGTCACTGCCGATTGGTTTTTTCTCGCCGCAGACATGACCGCTCTACCTGCCATTAGTGTCAATCTGGCACTACTACCGGACAACGCACGTGGTTACGCGGTCATCGAGGTACTGGAACAAGCCGATATTCAGCCGCTGGCCTTTCCCGAAAATTTTGAACTCCACTGGGTTATCAACAACCATCAACAGGGCACTAGCCTGTTATTAGATGCAGTTAAGGCCCTCCCCCCGCTACCGGGCAAGCCCTCGGTTTGGCTCGCCTGTGAATTCACATCGATGCGCGCCCTGCGTCAATACTTTCATGCAGATTTACAGATTAATCGCCGCAGTGTTTACGCCAGCAGCTACTGGAAATTGGGGTTAACTGAAGAAGAACATAAAAGAGTAAAAAGTGTCGATAATTTAGCAGAACAAGCATAAATCTAAAGTTGGAAGTTTACTGTGCAACATTTAGTTGCACAGTAATTTACAGTTGAAAATCAGATGATTTATGGCGCTGCGTTAAGCGCTTTGCTCTGATACTAAGCTAATAAAGAACGCCATCTCAATGGCTTTGTCATGCAAGCTCTTAAAGCGCCCTGCCGCTCCGCCATGCCCGGCATCCATGTCGGTTTTAAACAGCAGCATATTGCTATCGGTTTTTAGCTCGCGCAATTTCGCCACCCATTTCATCGGTTCAAAGTACTGTACTTGCGAATCCTGTAGTCCAGTGGTCACTAATATGTGCGGATAGTCTTGAGCAACTATATTGTCATAGGGTGAATACTTTAAAATCTGCTGATAATCATCTGCATTATTTGGGTTGCCCCATTCATCGTATTCGTTAGTGGTCAGCGGAATGCTCTCATCCAACATAGTGGTAAGCACATCGACAAAAGGCACATGGCTGCCAATAGCTAAATACAATTGCGGTGCCTGGTTGCAAATTGCCCCCATTAACAATCCCCCGGCACTGCCGCCACTGGCAACAATTTTGTCCTGTGCACCATAACCAAGCTTCACCAGTGCCTTAGTGACATCGACAAAATCATTGAAAGTATTTTGCTTAAACTCTTTTTTTCCTTGCTCATACCAGTGCCTGCCTAACATTTCTGAGCCGCGCACGTGGGCGATGACAAATACAAAACCGCGATCGAGCAAGCTTAA
>ASZI01000303.1 GCA_000416315.1 Osedax symbiont Rs2 | reverse complement strand
ACAATTTTTTGATTTTAAAACCATAAAAGAAAAATCAGTTTTATCTTTTATGTTCTTTTGACTAAAGATGAGAAAGCGTTAACGCTCTGCAGCTCCTAACAATAGGCAGATTTACTGCTGATATTACTTAATCGATATTTCCCTCAGTCACTAACCAGTGCTTCAGATCTGTAATCAACGCTTTGGCTGCAGCGCTCTTATTGGCATGTTTATCCCAGATTTGCACTGCATGCTGACGAGCCCGTTTCAATTCGGATGCACTCCAGTGATGCAATGTCACCCCCTGTGCAATCACTCTGTGTTTCGCATGCTCTAGCTCTTTACTGCTGACTTTGTAGGCCAGTGATTGCCAGCGAGCAACCGCATTCATGACTATACGCTGCTGCTGTTTACTCAATTGATTCCAGGATTTTTCACGCGCCACAAAATCATACAGCGGCATCGAGTGAAAACCGGGATAATTGGTATACTTAGCCCAGCGGTAAGCCCCCAATTGATTATTGACAGCTAGATCGGAAAAATCAGCCATATCGATGCGTTTTCGTTGCAGCGCTGCCAGCACTTTGTTTCCCGCAATGTTTCTTGGTCTGGCTCCCAGTAACTGAAAAAAATCGCTGATCATTCCCGGAGGTGCACGCATCACCAGACCTTTAAAATCATCAATGTTAGCTATAGGTCTTGTCGCTATCAGTGACTCGGCCGGGGAGACAGTAAAACCTAATAACTTCAGCCCTACGCGCCGATAGGCTCGTTCTAAATAGGCAATGCCTTGGAACTCAACTAACCAACGCAAGTATTGTGCAGGGCTGTTCCATGCCGCGACTAAGTCTCCCATAATGGCAAATACCGGATCGGCCCCAACCCAGTATGACGGCGTCATAAGCATCGCATCTATTTCTCCGGTACGCACCGCATTGTAGGCGGCTCTATGCTCGACAAAGCCATTATTGGAGCGCAAATCGAAGATTAATTCCCCGTTGCTCTCACGCTTGATTTGATCCATCATCTGCTGTTCTATCTGCAACAGAGAACTACCTTGGGGCTTATTTGACTGAATTTTCCAGACGATAGGCGCTGCAAAGCCAACAGCGGAAAAATGAAATACGCAGCAGATGACTATTAAAAATCTAAACAAATGCATCGACCTCCTTTAGGGAACATCAATTGCGGATGAATGGTACTCTCGAACACTAAGCCATTATTAGCTACCCAGCAATTGGATTCCTGCCTATTAGAATTATTGGTCGAATTTAAACTAGACTTCAGTCCCCCCAAAAAAATCCTCTGTATATAGTGATTCAAAGACCCTGGCTCAGAGCAAAATTTGCTGACTTTTTGCAAAACACAATGGCAAATATCAGCGCGCTTTTTGCTTACTGCGGCCCTATCTCTGGTTTTATTGATCCAGATCGTGTTTAAAAAAATATCTCTTTGCAATCAATTAATTACTTTTTCAATAGCTCTTTAAATTGTCGATAAACTTTGATAAAACCACCAAACATGACACGCTTTAATTCTTTTTGATTGATTTTTTGTGTCACTTTATTTTATTCTGCTATTCAAATTAGCCAAGGCCTGTGTTTATAAAATGGCGAAAGTAGATACTTCTACCAGAGCAGCTCTTGATTGGATTTCTCTATTTTGCAGTTTTTATAAAAACACTTTTTGCAGTTGTCATTGAGCAGACAACAGCTGAAAAGTGTCTTTAATGCCACTGACAATGTCCTTGGTTGAAAATATAAAATAATCATAACAACTGAATTAAAACAAAAAGAAGATCACGGAGAATATTTGCATGAATGACAAGATTGCCGACACTATGGAGTTTCCACCAGAGACGCCACAGCCTAATGTCTACCCGCTAAGATGGGAAACCAAGTCCAGTAAAGTAGAAGAGATTTGGGATGCCTCGCTGCGTGAGGCCTGGAACCCAAAGGACCTGGCCTGGGATACATTTGATCCATCAAGTTATAGCTGGGAAGAGCGAGAGGCAATCGCTTACTGGTGGACGCTACTTTCTGTGTTCGACGCCTCTGCACCACCAGTATTTGCCGCCGCATTTATCAAAACCTATGAAGATCATGAAGAAGATGCAATTCGCCGCTGTTTCTTCTCGGTAACACGCGATGAGCAAAACCATGAGCAGATGTGCGGTATGGTGATTACCAAGCTTTTGGAATCTCCTAGTCCGCTGGAATACGAGCCTAAAACTGAATTGGGTAGAAAGCTGCAAAAGAATGCACGCTGGCTTTACTACAACGGTGGTCGCTATTGGGAAGGTTATAAAAAAGCAGTGCCTAAGTATAATTTGGCGGTGTTATTTAGCTCATTCCTGATGGGGGAAATTGCAGCGGCAACTATCTTCAAGCAAATGTCACAAAACTGTGAAGAAATTGTATTTACTGAAGCATTTAAGCTTATTGGCCGTGACGAAGGTCGTCATATGGCGATTTGCCTGGCGCTAATGGAACGTGATTACCCGAATCTATCAGCTGAAGATAAATCAATTATCACCAAACAGATCCGCGCCGGATACTTGTTCTTACCCGCCGTACTGTACGAGCCACCAGCTGAGTTCTGGGACCTACCTGAAGACTTCATTGAAACACAGCGCGAAGCTGAAGCGCTGGCAAGAGATGCAGGTTTCGGTATTCCAAAACCTGAAGAAAAGCGTGAGAACTGGCGCAACGCGATGCTTGATTTAAAAGCGGTACTGGACAAGTACAAGACGCCTTTCCCCGCTATTCCTGAAGTGGGCATCACCGGTGAAGAAGTGACTCAAGCGGACATAGACGCGGCGGATATCATTCCTATTTTTTAACGCCAGTGTTTGCTCTATTGAATGAGTGAACCTGCAGCATTCGATACAGCCAACCTCCTACAGGCCAAAGAGTTCCGCTCTTTGGCCTGATTCATTGCAGATAGTAGCAAAACATTAAATCTGAAAAGGGTGGCCACAGGTTGTCAATATTCAACCTTTGCAGCTATTTATCAGCACAGTACTAATACAGAGCACACAACATAATAAAAGTGCACTGCTGTGAACATTAAAGGATACAAAAATGAGCATAGTTCGGCTATCTCCTTCAGGTAAAGAAATCCAATCACAAGCGGGCGAGACGGTCCTATCCACTTTGGAAAATGCGGGGTATGCACTGCCTAATAATTGCCGCGCCGGTGCTTGTGGCGAGTGTAAAGTAAAAGTTCTCAAAGGAGAATTCGATCAAGGCATAGTATTAGACATGGCGCTTTCTGCTCAAGAGCGAGAAGAAGGCTATGGCCTGATGTGTATGGCCAAACCATTGACCGATGAAATCGATATTGAGTGGGGAACTGAAGACGCGCAACCCAAACTTTTTCCGCCCAGAGAAAACGTGCGCTGTGTCATCATAGATAAAATACAGCGAACCGAGCGAATCACTGAAATCAGATTGCGCCCTGTCGGTGATCCTCTGCGCTATTGGCCCGGGCAGTATATTACTGTGACGGATACCGAGCGTAAGATCGCAGCGCGCGCTTACTCTATTGCCAATGCCCCACGCAGTGATGGCGAGATCAAATTACAAATCACTAAAGTACCAGATGGCAATACCAGCAACTGGGTGCATGACAGATTACACGCTGGAAGTATGATCAATATATCTGGCCCGTTTGGGACTTTTATCGGCGACCCTAGCACCGACGGGCCGGTACTTTGTTTAGCAGCCGGCACCGGGTTAACCCCAATACTTGCACTCACAGATGCGGCACTGCGACGCGGTTTTAAACAGCCTGTGCATCTGCTGTTCTCAGCCAGGACTGAAGCAGAAATCTACGATAAAGGTTTAATGGCTTATTGGAATATCAAACACCGTCGTTTCAAATTCATCCCCACCTTAACCCGAGAAAACAAAGAAGGCATACTACAGGGACATATTCCAAAAATTCTGTCGACTGTGTACCCCGACTTAAGTAAACATTCTATCTATATCGCGGGTAGCCCTGAATTTGTCGATGCATGTTTAAGTGCGGCCCTATCCTGCGGCGCAACTGAGCAAAACATTCACAGCGAAGGTTTTTTCAACCAGCATATTGAGCAAGGATGAAGGCACAGCTGTTACTCAAATGGCTATTCTAGCTGTGCTCAGCAATTTTGTTTACAGCAATGACTGCTGCTAATCTATCTGGTAGTACTGCTAAATAGTATTGCCAGGCCCTCTTCTTATTATTTCTTTAAGAGGTTTGGGTTAAACGTCTTACGACGCTACTTTTAAAACCAGGTAATATATTACCAGCGATTATTGCCGCCTTGCGCGCAATTTTGGCAACAGGGTGATCATTGGTAAATAACTTTACTAGCGCATTAGTCCCCTCATAAATTGGTTTTGCCAAAAATTGATGACGCAGCTCATAATTGCGCAACACTTTTGCGCTACCAATATCGTCAGCATTGTTTATGGCATTTTTCACATTGCACGCCAGTGTATCGGCGCTGCGCAATGCTAAATTAAAACCGTGAGCGGTAACCGGATGCATCCCAACCGCCGCATCTCCTACTAAAGCGAAACGCTCGCCAATAAAACGGTTGGAATAAGTGCCGACCAGCGGGTAACTGTAGCGCTTACCGATGAGCTGCATCGTACCTAATTGATCGGAGCACACTTTAGTAGCTTCTATATTGAACTGCTCATCACTGAGCTGCACCAGCTTATGTGCAACACTGGCTGGTACCGTTATCACAACTGAAGATATTCCAGGTCCCAGTGGCAAAGTGGCGCAAGTTTTAGAATACAAAAATGATTCTCTGGCAGTGTTGTCATGAGATTTACTGTGCCTCATGTTACATACCATCATCACCCGTCCATAATCAGTCATCGATGCGCCAATACCCATCATTCGCCTGATAACTGAAAAGCGACTATCCGCAGCCACCAGTAGCTGCGCTGTTATTTTTTTGCCGCTATCGATTAATACACTGACACCTGCCTCAGAGCTCTGACTGTGCATAACAGCGCATCCCAGCTCAAAACTAATATTTTCAAGTTCTCTGGCCTGTTGGTAGAGAGCTTTACGAATTTTATGATTGGCAATTAAGAATCCTAGAGGCTCATCACTGTTGTCTTTACGTTCGAACACCAAACTGTTAAATAAACCTTGTGTCGATACTTTTGCATTTACCAGTGGATGTATATCTTCAGTACAAAAACGTTGCCATACCCCCCAACTCGACAAGATAGATTTGGATTTATGTGCCATCGCTATATCGCGGCCATCTTCTTCAGGGTGGGCTAACTGCTGATCTGTTTGCTTATCAATAACAACGACTTCAACCCCAATCAGCGCAAGTGCACAAGCTGTACTTAAGCCAGAGGGGCCCGCCCCAACAATAATAGCTTTGTTTTTCATCTTTGAATCAGCACCTATGTAATCGCCTGCCTGTTACTAAAGCCAACCTTAGTTATCCCGCTGTGTTTATTCAGTGGGGCAATATCTAAGATCATTCTGCAACTATTTATAGCATGTTTGAGCTCGATGATTGTTAATCTAAATCAAGGACATCTCAAACAAACTAAGTACACAAGGTGCTTTGCTTGAAACACTTCTGGCAGTTAAATTTTTTGATAGATTCTATTGCTGTACCCACAGCCCTACTGCGATAGCAACGAAGTCCAATTCTTAAAATGAATACAGATTCCCCACCGCTGCACTCTAAAAATCTAATTTCGCCAGCCTCTGCTGGCTGATTTCTTCCCGCTATTGTTTAACGTTCAACAAAACCACAAACAAACTATCTTGACATCAAGATAAATTATGGTATCTTGACGTCAAGATAGTTATACAGTGTCAGATCAGTAACAGGCTATGCCTCTTCACCACTGGCAAGTAACAAACAAATATACAACTCGAATTAATAAATTTACACAGAGGAAAACATCATGAAAGTTATTATCTTTGGCGCAGCGGGAAATGTTGGTAGTCGTATCGTTAGTGAAGCACTGGCACGTGGTCATCAAGTGAGTGCTATTGTGCGTCGAGCCGAGCAGTTAGAAAAGCTACCAGCACAAGTGCAAGGGATTATCGGCGATGCAACAAATCCTAGCGATGTAGCCAGATTCACCTCTGGACAGGATCTGGTAATCAGCGCGGTGCGCCCACCTAGTGGTCACGAGGAGTTATTAGTGCCTATTACTCAATCGATACTTACGGGTGCTGGCCACTCTGGCGTGCGGGTATTAATTGTCGGCGGAGCCGCAAGTTTACGCATCCCAAATCAAGCAGACATTACTGTATTAACCGCTGAGAACTTTCTACCAGATGCAGTGAAACCTATCGCAACAGCCTGCTTTGCGCAGCACCAAGCGGTTGAACAAGTGACGGATACTGCCTGGGCATACCTTTCTCCACCAGCAATGTTAGTGCCGGGTGTGCGTACTGGTAAATACAATCTTGGAAGTGACGAGCTGTTGTACGACGATGCGGGCAACTCGCAAATTTCTATGGAAGACTTTGCAGTAGTACTACTAGATGAGGGCGAGACACCGGCGCATCACCAGGTTAGATTTACCGCTGCTAATTAACCCAAAGCTGAGCCAGCGCAAAACTGCGAACACGAACAGACCCAGCATACATACTAGTCTGCTGGGTCTGTTGCGTTCACTGCCCAGTTATATATAGTAGCCAGGCGCACATATATTATATGTACTGGTCATGATCTACCTGAGCGAAGTCTTTATCCTAAATGGATAAACTCAAATTTTTGATTACAGTATTTTTTATTACAGTTCGGTCTTTGTCATAGGGAGTGTTTATGTCTTTAGAAGTTTGGTTGGCTTTTGTTATTGCAAGCTCAGTGCTGACGCTTGTCCCCGGCCCCTGCGTTTTACTGGTTGTCTCTCAAGCGCTGACAAGGGGGATGTCATCGGCACTGATGTGCATTCTCGGTGACATAGTAGGAGGTATCGCACTGATGGTACTTTCTCTGATAGGCGTCGGAGCAATCTTGGCCGCATCAGCAACACTCTTCAGCATCTTTAAGTGGCTGGGTGTATTCTATATGGCCTACTTAGGTTTCAGCCAAATTATCGCCGCTAGAAAAACAACCTCGAAAGGCGAAAACCCCATTAAACAGCTGCCAGGCATGGGCAGTTTCAAGGCAGGCTTTTTCGCCTCATTATTAAACCCCAAGGCCATCATATTTTATATGGCATTTCTGCCGCAATTTATGAGTCCACAAAACAGTGCGCTGCTTCAGTTTTCGATCTTAATCGTCACTTCAGCCATAGTAATAGGGGTTATCTTAGCGGGCTACGCGCTAATTGCCGCCAGAGCCAGAGAAGCTTTTCAGAGCCCCAGATCCAGAAAGTACTTTGATTACTCCGGTGGCAGTTTCTTAATCGGTAGCAGTGTATATATGGCTAATGCGGCGAAGTAATTAATCGGTTCCGACTGCTGCAAAAGTGCTAGCCTTTCACTATATTGCTAGTTATAGCCACATAAGCTTCTGCAATCTGTTAACGACCTTTAGTAGCCAATTCTTTAAGCGCTACTAGCGCTGTATCAGCATCATCAACCGCAATGAAAATATGATCATGGTAATATCCGGCAACGACATTTGCGCTAATATTGCACTGTGTTAACTTAGTGGCAAACGCGGCCGTTAGACCCACTGCATCCAGACTAGAGTGCACGTTTAAGGTAATACACTTAAGTACAGTTGCGTAGAGAATATTAAACTCGTCAGCTTTCTGCTTTTTTACAATAACCGTTAACCCTTCTCTTTCATGGAAGGTACCTATTGGCTC
>ASZI01000302.1 GCA_000416315.1 Osedax symbiont Rs2 | reverse complement strand
CTGCAAGCAGTGACCTAGTAACGCAACAGTATTATCACGCTGGCTAATATCAGACCCATACCAAGATATTCCCTGGTGGATATTTTTTCGTTAAAGAAAAAATAGGTTATCAGCAAGGTGAAAATAAATTCAATTTGACCCAGTGATTTAACTAAGGCGGCATTTTGATAAGTCATCGCGGTAAACCAACCAATTGAGCCAAAGGCACTGGTTGCTCCGACAAAGACTGCCAGTGGCAAGTGTGCCCTGAGCTTATTAAGTTGTGCTCGCTCTTTGTAAAAAATATAAACGCTGCAGATAAAACTCTGCAATATCACCATGTAGACTAAAGTGAAAGCTGCATTTAGCATGAACTGATCACCTAAGCTCAAACTCGCCTGGCGTAGCCACAGCGAGGTAAATGCAAAGGCGACACCCGACATCACTCCGTAGACAATAGTGCGCTTTTCAATCGGCTGCCCCCTTTTAGGCAAACTGACAACCAATATTCCCAACACCCCCAATAGCACCGCCAGCCAGCCCAAACCCGACAGAGATGCACCGAAGAACATCGCTCCTAAGATCGCCGTCTGCACAGCTTCGGTTTTAGCAAAACTAGTACCCACGGCAAAGTTTCTAAAGCTTAATACTTTGACTAACCAGAGCGTCGCCAATATCTGTGCGACCCCGGCAGCTGAGGCAAAAATAAGAAACTCAACATTGCCAGCAGCAGCGGTCGCGTAATTGGCCAGTTCTTTATCGCTTAAGTAATACAGGTAAACCAGGGCGAATGGCAGGCCGAACAGATAGCGGACTAAGGTAGTCGCCATCGGCGATATGTGTCTGGCAATACGTTTTTGCCCGGCAGTGCGCACCGCCTGCATCAGCGCGGCGAACAAGGTAAAAGCAACCCAAATTTCCATCGATATTCCTCAATAAATTTGTCGCTATTATCCAGCACAAGTAACTATTAGTATATTGATAATAATTTGTAATATGGATTCCAAAATGGAATAGATAAAAAAACTTGACCCAAAAGTCAGGTTTTAGTCTAATTGCATATAGAAGCACGGCGACACTTTAGCTGATAGTCAATCAGCTGTAGACAAAATAGACATAACCAATAGCCAGTTTGCTTAATCTAATTATAATAAAAGGAGAGCGAAGTGATCGAGTTTCTGCTCCATAACGACAAGATACAATTGCAGGATATAAACCCTAATACGACGGTACTGCAATATCTTCGCCAACACCGTCAACTCAACGGTACTAAGGAGGGATGCGCCTCCGGTGACTGCGGTGCCTGTACGGTGGTGATAGCGCAACTGGATGAGCAAAACCAACTCTGCTATCAGAGTATCAACGCTTGTATTACTTTAATCAGCGCCTTGCAAGGTAAACAGTTAATTAGCGTAGAAGCATTGCAACAGCAGCAGAAATTGCACAGCGTACAGCAGGCCATGGTCGACTGCGATGGATCCCAATGTGGTTTTTGCACCCCTGGATTTGTCATGTCGCTGTTCGCTCTACAAAAAAACAGCGACACTCACGATGAGCAAAAAGTACAGCAGGCGCTGGCTGGAAACTTGTGCCGCTGTACTGGTTACAAAGCCATCAACGCAGCAGCTGAACAAGCATTAAAGAGCAATGTTGTTGATCATTTCGATCCTTTAGCCTGCGACACTATAGAAGCGTTAAAGGCCATCAAGCAAGCGCTGCCCGATAGCGGTCACGGGCGCTTAAATCATCGGCAACAGCAAGCGCATTCCCCTAAAGACCTAAGCTCGCTGGCACAACTGTTAATTGATTATCCAAACGCGCAGATTATAGCCGGGGGTACAGACCTAGCCGTGGAGATTACCCAGCGGGCCCGGCAATTTTCGCATTTGATATCAGTACAACAAGTCACGCAACTGCAAGAGTATAAAGTGACTGATCAGCATATAGAAATTGGTGCAGCGCTGTCCCTGCATCGATGTCAGGCGCTATTAGCCCCCTATTTTCACGACTTTGCAGAGCTATTAGAGCGCTTTGCATCATTGCAAATTCGCAATCAGGGCACCTTGGGTGGCAACATCGCCAACGCCTCTCCGATTGGCGATACTCCCCCGGCCCTGATCGCTCTGGACGTCAAACTCGTCTTGCGCAAAGGATGCAACAGCAGAGAACTGGAGATAGCGGATTTTTTCCTCGACTACCGTAAAACTGCACTACAGCCGAGTGAGTTTATAGAAAAAATCCTTATCCCATTACCCGAGCAGCAGATTGACAGCCAGTGGGCGCTGAAGATCTATAAAATCACTAAACGCTTAGATGATGATATCTCGGCGATTTGTGCCGCTAATTTTGTGCGCTTAAATAAGCGCGGCGAAGTTATTAATATCCGTCTGGCCTACGGTGGAATGGCCGCTATTGCCAAACGCGCCAGCAGTACTGAACAGGCGCTAATCGGCAAGTTATGGAGCCAAGCCAACATCGAAAATGCCGTTGCTTGCCTGAGCCAAGATTTCCAGCCGCTGTCAGATTTTCGCGCCAGTAGTGCCTACCGTTTACTGGTAGCAGAAAACTTATTGCGCAAACTCTATTTAGAGACTGCACATTTATGCCCTGAAAGCTCTTCCTCAACAGCCAATACAACGATTGAGACGAGGATTACCCACTATGTCTAATCGCCAAATCGCCAGCTTAAGTCACAGTCAAATGTTAGAAAAAGTACGCTCTGAAATCAGTTCAGGAGTCGGTAGAAAAATTGCCCACGAGAGCGCCGAACGCCACGTTAACGGGGAGGCTATCTACATAGATGACAGATTAGAGTTTCCCAATCAGTTGCATCTGTATCCGGTACTCAGTGATGTGGCACACGGCTTGATCAAAAATATCGCATTGCAACAATGCTCTGCTCTGGCGGGTGTGGAGCGGGTTTTTATCGCCGCTGATATACCAGGAGATGCCGACATAGGCCCGGTGCTGCCCGGAGATCCACTACTGGCACACGAGAAGGTTGAATATGTTGGCCAAGTGATTGCGGTGGTCGCCGCCTCATCCATGGAAATCGCCCGACAGGGAGCGCGTTTAGTAAAAGTAGAGATTGAAGCACTGCCTGCCATTTTAGATGTTAAGCAGGCGCACGCTCAGCAACACTATGTGATGGAGCCACACAAGCACAGTATCGGCGATGCGCAGGCGGCATTGAGTGAAGCGCCTAATAAACTGCGTGGTGAATTGCAAATAGGTGGACAAGAGCATTTTTATTTAGAGACGCAGATCTGCAGCACCGTCCCCACTGAAGAGGGAGGTATGTTAGTTTTTGCCTCCACCCAACACCCCAGTGAAGTACAAAAATTAGTCGCCCAAGTGATTGATGTGCCACTGCACAAAGTGATGGTCGATATGCGCCGCATGGGCGGCGGTTTTGGCGGTAAAGAAACCCAGGCGGCACAACCTGCCTGCCTTGCGGCACTGGTTTCGAAACTGACCGGCAAGCCCTGTAAAATGCGTCTTAGCCGCGAGCTGGACATGCGTATGACCGGTAAGCGTCACCCCTTTATAGTGCAGTTTGAAGTAGGTTTCACCGATCAGGGCTTGCTGGCAGGGCTGAAACTCGATCTGTTGGCGGACTGTGGCTATTCGCCGGACCTCTCAGGTTCCATCGTCGACCGGGCAATGTTTCACAGCGATAACGCTTATTATTTAGGTGACGCCGATATCACTGGTTATCGCTGTAAAACCCATCGCGCCTCCAATACCGCCTACCGCGGCTTCGGTGGTCCCCAGGGGATGGTCGCCATAGAAAACATTATGGATCAAATTGCCAGGGCACTGCAGCTCGATCCGCTACAAGTGCGCAAACTCAATTACTATGGGATAGATGAGCGCAACCTTACTCATTACGGACAAACAGTTACCGGTAATTTACTCGCTGAGATGACAGAGCAGTTAGAGCTAAGCTGCGAATACTCTGCCAGGCGCCAGCAAATAGAGTTATTTAATCGCCAGCAACCTATTATGAAAAAAGGCCTGGCGTTGACTCCGGTTAAATTTGGTATCTCCTTTACCGCCACTTTTCTCAATCAGGCCGGAGCCTTAGTACACATTTATACCGACGGCAGTATCCACTTAAATCACGGCGGCACAGAAATGGGCCAGGGACTCAATACTAAAGTGGCGCAAATAGTCGCCGAGGAATTTCAGGTCGATATTGAGAACATTTATATATCAGCCACCAATACCGACAAAGTCCCCAACACATCACCAACAGCTGCCTCATCGGGCGCTGACCTGAACGGTAAAGCGGCGCAAAACGCCGCCCGTACTATCAAAACGCGACTGCTTGATTTTGCCGCCAGTGAGTATCAAGTAACCAGGGATCAAATCACTTTTGTCAACAATCACGTGAAAATTGGCGAGCGTGTGATCAGTTTTACCCAGTTAGTGCAACAGGCATACTTTGCCCAAGTATCGCTATCCAGCACCGGCTTTTATCGCACCCCGAAGATTTTTTACGACAGGGATGCCGCCTCTGGCACCCCTTTCTACTACTACTCTTTTGGCATGGCTTGCAGTGAAGTGGTAATCGATACTTTAACCGGTGAGTATAAAGTGTTGCGCAGCGATATATTACACGACGTCGGCGACTCCCTTAACCCGAGAATCGACATCGGCCAGGTAGAGGGCGGTTTCATTCAGGGGATGGGCTGGATGACCACAGAAGAGCTGGTCTGGGATGATGACGGCAAGTTATTAACGGGAAATCCTATGAGCTATAAAATCCCGGCGATCACCGATATTCCCAAGGACTTTAGAGTAAAGCTAGTGGAAAATCGCAAAAACCCCGAAGACACAGTGTTCCATTCAAAAGCTGTGGGAGAACCGCCATTTATGCTGGCTATCTCTGTATGGTGCGCCCTCAAAGACGCTGTCGCCAGCATCGGCGACAACCAGCAGCAACTGCAAATTGACTCCCCGGCAACCCCAGAGGCCATTCTCTGGGCGGTACAAGAGATGCGTAAGCGATCAGCGGGAGAGCAGCGTGAACACTAGTTGGACAACCCGTTTAGAAACGCTCAATCAGGGTGGTCAGGCCTGCGTTTTAGTGACAGTGTTTGCCACCAAAGGCTCGACACCAAGAGCCATCGGTAGCAAAATGCTGGTCAGCGAACAACAGAGTTATTACAGCATTGGCGGCGGCCACCTGGAATATCAGGCGATTCAATTGGCTCGTGAGATGCTCAGTGCCAATAACAATCAGGCCTTTATCAAAAGTTTTTCCCTGGGGGCCAGTTTGGGCCAATGCTGCGGTGGCCAGGTAGAGATACTATTCGAAGCTTTTTCCCCGCCGGTGCATAATCTGGTTATCTTCGGTGCCGGTCACATCGCCAATGCCTTAGTGCCAATTTTACAGCAGCTGCCGTGCCGTACTCATTGGCTGGATAGCAGGGCTGAACTATTTCCCGACTCTATTGCGGCTAATTGCCAAAAAATTGTCAGCACAGATTTAGTAGCGAGCGTAGAGCGCTTGCCAGAGAACAGCTATATTCTTATCATGACCCACAATCACCAGCTCGATCAGCAATTGTGTGAAGCGATTCTCAGGCGCGGGCAATACAGTTTTGTCGGCTTGATCGGCTCAGCCACAAAGTGGAAAAAATTCAAACTGCGCCTGGCCCGTAACGGCTTTAGCCAACAACAGATAAATAATATTTGCTGCCCTATTGGTATTCCCGGGATTAAAGGTAAACTGCCGATGGAAATAGCAGTCACGATCAGCGCCCAATTTATCGACTTTTACAATCGACAGCAGCAGACCCACACAGCTGCTCAGAACAGCCTCTGCCAACCGACAACAGTCGGAAAATTATCATCTATTATTAGTTAAGAGATTTCAGAATGAAAAATAGCGCAATTGCTCACCGCAGTGCAATTCTACACTCGCTTGCTGATCCACATATCAGCGGTGTAGAAAATTCCTATCAATACTATGAAGATGGTTTGTTAATCATCGAACAGGGATTAATTACCCATCTAGGTGATGCCAGTGAGCTACTGCAACGCTTCCCCAATATAGAAGTAATACAGCATCACAATAAACTGATTGTCCCGGGCTTCATTGATACCCATATCCACTACCCGCAAACGGGGGTAATTGCCTCTTATGGTGAGCAATTGCTAGACTGGCTGGAAAATTATACTTTCCCTGCAGAGGCGCAGTTTTGCGATGTACAGCACTGCCAGGACAGTGCAGAGTTCTTCCTCGACGAACTGCTTAAAAACGGCACAACCACCGCTCTGGTGTTTGGCACTGTACACAAAAGTTCAGTTCAGGCTTTCTTCGAGGCTGCTGATAAGCGCCATTTAAGGATGATTGCCGGCAAGGTGATGATGGACAGGAACGCCCCTGACAATCTAACCGATACTGCCCACAGCAGTTATGTCGACAGCAGAGAGCTAATCGAGAAATATCACGGAAAAAACCGCTTACACTACGCGGTGACTCCACGCTTTGCACCCACCAGTACCCCTGAACAACTGCAGATGGCAGGCAAGTTATTATCAGAGTTTGACGGTTTATACCTGCACACTCACTTGAGTGAAAATAAAAAAGAAATTGACTGGGTAGCGAAATTATTTCCCGAGCGCAAAAATTACCTGGATGTCTACGATCATTACAATCTATTGACCCCAAGATCGGTTTTCGCCCACGCCATCCATTTAGACGATGATGAGTGTCGCAGGTTAGCCAGCTGCCAATCATCGGTTGCCTTCTGCCCGACTTCGAATACTTTTCTGGGCAGCGGGCTGTTCAACTTAAGTAAAATGCAGCGCCACAAGGTCCAGGTAGCACTGGGAACAGATGTTGGCGGTGGTACTAGTTTTTCGATGTTGCAAACCATGCAGGAAGCTTATAAAGTCTGTCAGCTTTCGGGCCAACAGATAAGCCCTTTCAAAGCATTTTATCTGGCCACCTTAGCCGGTGCTCAAGCACTGCAATTAACCGATAAAATTGGCGATTTGAAAGTGGGCACAGAAGCAGATTTTGTGGTTTTAGATCTGGCGGCAACCCCGCTGATAAATTATCGGATGCAAAGCGCTCGCAGTATTGAAGAGCAACTATTTGTATTGATGATCCTGGGAGACGATCGAGCCATCGCAGAAACTTACAGCTTCGGCGAATCTGTCTATCAAAGTAACGCCTAACCGCTAACCAGTAACACTAACTAGTCAGGAACAATATGTCCCGTATTCGCGATCAGAAAAAAAACGTCATTTTAAATGCCGCCTGTGAAGAGTTTGCCAATAACGGCTATGCAGGCACTAAGATCGTCGATATCGCGAATAAAATCCACTTACCTAAGGCTAATATTTATTATTATTTTGAAAGTAAGCAAGTACTCTACCGACATGTATTAGACAGCTTTATCCAACCTCTGCTGATGGCTACAGCGCCTTTTGATCAATACGACCACCCGGCAGAGGCGCTCACAGATTACATCAAATTGAAAATTGAAATTTCTAAAAATCATCCCAATGCCTCTAAAGTGTTTGCCAATGAAATTCTCCACGGTGCTCCACACTTCCCTGCCGATATCGTTGAAAAGTTAACCCAGCAAACCAGCAGAGCGACTGAAAAATTACAGCAGTGGATTGACCGGGGATTAATGGATGATATAAACCCATTGCATTTGCTGTTCAGCCTCTGGGCGTCTACCCAGACTTATGCCGACTTTAACTGGCAAATTAAGCTGCACCTGAAGACTGAGCGTATCAGTGATCAGAATTATAGCGACGCCACAGACACTTTAATAAAAGTCATCCTCAAAGGTTGTGGTGTGGCGGCACAAGTGGCAAAATAGCGGGCCCGCATCATTTAAAATTAAACTATTCTTGCCGCTGTTATTGGCGTTAGTGTACCCCGCTTGGAAGCCTCTTATAATTAGTCAGTTAAAAGGAAATTAACTCAACTTGAAATTTAAATCACCATGACTGAAAATGATTTTTTCACCCAATTAGAACAATTGAGCATTACCCAGCTAAGCAAATTACATGAAGACCTGATCGACAAAATTAGCAGCGGCGAAAAAAAAGCTCGCAAGCTTGTTGCTTTAACAGGAAAGGCCTTACCTAGTTTGCCCTCAAACACCGCTAAAGTATCTGATATGGCAGACAGTCTCGGTTTAGACCTGAGCTCGCTGATGCGTGAGATAGCCAGACACTAGCTACTTCGCCTATTCATCTGGCAGAGATATTTAAGCTTAAAGTTTCCTTGATCGAGTAACTTAGCAATCAAGGCGCAGCTATTCGATACAGCACTTTGTCATGGTAACCGGTAGTGACCGAAATAACCCCGCCCAGATGTTGGTTCAATGCTTCACTATGAGTGTCGCAGATTAGCGGTCGCCCCTGCAGCTCATTCAATTTTGTTTTTGTTGCCAGTACTTGTAAGCTCTCTTTACCTACCCGCTCTAGCAATTCAACAGACAACTGCTGATTGCCCCGGCCCAATATATGTCCCTGACCACCTATTATAGTAATGATTATTTTAGTTTCAGCGTTTTCGGTCAGCTGCAGTAATTCACTGGCAGTGCAATCAGAGGCGATTAATTGGCCATTTTTTACCAGATCGACTCCCAATAAAGTATTTTTCAGCCCCAGCTCTTGCATCACCGCCTGCACAGTGGTGCCTGAGCCTATGACATAATAGACATCATCCTGCATTTGCTCTACGACATCCGCAGCTATATCGGCAATCACCAACTCTTCAACTTCCCGCCCGGAACTCTTCACATTTTGCAAATAGCGATGTTCGCTAGGGACTTGTAACTCACCATAGTATTTAGCGCTAACCCTACCCGCTCTAAAGGCATCCTCATCAATGTCGCGAACCTCCTGATTAGCCAAGGTCAGCATTTGCCCGTCCACCAGCATAGCGACAATTTCACCGGCAGCTTTGGGGGTGATCGCATAGACCCCCGAATGAATCTTTACTCCGGCGGGAATCCCCAATACTGTGATATGTTCAGGTACTGCGTTAGCGATGTTGCGGGCGGTACCGTCACCTCCGGCAAACAATAACAGGTCGATATCTTCTGCAACTAAATCTTGCACAGCGCGCTCCGTGTCAGCTGCACTGGTATTACCGGAGTCTATTGCGCCTACTATTTTGCAAGTAAATCCCAATCGTTTGGCCACATCTGCGCCCATCTCGCCCGGATAAGTAACTATTTCTAAATTTTTATCTAGCAGAGCCCTTAAAGCGACTTCAGTGCGTGTCGCAGCCATTGGTTTGGCCCCAAGCTCCAAAGCCCTCGCCACTGTCTGAGCACCATCACTGCCTTTAAGGGCAACACTGCCGCCTATCCCGGCTAGCGGATTAATTAGCAACCCCAACTTAAACGCTCTGTTTTCACTCATCGATATATCCCAACTATATAATATTTAAACTTCACCAACTTCCAACTACCAACTTCCAACTTCCAACTTCCAACTTCCAACTTCCAACTTCCGACTTACGACTTACGACTTACGACTTACGACTATCACCGATCGACATAACCCAACTTAACCAGCATCTCTTTGTACACATAAGCGGCAATTAATACTTTTGTCTCATCTTCATTGTCTTGAAATTCTAAGCCATGCACTACTACTGAGCTGGCTGTGGTTTTAACCGAGCGCAGTTTCAGTGAGGTCAACAGCAGCTGATCAACGCCGGCTATTGTTAAACGCATAGTGACAAAATACTCATCCCCCAACTCACCTAGCACTTGTGGCGCCTCAATACCCAATCCTTGCAGTGAGATATCAGTGCAATAAACCATGTTAGGTATCTCAAAATCTTGCCCGCGCTGTTGGTCCTGAAACTCAATAGACACAGGCAACTGCAGAGAAACTCGGATGTTCTTGCGAATATTGCTGACCTCGAAGCTCTTAGGGTAAGCCAAATGCCAGCAGCCAAAAGGTTCTGCTATCACTTTGATCAATCTGGACATGAAAGTACAAATTCGCCCCTCCATCATGATGTGCACTTTAAGCATCACCCCTTCCAGGCTCTTAGCGCTGTAACCCGCGCTTTTACGCCCAACGCTGACCAACAGCGACTTGCCCTCAATGTAGCCCAATAATTCCAGAGCGATTTTTCGGCGCGGAGAGACCATTTCTATGACCACTTTTGAGCCGACACTCGGATTTAACTCTCGCAGCGATTGCACTGATATTGCGATAACTCTTTTCCCCTTAACTGTAAAACTAATCCCGGCAACTGTTGTTAATGTTGACCCTTATTGAGCGGAAAAGCCTAGCTGCAAAAATTTCGATTTGTGACTGTCACTTATAGAGCCACCGATCGCCAGTGAGCAGAACTCTCTGCGAATCGGATAATTTTTGCGCAGCATATCAAATTCACGCCGCTGATCTGGACTCTGCAACGTTGCCCGCAGCGCTCTGTCATCGCGATAGGGATCGTAAAGCAGGTTAATCACAGCCATTACATCAGCCTGATCGGTTAGCTGCACACTGCTGATGGCGGGATCTGGCAAGAATTGCTGCAGGCTTTCATCACAGCTTACTTGTAAAAAATCAGCCAGTGCCTGTTTAAGCATAAATGTACCGCGTATTTTACCTTCCAGGCTATAGCCGGCGATGTGCGGGGTCGCGATGTCAACCATCGCCGCCAACTCGCTGTCAACAGCTGGTTCGTGTTCCCAGACATCCAACACGGTGCGCACATCCTGCCTTTTACGTAAAAACGCCAACAAATCATCACCTTTGATCGCCGGTCCTCTACCTGCATTAAGCAGTATTGCCCCGGGCTTTAACATGGCCAGTTCCGCACTGGCCACAAGATGTTCACTCGGCCAGGGGCCCTCTTTGATCAGTGGGGTGTGCAGTGCGATGATATCCGCTGTTTCTAACACACAGCGAAGATCACTAAACCCTGACTCATGCTCGGCTCTAGGGGGATCATTTAAGATTAGCTGTTTTACGCCTATTTCTTGCAGGCGGCGTGCCAGACGCGAACCGACGTTACCTACCCCGACGATAGCCACTACTTTATCGGCCAGGGATTCATTAGTCTGTTGCAATAACTGCATAATGCAGCTCAGATCGTACTCAACCACTGCATCTGCATTGCACCCCGGTGCACTGGCAAACTGAATATTACTGCTGTTTAAGTAGTTCTTATCAACGTGGTCGGTACCAATAGTCGCGCTGCCGACAAACTTCACTGGGCTGTTGGCTAATAACTGCTGATTTACCTGGGTTACTGAACGCACCAGTAAAACATCAACATCAACCAGTTGCTCTGGACTTAATGAGCGTCCATCCACCCTTGTGACAGAGCCAAAGCGTGCAAACATTTGCTCTACTGCGGGAATATTTTCATCTGCGACTATTTTTAACTCAAACGGCTTCACTGCATTTCCTTGTTTTAACGGGCTATCTCAAACATTCAGATTTAGGGGAATATTTATTTAAGCGGTATGTTGTGCACTGCATTATCATCTATTCAAAGAGTTAATATTGCATCAAATGGCCCGGGATTTACCGGCCTCATCAATGGCGACAAAAGTAAATGTGCCTTCTGTCACTTTAACCACTGTTTCACTGTGATGCCTTTGTACCCAGACTTCAACATGGATGGTAATAGAGGTATTACCTTTGCGCGCTATGCTACAAAAACAACTGACATCATCGCCAATGTAGATAGGCTTGTGAAAAGTCATGGCATCGACTGCCACTGTCACTACCCTCCCCTTTGCCTGTTGCGCGGCAAAATTGCCGCTGGCAATGTCCATTTGCGACATTATCCAACCGCCAAATATATCTCCATCTGGATTGGCATCGGCGGGCATTGCGAGGGGTCTTAGCGCAGGGATGGTATCAGGGAAATTTTCCATGACGTTAGTACAACCTTGAAAGGCTGCTCAGACAGGCTGGGCAGCTAAATTTAAAAACAGAATTTTAACACTTAGTTTCACAGTATCCATTACTTATAGGTTTTTTCTGACAGTTCTTTGCGCCCAAGCGACAAACCTATTAGAGTAGCTAAAAATATTTTGCGAGGCTGAAAATGAATCTAAATCCAATACTTGTTGAAGTGGTCAGAAATACTGTTGTTGAGTCATGCCATAGAGGCAGCGCAGTTGTCGTTAATGCCCAGGGAGAAGTGGTTTATTCTATTGGCGACTACGCCAGGGATATTTATCCAAGATCAGCACTAAAGCCACTGCAGGCAATACCTTTAATAGAATCCGGCGCCGCTGAAAAATTTAATTTATCCGAGCGCGAAATTGCCTTGAGTTGCGCCTCACATAACTCAGAGAAAATCCACGTAGACACAGTAAAGCAGTGGCTTAGCAGATTAGATCTGGACACTTCCAACCTGGAGTGTGGAAGTGCCATGCCCAGCTATCAAAAAGCGGCATACGCTATGGTCGCTGCTGCGCAACAACCGACTAAAGCTCACCACAACTGCTCCGGCAAACACAGTGGCATGCTGACTTTGGCAAAACATTTATTGCCCCAAGTGCAAGGTTACAGTGCCCACCAGCACGTAGTGCAACAAATATGGATGACGACACTCTCAGAAATGATTGGCGCAGATGTCAGTAAAATGCACTGGGAACAAGATGGCTGTGGTCTGCCAGCTATCTATATGCCAATGCAGAAACTCGCCTATGCCTTTGCTCTGTTTGCAGAACCCGATCAACAGCCGGGAGCCAGAGGAATCGCCATGGGGAAAATTTTACACTCAATTGCCGCACATCCAGAAATGCTGGCAGGCTCTGAGCGCTGCTGTAGTGCCGTCATCAGTGAAACCCAGGGGCGCGCTATTGTTAAAACCGGCGCAGAAGCCGCTTATGCAGGTGTTATTCCAGGGTTAAAATTGGGCTTTGCGCTTAAAATTGACGACGGTGCCACCCGCGCCAGTGAAGTGGCGCTAGGTGCGTTACTCAATAAAATAGGCGCCATAACGAGTGCAGAAAATAGCCGTTTAAAAGATTTTTTCCAACCGCAGATTGTCAACTCGCTAAAATCCGTCACTGGGGAAATTCGCCCCTCTACGGCTTGGAACTAGAGAGCTCGCTAGCGACTACCGACAGTTGAACTGTCGGAGTCATTCTAATTGAAAGCTCGATCCACTGGATTTCTTTTTCTCTGTTTGCTCGATCTGAGTTTGCTGTTGCTCAGTTTGCTCAGTTT
>ASZI01000301.1 GCA_000416315.1 Osedax symbiont Rs2 | reverse complement strand
CATGGAAAACATAAAAGATCAGTAGTCGCTACTCCTATCTCCCCCCCCCCCCTCTCTCTTCTATTCAAGGCTGAGCTTAGTATAAGCTTTGTCCGTCAAACATAAGTTGCTGTTCTATTGATGATTAATTGAATTTGTTTTAGGTCTTATTTGAAAAATGTTATGCTGTTGTCTGCTTTGAACACAGGTGCTATATAAGCCAGCGGCCCGTTAATTGTGGTGGGGTTTAAACTCAAAAATTTTATGCAACTGATCACACAGGTAAGAAGTGTCCTAGCCTGAATACAAGTTGCACAACTTTAAAAAGGATGTTGTGAATGGAAACTCTTGTTGAATTATTATTAGCTAATGTTTTTAGCTGGCAGTTTATCGGCTTAGTATTGCTGCTGGTGATTGCTTTCAGGTCATTAAAATTTGTTCCGCAAAATCGTGTTTATGTGATTGAGCGTTTCGGTAAATTTCAGTCTTGTAGGGAGGCTGGACTAAATTTTTTGATGCCTTTTATCGATAAAATTTCAGCAGATCGCTCGCTAAAGGAGCAGGCAGTTGATGTGCCTAGTCAAGGAGCAATTACCCGCGATAACATCACCTTAACCGTTGACGGGGTGCTGTATTTTCGAGTGTTAGATCCTTTTAAAGCGACTTACGGAGTTGAAGATTATAGCTTCGCCGTAGTGCAGTTAGCTCAGACCACAATGCGATCAGAGCTAGGTAAAATGGAGCTGGATAAAACATTCGAGGAGCGAGATAAGCTCAATCAAAACATAGTAGAATCTATTAACCAGGCCTCAGAGCCCTGGGGTGTGCAAGTGCTGCGTTACGAGATTAAAGATATAGTCCCGCCTGCGACTATTATGGAGGCAATGGAAGCGCAGATGAAGGCTGAGAGGGTTAAGCGTGCGCAGATTTTAGAGTCTGAAGGTGACAGGCAGGCAGCTATCAACGTGGCTGAAGGTCAAAAGCAAGCGCAGGTCTTGGCTGCAGAAGCAGATAAAGCTCAGCAAATACTCAAAGCAGAAGGTGAAGCTAAAGCCATAATCGCAGTGGCCTCAGCTCAGGCAGAGGCATTGATAACGGTAGGTAATGCCGCCAAAACCGAAGAGGGACAAAAAGCTGTTCAGCTGGATCTGGCGACAAAGGCAATAGACGCCAAGCAAGCGATAGCCAAAGAATCGACTGTAGTGCTACTGCCTGACTCTAGTACAGAAGCCTCCAGTGTGGTCGCTCAGGCTATGACGATTATCAATACTTTAAACAAGGGGATCTAATGGAAATACTGACGCAAAATATGGCTCAGTCGCTATTAGTTGCAGGGCTGCTAGTATTAGTACTGGAAGTCTTTGTGTTAGGTTTTAGCACTTTCTTTCTGTTTTTTTTAGGTTTAGGACTGCTGGGGACTGGACTGATTTTTTTCACTGGGCTGGTGGCTGACACTGGGACTAATGCGGTAATAATTGTCGCTATAATCAGTAGTGTCAGTACTGCGGTACTCTGGCAGCCGTTAAAAAAGATGCAGAATAAAGTAGATCATAAGCCGGTTAAAGGAGATATGATCGGCCACCGCTTTGCGCTACAGCAAAATTTGCAACTGAAAACCAGTATCGATCACCAGTACTCTGGAATTAACTGGAAGGTCAGCAGTGATCAAACGCTGGCCGCCGGTGATGAAGTGGAGGTGACCGAAATTGGTGTTGGTAAGATGAAGGTCAGACGGGTTGAAACTTAATCATCCCGCTTGCTGTAGACATGACTAGAGACAAAGTCAGTTCAAGCGATAGACTAAGGTCTCCCTGTATTCGAAATTGCTGCCTGAATGATCAGGATATTTGTTTAGGTTGCTTTCGCAGTATAGAGGAGATCTGTGCTTGGTCAGGCATGGACAGTGCTGGCAGACAAATAATATTAGCGAAAGCGAAAGAGCGTCAAAGCCATGCTAATGGTAAAAATTAGTGGCAAATACAAACGGGTCTAATGCCTTTGTATAAAGCTTGATTCAAAAAGAGCATACCTTGTGGAATAATTACGATCGATAAAATCGATTGTAATTATCCATATAATTGATTTTATTTTTCCTCACTGTTTTCGTAAACTGATCCTATCTTAAATACAGAGCGCGAACAGAGGAAAACAAAGATGTTAACAAATATCGAAGGCCAACAAATCCCCCAGGTAAGCTTCAATCTTATGGTCGATGATCAATGGAAGACGATAAGTACTCTGGAATTGTTTAAAGACCAGAATGTGATTGTTTTTTCACTACCCGGTGCTTTTACACCGACTTGTTCTAGTACCCACTTGCCCCGATATAACGAACTTGCGAACGTTTTCGCCGCTAATGGTATAGATAGAATACTCTGCGTCTCAGTCAACGATACTTTTGTGATGAACTCGTGGGCCGCGGACCAACAGGCCGACAACATCGAATTTATCCCGGATGGCAACGCAGATTTCACTGACGCTATGGGTATGTTGGTTGATAAAAGTGACATTGGGTTTGGTAAGCGCTCTTGGCGCTACTCCATGTTAGTGCGTAACGCTAAGATTGAAAAAATGTTTATCGAGGAGGATCTCCCCGGTGACCCGTTTGCTATTTCCGATGCTGATACTATGCTCAATTACTTGAATCCAGAAGCTGAAAAACCAAAAAATATCAGCATGCTGACCAAACCGGGCTGCGGTCACTGCGTCAGAGCTAAAGCGGCGCTTAAACAGGCGGGATACAAGTTCGAAGAAATTGAGATAGCGGCTAACGGTATCAGCACTAGCAGTCTACAAGCCATTTCCGGAAAAGGTACAACCCCGCAAGTATTCATTGATGGGGTGGCGATTGGTGGTGCTGATGAATTAGCACAATGGATTGAGCTGCAATCTTAAATACAGGATTAAGCCCGACCTTTTAAGAAGCGATAAATCTGTTGACCAATCGTTACCGAAATCTACAAAAGTGCAGTAATTGGTCTGCTTAAACTTGAGCCCTCACCAGGCGATATAGGCTACTGAGAAAGTCTAAAGACTAGTCTTAAGCTCATTGTCGAATCAAAAACTCGTAACTAACAGACAGTGGTTACGAGTTTTTTTGTTGGTCAATGCAATCAAGTAATCAAAGCTTGCGTAATAATGATGTCAAAATCAGTCAATAATAAATAGTCAAGGCAATTAATGTCGCATTCAGGTCGCTTTTGCGCAGTGGTTCGACAAGCTGTGTATTTAATGTCAGTTTACGGCATTTTCTGTAATTTCAAGGGATAGAAATGCTACCAAATAGCATTAATACTCTGTTAATATAATCTTTTGCTAAGCAACGGATCAAGTTAATGTCTCTGACTGATACAGACAAAAAATATCTAGCCAGCTCACTAGTGCTGTCATCTGTTTTACAGCCTAAGAGAAGCTGTTTTGTATGGCTAAGTTGCGCTATTAAGCCTCTTGAGGGGATTATTAGTAACATCGTCAACAAAGTGCAAATGGGCGGGCAAAAAAACCTAGTATCGATTTTAGTCACGCTGATCATCCGCCGTTGCCAGTTTTACTTATGGCGGATCAAGCAATACCCTAAGCCCTCCCTAGCATCAGGTGCAAACAGTATGTTGCTCCCCCGCTACATCGACATTCCTGAAAGCGCTGAAAAGTTCTTTACTACAGATCATCTGATTAACTCAGGTAAGGTGATTTGATTGCTATAGAGCGGCTTTTAGTTAGCACAAAATTTCGTTTTAGCCGCGCAGTAAATAGATTCAGGTGTACAATACATTGGTTACAACAAGGTGATATAGATGCCAATGCGAACACAAGAGCGTAGATACATTCGCTCCGAAAAAATGTTCTCTAGTGGGGCATCAGGGGGAGGGAGCATCGAAAAAATATTGACCAGAGGTTATGGCCCAATGTTGAGTGCCGCAACAATTGGCGTGGTATTGATGTTGGTTTTCAGCCTATTTTTATATGTATTGAGTGAGAGGCAAACTGCCCTCGCTAAAATGGCCGCTATGCAGCAATCAATGCTGGTGAAACAGCAGCTGAGCCAATTAATTGCTGTCAGCAATGCTACTCTGCAAGAGTTGCGTGTTGCCATCGCCAAATCACCGCCAGTTACCCAACAAAGCTTTAATTTGTTGGCAAAGAAATTATTGGCACAGCAAAAGTATGCCAGATCCCTGAGCTGGTACCCCGACCAAGCGCCTGTACTTAGATATCCCTTTCGTGACACAGAGGGGCCCATTGCCAGTAATCTAGATAAAGCTGTACTGGAAAAAGTGAAAGCTGCTGCGCAATCTTTAAGTGTTAAATTCATTACACAAACTCGTTCAACTGGTCGCGGGGTAGCGAGTTTAATATTGCATGTTCCATTATTTCGACAGGGGATCAGCAGTGGCCAAAATGGTGTGATCTCACTGCAGTTAGATTTAGCTAGCTATTTAAATTCTGAAATATTTCAGGGGCATCACTACCCTTTAGTCTTTACGGTAAGAGCTCCCGGCAATGCTAAAAACATCTTTAGATCCACTGCAAAAAAGCTGTTAACAACAGAGCAAGTTAACAAGGTGTTTTTGCCAGTGGGTGATCAGGTCTGGAAAATTCGCACTTTAATCAGCCAAAAGAATGCTATTTTTCTCGGCCTTATTTGGTTTGTTGCAGCGCTGCTATCTGTCGGTGTTTCAGTGTTAAGTTACCGCATAATCTCTATTTATAAACAGCGCAGTGTCGATGTAAAAGCGGGGGCTTACCGGGCTAATTACGATTTGTTAACAGGGCTGCCGAATCGCTATCATTTCTCCCGCCGGTTACGGGAGGTGATTGAGGAGGCGCAGCGAGATCAATCAGATTTTGCCGTGTTCTTCATGGATATCGATTACTTTAAGCAAATGAATGATCAGTTAGGGCAGGGGGGGGGAGATGCGATATTAACCGAGTTCGCCGCGCGTCTTGAGTTTGCTGCGAAAAACTCCGATTTAGTGGCGCGTATTTCCGGAGATGAATTTATCTTTGTCGCCCGCAATGTTGACGATGTGATCAAGGCCGACTTACTGGCTGAAAAAATAAAAAAACACTTACAACAGCCGATAGAGTTTTCCGGTCAGCAGCAGTATATTACCGTCAGTTTGGGGATTGCTATGTACCCTATTGATGGGTTGGATGTGGCTGCTTTGCTGCACCACTCAGATCAGGCTATGTATGCAGCCAAAAGAGCAGGGCGCAACCAGCATTTCTTTTTCAATGAGGGAATGCGCCAGCAAGCCGAGGGCTATCTGGCGCTACACGCCGACTTGTTACGGGCTCTGGAACAGGGAGAGTTTGAACTTTATTATCAGCCGGTTTTAAATCTTAAATCGGAGACTATCGATATATGTGAGGCACTGATTCGCTGGAATCATCCACAAAAGGGCATTGTGATGCCCGATCAATTTATTCCGGTGGCAGAGCGAACTGGTGCCATCAGAGAAATTGGCAACTGGGCATTTGGTCAGGCTTGTCGTGATATACGGCGGCTAAATGACGGGGAAATAGATGTCAAAATCGCCATCAATCACTCCATCAGTGA
>ASZI01000300.1 GCA_000416315.1 Osedax symbiont Rs2 | reverse complement strand
AACTGTTGTTTAGTATCGTTAATTTCAAAACCAAGTTTGATTCCCAGCATTTTTATTTCACGTTTAACCCCTCCCATTTCTCCAGGTTCATCCACAGGAATATCCGCCAGATACTTACCCGATGATACCTCTTGCAAATGCTCGCGAACTTGCTTTAATGGCTCAATAACACTCTGTCTGATGAAACTTTGTGAGCCGACAAATAACATCGCAAATGCGCCCAGTGCCCCCGCCATTAAAGTCGCCTGGGGTAGTCCTAATAAATACAGCGCCGCATTGATAACAATAGCAGCTGTTGCTGCTATGCCCGCTGTTTTTACCAGCCCTTGACTAAGATCAGCCTCGGCAATGGTATCGGGCTCTGCCAGTATCACTTGCTCTTTGCGCAACTGAACATACAGCTTGCTGGCCTGCTCAATTTCAGACTCGGATGGTCGGGTACGCACCGACATATACTCGACCATTTCACCGTTTCTGAAAACAGGTGTCACATGCGCTTTAACCCAGTAGTAATCACCATTTTTGGCGCGATTTTTCACCAACTTCGACCAGGGCCTGCCAAGTCTTAAGGTCGACCACAGATCTTTAAAGGCCTGGGTTGGCATATCCGGGTGGCGTACCATGTTGTGGTTCTGCCCCATTAGCTCATCGTGACTATAACCACTTATATCTATAAATGCCTGGTTTATGAAAGTCATCACCCCGTTTAAATCGGTTTTTGTCACTAGCTCTTGGCCGTTAACTAGTTTTAATTCGTGGTCTGTCACTGGCTCATTAATTCTCATTATAATTCCTCACATCCCTGTGCTACTTAACATTTGATAATGCTGGCACATCGATAGCCAGTTCATCCGAGTTCATTAGTTCATCAATATCCATCAAGACAATCATTTTTTCTTCTTGCGCTACTAAGCCGGTAATAAACTCAGAGCTAATCCCTCCACCAATTTGCGGCGGCGGTTGTATCTGATCTTGGGTCAGCGTGTAAGTCTCTGCTACAGCATCCACAATAATGCCCATCACCCGCTCTTTAGTGCCACTGTCTACTTTAATGACTATCACAACAGTGGTTGGACCATAATCTCTTTCCGGTAAACCAAAGCGTTTGCGCAAGTCCACCACGGGAATAATAGCGCCGCGTAAATTTAGCACCCCTTTGATATACTCCGGCATGTCCGGCACTGGCGTGACGGGCGTCCAGCCCCTGAGCTCTTGCACTCTTAATATGTCGATACCGTATTCTTCGGCATCTAAGACAAAACTCAAATATTGTTGCCCCTCTGAGTTATGCTGTGTTTCTGCGGCTTGATTTTGCCAATTTTCTGTACTCATTACAGATACCCCTGAGTCCGTTCGTTTTGTAATTTGTTACGGCTATTGACTGCGCTAGCAGCTTCGAAATTCATGCCTCGCTGGATCAGCCCTGCTACATCCAGGATTAGGGCAACACTGCCATCGCCTAAAATTGTCGCACCGGATAAACCTTCTATGCGCTTGAAATTCACTTCCAGGCTCTTGATAACCACTTGCTGCTGACCGTATAACTCATCGACGACCAAACCTACTTTTTTACCGGAGTTTTCCACTATGGCGACCAAAGTGGTATCGGTACTTGCCACTGAATCTGCCCCGGGTAAATGAAACAATTTTTTCAGATCCAGATGTGAGATGTATTCATCGCGAAAGTGCAATAATTTTTCTTCCCCGGCGATGGGATTTTTTGACTCTTTATTGATCACTATGGTCTCGACGATAGACACCAGCGGAATCACATAAGTATCTTCATGGACCCGCACTAACTGCCCTTCGAGAATAGCCAAAGTTAAAGGCAATTTGATACTAAACGCCGATCCTTTGCCCGGTTCCGATTTAACACTGACCTGACCACCTAATGATTCTATGTTGCGCATCACTACATCTAGGCCAACACCTCGCCCGGATAAGTCACTGACGACATCCGCAGTGGAGAATCCCGGCTTAAAAATTAGGCCGTTGACCTCATCATCGCTGAGCTGCTGATCTTCAGTGATCAAGCCTTTCTCCAGCGCTTTGGTACGAATTTTTTCAGTATTTAAGCCGTTGCCATCATCGATGATATCTATCACTACAAAACCGCCCTGATGATAGGCATTTAATTTGAGCGTACCCACTTCTGGCTTGCCCGCTGCGATTCTCTGCGCCGGTTCTTCCAAGCCGTGATCTAATGAGTTGCGCACTAAGTGCACCATCGGATCGCCTATTTTTTCCATCACTGTCTTGTCTATTTCGGTCTGCTCACCAGAAATAATTAATTCAACTTTTTTCGACAGTTTGCCACTGACATCGTGGACTAGACGCGGGAAACGATTAAATACAAAACTCACCGGCAACATGCGCACGCGCATTACATCTTCTTGCAAATCACGGGTATTGCGCTCCAGTAACTCAAGCCCCTCCTGTAGGCGTTCCGTATTTACGCCAGGAATTTCGGACAAGTCATCACCCACTTGGCCAAGCATCGCCTGTGTAATAACCAGTTCGCCAACACGGTTAATCAGCGAGTCTATTTTATCGGTATCTACTCTGATCGAGCTGCTCTCAGCCGCTTTGTTGCCGCGTGCCTTAGCTTTGTCACCATTAGTTTTTTTGCTTTCAACTTTTTCTGTCTGTTGCCCTTCTTCCTCGACCCCAGCTTGTTGCTGTGCAGTACCGGATTGCTCAGTTATTTGCAAATCGCACGAATCTTCTACCCATTCAAATATGTCTGCAATTTGTTGTTTTTCACAGTCCGCCGCTAATTCTAGCTGCCAAGAGATATACAGTGAATCTGCAAGGTATTGCTGCAGTTCCGGCAATTTATCGGTATTGGCTGAAACCTTTAACGCTCCCAATTTAGCCAGGGCACTAAACATCAGTGCGGGATCATTGCCAGTATTGAGCATGTCGCTGTGCGGCTCGAAATTTATCTGCCAGCTTTTTGTGAGGGATTGCTCACTCATAATTTTGTCAATGTCTAATTGACATTCATCTTCAACCCACTCAAAAATCTCTTCTATCTCCGATTCGCCACAATCGCTATCACAGTGAATGCTCCAGCTTAAATACAGCAGTTGCGGATCGCTTTCTGCCAATGTAGGTAATGAGTCTAGCTCGGCCTCAACGGTCAAGGATCCTAAATCTGCGAGGGCAGAAAACATCAGTGCCGGCTCATGGCCATTCTCCAAAATCTCCGATTCCGCAGAAAAATGAATCTTCCAGCTCTGATGTTTGCCGCTGGGAATCACTTCACAATTGTCTTCGGGATTATCATCAGCAGCGCCTTTTGCGACTATATAAACTTGCAAACGCGCTTGGACATCAGCAATTTGCTGTGAGTCGGCTTGTGGCCCATCCTGAGCCGCACCAAGCAGTCCCTTAATGCAATCCACTGATTCAAGTAACAAATTGATCAGTTTAGGGGTAACCTCCTGCTGGCCGCTACGCACCTCGTCCAGTAGTGTTTCCACGACATGGGTAAAATCCGCCACTTCATTGAAACCGAAGGTTCCGGCGCCTCCTTTGATGGAGTGAGCAGCGCGAAAAATAACATTGATAGCTTCATCGTCATCGGTTTCCAGAGTCAAGAGGCTATTTTCCATCACATCAATGCCTTCGTAACTCTCTTCGAGAAAAGTTGCTATAAATTGTGAAAGATCAATACTCATATCGGCAATTACCTTACGACACGTTTGATGGTAGAGAGTAATTTTTCAGGATTAAAAGGTTTCACTAACCAGCCTGTCGCCCCGGCGGTTTTGCCTTTTTCTTTCATCTCAGGCGAATTTTCTGTGGTCAGTATTAATATTGGAGTAAATTTAAACGCCGCCTCTTTGCGCAGAGCCGCACAAAAAGTAATACCGTCCATTCTTGGCATATTGACATCGGTCAGCACTAAATCGAACTTGGCCCCTTTGGCTTTGCCCAAAGCCTCCTGCCCATCGCCCGCCTCTACTACATCAAAGCCTTCATTTTTCAAGGTAAAAGTGACCATGTTTCGCAGTGATACTGAATCGTCAACTACTAATATAGTTGCCATATTATTCTCTCCCAATTACCTATTTCTTTATTTGCAATCTAATAGTTGTTGCTTCAAACCTAGTTGTTCAGCGGTTGCTTGCAAAACATCGGAGCAACTCTGCCATTTGACTTGTTTGTCGTTGGCAATGACCTGCCGGACAAAAATAACCAATAATTGCACCCCTGCGGTATCAACACGTGACAGCTCGGAGCCATCTACAGTGACCACCGAAGATGAGGTCTCCAGGTGCTCTATCAAGGTGTCTTTGTATTCGCTAACGTTTTCAATTGAAAGCTGATTAGGTAACAAAAGTATATTATCTGAGTTCATGGTCATCCCTGATTGCAAGTCCTACTGCTGTTTGAGTTGCAGTTGCTAAATCCTGTATCAACAACAAGCTATGTGAATAAACTGTAGTTCAGATAATTGGAAAAAACGAAAAGAAAAGAAAAATAGTAGCTAAGTTTTTTTGCAGCTCAAATCAGTAGCTTAATCAAAGGCA